>CAZSVU010000071.1:0-28765 GCA_964610275.1 uncultured Polyangiaceae bacterium | reverse complement strand
CCCGGAGGTAGTGCGTTCGAGGACCCACCTCCGACAAGAACTTTCCGAGGTACTCCTCGAACAGCTCACCCAGTCGCGCCCGAGTGCGTGGCAGGGCGCGCTCGATCGCGCCGGACAGGCCGCGCCGAACGAGCTTGCGATAGACGAGCATTTGCTGGAGGGAGGTGTTGCGAATGGCTTCCGCGTCCTGCGCGTTCACGCTGTGCCTCGATAGCCAGGCATCCACCTGCGCCGGGTCGCCTGGGTCCAGCGGCTCGCCCAGAATCAGGTCCGCGAAGGCGTTCTCAAGCGCTCTTGGCATGACTCCTCCGGTGCTGTACCAGGGCGCGTTGGTAGATGTTGAACGATAGCTTCATGGTCACGGGTGTCTGCTCGCCGGGATCCCCCGGTGCTGGTGTATGTGCTTTGTGGCCTGTGTCTGCGCGGTGAGTCTCTGTGTCCCGCGTCGTCTGCGGGCTCACAGTGGGGTACGGGCGGACGTCACACTATGTTTCGCCCGAATCGATCCAATCTCTCTGCGAACCGCAGCCCGGCGTGGACACTGGAGCCCGGGTCCCGGTTGTGCTCTGCTCGGGATCGCGACATGCCGACCCTGCAAGATGAGCTCCGTGCCGATCACGCCCAACTCGAGCAGGACCTGAGCGAGCTCTTGGCTGCCGCCGAACGCGGCGAATCACGCGAGTTCGAGCAGCGGTGGGGTGACTTCGAGAGTCGCTTGCTCGCCCACATGGAGGCGGAAGAGCGCCACATCTTCCCGTTGTTCGAACGCGCGGAGGCGGAGGAGGTGCGCGCCCTGCGCGAGGAGCACGCGACGCTGCGGGCACTTCTGGGGGAGGCTGCAGGCCCCGAGCCTCAGCCCGTTCTGATGCAACAGGCTGCGTCGCGGCTCGCTCGGGCGCTCGAGAAGCACGGTGGGCGAGAGAGCGGGTTGCTCTACGTGCTGGTCGACGTGGCCAGCCATGAAGAACTCGAGCGCAGCGTGCGGGAGTTCAAGGCCCGCACGTTCGATTCGCTGCGTCACGCCTCCGACGGGAGCTGACGGGTCGCGCCCCGGCGGGGGACCCGCCCACCCATTCCGCTCAGGCTGCGCTCATCAGGTCTGATTCGTCAGTGCCTTCCTCGGCCAGGATTTCCGAGATCCGAGCGCGCAGCTTCCGCTTGGCGCGCTCTTCCAGTTGGCGCGCCCGCTCACGTGAGACGCCCAGGCGCCGGCCTATTTCAGCCAGCGAGAGCTCGTCGTCACCGTGTGCCATCAGCCGACTTTCCACGATGAAGCGCTCGCGGGTGTCCAGTGTACTGACGGCCTTGCGAATGGCGTGCAGCATCCGATCATGCACTTCAGTGGCGGCGAAGGATTCTTCTTGGTCCTGCTCACGAGACTCGAGCGTGTCGAGCAGAGTGGTGGACGAGTCGTGAAACACCTTCGAATCCAACGAGACGTCACGAGCCTCGAGGCGGCGTAGCATGGCCGTCACTTCTGGAACGGAGAGTTTGAATCGCTCTGCCAACAGCTCGTTCACCTTCTCGGGGTCTCCCGTGAGGTTCGTGATACGGACACGCTCGCGTCGGAGCTTGAAGAACACCTTGGACCGGAGCGCCCCCGAGCCCGCGCCGACCAAGCTCCAGGATCGGATGACGTAGCTCAAGATATACGCGCGCACCCAGTACGCCGCATAGGTGACGAAGCGCGTACCGCGATCCGGATCGTACTTGGTGAGCGCATGGGCCACGCCGAAGTTGCCCTCTGCGATCAACTCGCCGATCGGAAGCCCGTAGCGGCGGTACTTGAGCGCAATGGCAACCACGTGCTTGAGATGGGCTCGGACCAGTCGGTCCGCAGCAGCCCGGTCGCCGCGGTCGCGCCAGCGTCGCGCCAGCTCAGCCTCGGTTTCCCGATCGAGATCCGGTGTAGAGCGGGCGCTGGACATGTACCTGGAGACGGAGGGATCAATTTCGCGTGCCATTTTTATAACCTTACGTAACGTGAGGTTTGGGGAGATTCTGGTCCGATGCAAGCTGAATTTGCTGGAGTTCTTCGCTTTGCCCTAAATGCCGCTAGAATTAGTGTAGTTGGAACACAGGGCCGGTCGCTTCGCCCCGCCAGATGTCAGGGTTAAGGACCAATACGCCGTCGGTCCGCAGAGGTTACCGTCAAAAAACGAGCTTTGCCGGCCCGCGCCTCAGGGTGCCGCTGGAGAGGACTCGCGCTCGCAGCCCTCCGCGTCCACCCAGGAAGTCCTCGGCACCCGGGGCCACGGCTTGATCCATCCAGTAGCAGGGGGTGCATTCTTCGGTGCCCCGAAACTGGAGACCTTGCAGCTCGAAGTCTCGTCCCACCAGAGCATTGAGGTCGGCGCCCCGAACCACGACGTTGCGGCGAAACGCCGAAGGGTCGAGCTCGGGCAGCCCGAACCGCGCTCTGATGGCTTCGAGCACGGCCCAGTCGAAGAAGGTGATCTGCCCATCCCGATGCTTCTCGGAGTCGAAGTACCGGTCCCCCTTGATCCCCTTGCCCGCCACGCACTCGATGGTCTCGGCGTTGACGGTCGGGTGATGGCCTCGGGACCCCCCGTGGTGCCCCTTGAAGTCATGGCCCGGCGAGACGAAAAGAGCGCAGAGCTCGACTTGCTGACGGCTGGTCATCGGACGCTCCTCATCCGGTCGACATGCTGGGGGGATGATATCCCTGGCTCGGCACACGGTGACGGGTCACTCGGGAAGCCTCCAGCTCCAATAGGGCCACGGCCCCCGACCGGCCTGCCCCGGGGGAAGACAGACGAAGCCGTCGCTACGTGCCGCGGCAGCAATGTCGCCGGACCCCCGCGAGGGTAGGAGATCGGCCTCGCCGTCGGACGTGAGTCGCACCGGTCGGTGCCACCACAGATCCAGCCGCTCGTCGTCTGGGTCGCGCAACGCCACCACGGTCGTGGGGGGGTGCGTGGTGGAGAATCCGCCCAACCGCCGGAGCACCGCGTAGGCATAGCGACGCGCCGTGACCATGACGCTTACCGGATTGCCGGGAAGCCCGAGCACGGCCTGTCCAGCCCCACCCACGGCGCCGAGCATGGGCTTGCCCGGCCTCTGCCGTAGCTTGTGGAACACCGTCTGTCCCCCGACGCGCTCCACCGCCGCAGGCACGAAATCGCGGTTTCCCATGGAGACCCCGCCGGTTGCCAAGACGGCGTCGCACGATCCAAGCAGTCGTCTCAGGGAGGCTTCGAGGGCTTCGAGCGAGTCGCCAGCATTGTCGGTTGGCATCAGCCTGAGCCAGGGGATGGATCCGAACAGACTGCTCAGCGTTGGTCCGTTGGCGTCGCGGATCTTCCACGGAGGTGGCTCTTCGCTGGGCGGCACCAGCTCATCACCCGTGGTCAGCAGCCCCACAATCACCCGTCGGTACACCAACGGGTTGGTGGTACCGAAGCTCGCCAGGGCCGAGATCACGCCCGGGGTGATAGCCGTGCCAGCTGCGACCAACTCGGCGCCCGCGCGCAGGTTCTCACCCTGTCGGCGAATGAACTGCGCTGCAGGGACCTGCCCGGGGTCGATGGTCAGCCGGATCCAATCGTCGGACTCCTCGGTGTCTTCTCGACGCACCACGGCCTCTGCCTCCGCCGGAACGCAGGCTCCGGTAACGATCCGCCACGCGTGGCCCGGCACCATTGCGGGTGGAGCGCTGCCAATGGGGATCTCCCCGGCCAGCGGGAGCCGCGGCCGGCGCAGATCCTCGAGTCGCACCGCGTACCCATCCATGCTGGAAACGTCGCGCGGCGGGCTGTCTCGGTCAGCCTTGACTGGCTCGGCCAGCACGCGCCCCACGGCACGGTCCAGGGCGACGCGCTCGGTGGTAACGGGTCCGAGCCGTTCGACCAACGCGTCGACGGCTTCCTGCGGTTCGCGGAGTGTCATACCGAGTCAGGCCCCCGTTGCCGTCGTGACGACGGCTCCTGATCGATGTCGGCGCGATCGTCAAACGCCGGGGTCTTCCAGATGGGGACGTCGCGCTTCATGCGGTCGATGAACTCCTCCGCGGCGGTCAGCCCCTCCTCGCGATGCAGAGAGGCCACTCTCAGTCGAAACGCGGTGCGATCGACCGGGACGCGGCCGCGGCTGTGCTCCACCTCGACGGCGAGCACGCCGTGCTGTTCGACGATTTTACGAGCCAGTGCGTCGAGCTCGCGTTGCGCCATTGGCTCGTAGGCTTCGTAGACGAGCGCGACCAGCGCTCGGCCGTCCTCGGTCGGACGAACCACACCCTCGAAACACAGCAATGCTCCAGCCCCGGCTGTTGCCCAAGGGCCCGCCGGGCCCAACGGGCCGTCGACGACGCTGACTGAAACCTTGGAACGTTCCATCATCAGTGGCTGACTGCGGCGTTCGCGCCACCAGCGGCAAGCGCAGCGAAACCCGATCCGACTTCCGGGAAATGGGGCGGGAAGCTCTGGGCGTCAAGCATACCCCGGCCGATCAACCAACACTGTTTCGTGATTCCCACCTTGCAGCAGCAATCGTCTCCCGCCACCCTCGCCCCCGTCGACTGAGGAACACCCGGCATGAGCCTCTCACCCGACGAGCTCGAGCGTTATCAGCGTCAGATGATGATCGACGGGTGGGGGGAGTCGGGCCAGGAGAAGCTACGGCAGTCCACGGTGTTCGTGGCCGGCGCCGGGGGATTGGGATCACCGGTGGCGATCTACCTGGCCGCGGCCGGCGTGGGAGAGCTCAGAATCTGCGATTCGGACACTCCTGAGCTCTCCAACCTGAACCGGCAGATCCTGCACGACGCCTCGCGTCTCGGCATGAACAAGGCGAGCTCCGCTGCGCAGACCCTCCGTGCGCTGAATCCGGCCGTACACGTGACGCCACTCGGCGAGCGCATCGCGCCGGACAACGTCGAGGACTTGGTCGGCGACGCTGCGATCATGGTCGACTGCCTCGACAACTTTCACGCTCGCTACTTGCTGAACGACGTGGCAGTGAGACGCAACATCCCGCTGGTGCACGGTGCCGTGAGTGGGCTCGACGGACGAATGACGCTGCTTCACCCGCCGCGCACACCGTGCTTGAGGTGCGTCGTCCCGGAGCCGCCGCAGCAGCAGGTGTTCCCTGTGTTGGGGGCGACCCCCGGCGTGATCGGAACGCTGCAGGCCTTGGAGACCCTCAAGTTTCTCACCGGCTTGGGCGAGTCGTTGCTCGGGGAGCTGTTGGTCTGGGACGGCGCTCGAATGCGCTTCGTGCGTATCCGATTTGACGCCGATCCACACTGCCCGGCCTGCGGCGACGAGGGAGCGGGTGGTCGAGCGCGAGGTGCGGGCGAGCGCGCCTGAGGACGACGCAGTGCGTCGTACGAGCGGGTTCGCGCGGTCCGCGTCCGGGTACTATTTCCCCTCGGAATTCAGGAGGTTGACAGGGCCGCGTGGCCCTGCAATGTACGCGCTGCGCGCGTGATTCCCCCGCCTGCCGGGGGCGCGGCGAGGACGCCCAGCGGTGTCCTCGCGGTCCGCTCCAACGGAGCGCCCCGCACCAGGTTCATGGCACCAACTGAACCACAATCCCGGCCGGGTCCCGTCCCCGACGGAGAACCGCCAGATTCACCCCATCATTTAGCCGGCTGCGGCTGCGCGTGTGACGGCTGCCCTGCTGGAGCACCGGCTCAGGGCGCGGATTCAGCGGCGCTCCCCTTTCGGGGATGGAGCCTGGTTGCGACGGCTTCGTTCTACTTCCTACTTCCCGTCGTCGCCGCCGTGGTCGGTGCGGCTGCGGCGGGTCCGAGTCAGGACGGCCGCGCTCTCGGAGGTCTCGGGTGCTTGGCACTGGGGCTGTTGGTGACTGCGGGCATCGCACGGCTGTGGACCAGTCGCTGGCATGCCAAGGAGAACCAGAATGGCTGACGCTGCTGCTCTGGCCGTTGGTCCGGGCACGTTTCCACGTGGAGTCCACCCTGAGGAGGGCAAGGAGCTGGCCGCCGAGGCCGCGATCGAGGTCTTGCCGGTTCCCAAGTTGCTGCGTCTGCCAGTGCTCCAGCACATTGGAGCCCCGGCCAAGTGCACGGCGAAGCCGCGCAAGGACGTGACCAGGGGCGAGCTCGTGGCCGAGCGTGGGGGATTCGTTTCCGCCGCGGTTCACTCCCCGGTGAGTGGCAAGACCGCCAAGAGCGTGAACCTCACCCTCCCCAACGGGCGGCACGTCGAGGCTGTGCCCATCACGCCGGCAGCAGACCAGCCGTCGGCCGAAGAAATCTACGAAGGCGTCATCGGTGGCACGTGGCCCACTCGGGATTTGCCCGATCTCAAACCGGAGGAGATCACGCAGAAGCTCACCGATGCCGGTTTGGTCGGGCAGGGTGGCGCGGCATTCCCCACCCACGTCAAGCTCGCGAAGAACGACAAGAAGCCAGTCGACGTGGTGCTGGTCAACGGTTGCGAGTGCGAGCCGTATCTCACCGCTGACTACCGAATCATGGTCGAGGCTCCTCGCGCCATCGTGGCTGGCGCGTTGTTGGCGGCTCGAGCCGCGGGCGCCACCGCAGTGGTCATCGGTGTCGAGGACAACAAGCCCAAAGCCATCGAGGCGCTCCGCAAGGCGTGTGTCGGCACCATTGCCACGGTCAAGTCGCTGCATACCAAGTATCCAATGGGTGGCGAGAAGCAGACCGTGCCGGCGGCTCTCGGTCGCATCGTGCCGACGGGTGGCTTGCCGCTGGATGTGGGGGTGGTCGTGATCAACGTCGGAACCGCGTTGAGTATCGCCCGGGCGATTTTACGTGAGTCACCGGTCACCCATCGAGTCGTCACGGTCACCGGACGCGGCATTCAGACTCCCAAGAACCTCTTGGTTCCCATCGGGGCCCCGCTTGAAGATCTGATTGAGTACTGCGGTGGCTTGCGGCCGGAGGCTGCACGCGTGGTCGCTGGCGGCCCGATGATGGGTTTCACCGTTTCCGATCTCACCACGCCGGTGACCAAGGGAACCAGTGGCATCACGGTGCTGACGCACGACGACGTCCGGCATGCCGAGGAGACCGCCTGCGTGCGCTGCGGCCGTTGTGTCGACGTCTGTCCGCTGGGGTTGGTGCCCACCAAGCTCGCCCTGGCGGCTCGCCACGAGCTCTGGGACGTTGCCAAGCGCTACTACATGACTGCCTGCATGGAATGCGGATGCTGCGCCTACACCTGCCCCGCGAGCCTGCCGTTGGTGCAGCTCATCCGGATGGGCAAGGCACGCCTGCCGAAGTGAATTCGACCCGAACCTCCAGGACCTCTTCGCGATGAGCGACGATTCTGACCAGAGCAAGCAAGCGGAGGGCGCCAAGCCCGAGGGCAAGGAAGCCGCCAAGCCCGAGGGCAAGGAAGCCGCCAAGCCCGAGAGCAAGGAAGCCGCCAAGCCCGAGGGCAAGGAAGCCGCCAAGCCCGAGAGCAAGGAAGCCGCCAAGCCCGAGAGCAAGGAAGCCGCCAAGGCGGACGCGCCGGCCAAGGCTGCAGCCAAGAGCAAGAAGGGCAAAGCTGCTGCCCCGGAGCCTCCCAAGGGCCCCCCGCTGGTGGTGGCGCCGTCCCCTCATGTCTTCAACACCAGTCTCACCACCCGCGGCATGATGCTGGACGTGCTGATCGCGCTCGTTCCAGTGGTGGGGATGAGCGTCTACGCATTCGGGTGGCGCGCGGTGTTGGTCATGGCGGTGTGCACGGCCAGTTGTCTCGCCGCCGAGGAGCTGTTCACCCGACTGCGGGGACGCAAGGCGACTCTGGGGGACTTCTCTGCAGCGGTGACGGGAGTGATTCTCGCGCTGAGCTTGCCCGCGACGGTACCCTGGTGGGTCGCCATGATCGCCGGCTTCGTGGCCATCTCGATCGGCAAGATCACCTTCGGATCGCTGGGTCAGAATCTCTTCAACCCGGCCATGGTCGGACGCGCCTTCGTGATGATCAGCTTCTCGAAGTTCCTGGGCGCGCCCGCCTATCGCGTGGCCGAGGCCGGTGGAATACTCAGCCAGGCCACGCCGCTGACGGTGGCGCGAGATGCGGCGGCAGACCTTCCCGGGCTCATGCCGATGTTTCTCGGCACCGTGAATGGCAGTCTCGGCGAGACCAGTGTGGTCGCCTGTCTGCTGGGTGGCCTGTACCTGTGCATTCGGCGTACGGCGAGCTGGGAGGTCCCGGCATCGGTCCTGGGCGCCGTGGTGGTGCTGGCAGGACTGACACAAGCTCTGGTGGGCCCGGATGCGATCGCCGCTCTGCCGGCGCTCCGGCTGACCGTGCTCCAGCACTTGACCGGGGGCGCGCTGATGTTTGGCGCCTTCTACATTGCGACCGATCCGGTCACGAATCCCATCACTTTCAAGGGCAAGGTGATCTTCGGCATCGGAGTCGGATTCTTCGTGTGGCTCTTGCGGTCGTTCAGCAGCTACCCCGAGGGACTGATGTTCGCGGTGCTGTTGATGAACGCCCTGGTTCCCTTGATCAACCGCTGGACCGTTCCGGAGCCTGTCGGTGGCCCAGTGCCGGAGCGAACGTGAGGCGGAGGAAGAACGCTGATGGCCGACGACACCTCTCATAGCAAAGCGGCGGAGGAGCAGAAGTCCGACGCCGATGGCAAGGCGCACCTGCCGGTGGTGCAGCCTGGCGGCCAGCTCACCAAGGCACCCACGGGCAACGTCATCGCTCAAGCCTGGCTCGTGCTCGTGTTGGCCGTGGCCTTCGGCGCCGGCCTGGCTGGACTACAGTACGCGGTCGGGCCACGAATTGCCGAAAACAAGCTCAACGAAACCTTGAGCCAGGTGCCTTCGCTCGTGCCGGGAGCAGTCAGCGGTACCCCGGACGACGAGGTCGTGTCCGGTCTCCGCGTGTTTCGCGCGCTCGACGGGCAAGGGAAGCTGGTGGGCTGGGTCGTGCCGGGCAACGGGCAGGGCTTCGCCGACAAGATTGAGCTCATCATCGGGCTGAATGCGGCGGCTACCGAGCTCACCGGCATCTTCGTGCTCGACCAAAAGGAAACGCCGGCGCTCGGCGACCGCATTACCACCAGCGAATTCCAGTCGCAGTTCGTGGGAATGGGCACCGACCGTACCCTGGATGCTCGGCAGGCCCCCACCGATCTCGCCACCGGGGTGATTCAGGCGCTTTCCGGCGCCACCATCTCCAGCGACGCCGTTTGCAGCACCGTCAACCAGACCCTTCGCCTCGTCAAGACTCCCTTGGCAGCGGCGGCACAGGGCGCGAGCGCAGGAGCCCAGTGATGGCAGACGAAGGCCCCACCTCAGCGGAACGGTTCATCAACGGGATCGTGCCGGAGAACCCCGTCTTCCGACAGCTGCTCGGACTCTGCCCAGTACTGGCCGTGACCGCCGCGATGAAGCCGGCGATGACCATGGCCGGAGCGGTGCTATTCGTGTTGGTCTGCGCCAACGTCATGACCAGTCTGATCCGGCACTTGCTCAAACCGCACCTTCGGATCCTGGTGTTCACGCTCACCATCGCGACCTTCGTCACCATCGCCGACCGGGTGCTGGCCGCCTACATGTACAGCATGTCCAAGGCTCTCGGCCCGTACGTGCCGCTCATCATCGTCAACTGCATCATCATCAGCCGTTGCGAGATTTGTTCCAGTAAGCAGGGCGTTGGCCGGGCCATTGCGGACGCGGTCGGCGTTTCCATCGGGTTCGCTTTGGCCCTGGCGACCATCGCCACCGTGCGGGAGATCATGGGCAAGGGGACCTGGTTCGACTTGCCGGTCATGCCACTCACCAGCGGCGAGCATGGCTGGGCCGCCATGATCCTGCCGCCCGGGGCCTTCCTGACCATGGGCTTGTTGCTCGGTCTGCTCAATTGGGTCGACGCAATTCGAGAGCGCAAACGCCTCGCGGCTGAAGACGCTGCGCGAGCCAGTGCGAACGCTGGGGCCAAGGCCTGAGAAAGGAACCTGAGTGATGGAATATCTCGCACAGCTTCTGCTTCTCGGCATCGGCGCCGCGCTCATCCACAACTTCGTCCTCTACTATTTCGTCGGCATCTGCCCCTTCATGGGGGTGTCGAAGAAGGTGGACATGGCGTTCGGCATGGGGTGCGCGGTCACCTTCGTGATCGCCATTGCCTCCACGCTGAGTTGGACCTTCACGTACTACGTGCTGCGACCCGCAGCGCCAGTCTCCACCTGGGTCTGGGCAACGCTCGGTACCGGCCAAGGGACAGTGGATCTGACGATCCTGTCGTACCTCGTCTACATCTTCTCGATCGCCTCCAGCGTGCAGTTCGTGGAGATGTACCTGAAGAAGTTTTTCCCGCCGCTCTACAAGTCCTTCGGGATCTACCTGCCGCTGATCACGACCAACTGTGCCATCCTGTTCGCGTGTCTGGAGATCATGAAGAACGTGGTGGGGGTGGACGAGGCCGCGATGTGGGGCCTGGACCAGGCTTTGGTGTTGGCTGTCTCCGGAGGCATTGGCTTCACCATCGCCATCGTGATCATGGCGGGGATCCGGGAGGAGCTCGATCTGGCCGACATCCCCAAGTCGCTCAGGGGGCCGGCCATCGCTTTCATCGTGGCCGGGATCCTGGCGCTGGCGTTCATGGGATTCACGGGTGTGGACACGGGGCTCGGGCGCTTGCTCGCCGCGGGCAGCTGAGACGGAGATACCAGCCATGTCGATCGTCGTCGTAACGCTCGTCCTCGCCGCCGGCACACTGCTGCTGCTGGCAATCCTGATGACTTCGATTCTCGGCAAAGCCAACCAGGCCTTTCACGTCCCGGTCGACATCAGAATCGAGAAGGTCAACGCAGCGTTGCCGGGCGCCAACTGTGGTGGTTGTGACTACGTCGGCTGCAACGAATACGCCGAAGCCGTGGTCGGCGCCGGTGAGGTGCCGGACAAGTGCCCCGTGGGTGGTTCGGACGTGTCGCGCAAGGTGGCTGCGATCATGGGGGTGGAGATCGACGAGAGTTGGCCGGTGCGCCCCGTGGTCCACTGCGCAGCCACCAGGTCACAGCGCCTGCAGCAGACCAAGTACGAAGGCGAGCAGACCTGCCACGCGGCGAACATGGTGGCGGGCATTCAGGGGTGCGTGTACGGCTGCCTGGGCCTGAACGATTGCGTGGTCGTATGCGACTACGACGCCATTCACGTGATCGACGGCTTGGCTCAGATCGACTACGAGAAGTGCATTGGTTGCGGCGCTTGCGTGAAGGCGTGCCCCCGCCACATCATCAGCCAGATCCCCTTCAAGGCGGACCGGATTCTGGCGCGGCTGTGCGCCAACGAGGACTTTGGCAAGGAAGTCTCCGCCGTGTGCGAAGTCGGGTGCATGGGCTGCAAAGCCTGCTCCCGGGTGAGCGAGGGGCTCATCACCATGGAGTCGAACCTGCCGGTCATCAACTACGAGAAGTACGATCCCAAGCTGAGCCTCACGGTGATCCAGGAGAAGTGCCCGCGTGAGAGCCTGGTCTGGGTGGGCAAGCCGACCCCGAAGGACTTGGCAGCCACCGAGCACGAGCAACTCCCAGCTCGCGCCGAGGCAGACTTCGACACCACCGTGGACCGCGCGGACTGGAGGGGCTAGTCAACCGCCGAGCGTAGCTCGGCGGTTTCCTTCCCCCACGCCGTTCCCGTGCCGTCTCCACCCCAAGCAGCGGCCGCCGAGCGTAGCTCGGCGGGGCGTCCTAGCCAACGCTGTGGCAGCGGCTGCTCGACCCCGAGAAGCGGCACAACGGCCTTCATCGGGCAACCCCGCCGAGACCCGTCACCACGCCTCACGCGTGGGATAGGTCGGCCCCGCCACTATCTTCGCGTTCATTCCCGTCGTCATCACCGACCGCGGCTGTTCCTCGGTCCCGACGACGAGCAGGGCTTCGACGTTCTCGGGGAGCCACACCAAGCCCGGCTCGCCCACCACTGAGAGGGCAGTCGCCCAGGCGTCCGCCGTCGTTGCATCCGAGGCGAGCACCGTGGCCGAGGCCACGCCGAGCGCGGGCTGGCCGGTACGTGGATCGATGATGTGACTGTACTGGCGCCCTTCGATGGTCACGTGGCGACGATAGCCGCCGCTGGTGCAGACCGCGCCGTCCAGCAGCTCCAGCGTGGCGATCGTCCCCGGACTCACGGGATCCTGAACCTTCACCTCCCACCTCTGGCCCTGCGGTGGGTGTCCGAACACGCGCAAATCTCCGCCGACGTCGACGAGCCCGCCTGCCATGCCGGCCTCGCGCAGCACCTCCACGGCACGGTCGATCCCGTACCCCTTGGCGATGCCTCCCAGGTCGACCCGCACGGTGCCGGTCCGCTTGAGTGCGGTCTTCTCGGTCAGTGTGAGGGAGGCCCAAGACGAGGCGTCTCGCGCTCGGGCGATGTCGTCGCGCGAGGGGAGCTTGCCCGCCTCACCAGCACTTTGCCAGAGCTCGATCAGCGGTCGGCAGGTGATGTCGAACGACCCCCGGGTCTGGGCGTGTAGGTCCTGGCTGCTTCGTAGCACCCCCAGCACCGCAGGCGGCAACGGCACCGGTTGCTGCGCCGGGGCGGCATTCAGTCGGGACAGCGCCGACGCCTCGATGTGGCTGCTCATCTCCGCTTCGACTCGCCGCAGTCTCGCCTCGGCCTGTTGCAGCGCTCGGCCTGCTTCGGAAGCCGCGGCCCGAGCGTCGCGCGTGTCCCCGGGCACGGCGATGATCCGGCAGCTGGTTCCCATCACTTTCTCGGGGCGGCTTTCCAGCGATCGCCGAGTGGATCGACCCAGGTTCTCCACCTTCCAGGCCGCGACCACGGCGAGCGCGACCAGCGCCACGATGAGCAGCCACCCCTTGATCCGCTCGACCTGCACGGGGCGAGGCTACCTGCCGGCGAGGCCGCTGCAAGCGCGGGGTGGCCGGGCGTCCGGGCCGGTTGACAGTCCTGGCTCGGCTTGCTACCCGAAGCCTCAGGCAACGTTTGAGTCTCAGCCAGGGAAGCTCGGTGAAAAACCGACGCGGTCCCGCCGCCGTGAGCGGGGACGAACCCGGCAGCAAGCCACTGGGTCTCGATGATCTGGGAAGGCGCCGGAAGTAGGACGATCCGTGAGCCGGAACACCTCGCTGGGGCTCGAGTGGGCGGCTCTTCTTCGGTTGAGGGAAGCCCCACCGTGATTCAGACAGAGCTTCTTTGGCTCGGTGCCACCGTCCGCTCACGCTGCCTCCAGTAACGGTCGATTGTTGGAGGTGGAGATGAACACGAAACGCGTGCTACAGGAGCTGGCCGCCGTGGGGGTGGGCGCGTGCGCCCTTGGCTGTCAGGGGCCGTCGAACGAGTCGTCCGAGGTGGGTACACAGGAAACGCCCATCGCTCAGGCTGGCGCTGGCGGCAGCGTGGGCGAGTCTGGCGGCGGAGACCCGAGCACCGGCGATGCGGGCGGCACGAGCGGCAGAGGCGAACCACAGGCAGGACCGTTTCCAGGGCCGGCCGGAGATCTCAGCAGCACGGCGGTCGCGCTGGACGACGCGCGCATCGTGGGCTGGGCGGCGGGCTGGCTGGAGCCGGTCGAGTATGGGCAGGACGTGGACGAGCAGTGGCAGCATCCCGAGTTGGCGCTTGCCGCCGCAACGGGAGACTCGTTCGACGTGGTGAGCCTGGGCAACGGCGGCAGCATCACGCTCACATTCGCCGAGCCCATCCGTGACGGGGACGGGTTCGACTTCGCGGTGTTCGAGAACGGGCATGTCGACACCTTCCTCGAGCTCGCCTTCGTGGAAGTGTCCAGCGACGGAACGAGCTTCGTCCGTTTCGAATCGACGTACCTCGGCCTGGAGCCCGTCAGCCAGTATGGTGCGCACGACGCCACGCTGATGGATGGTCTTGCCGGCAAGTACCGAGTTGGATTCGGCACTCCGTTCGATCTCGAGACGCTACGCGCCGACCCCTTGGTGACCTCCGGCGAAGTGGATCTCCAGGCTATCACCCACGTGCGCATCCTCGACATCATCGGCGATGGCCGTGAGCAGGACAGCCAGGGGCACCCCATCTACGACCCGTACCCGACCGTGGGCAGCGGTGGCTTTGACCTCGAAGCGGTCGCCGTCCTTGATGCCGCGGACGAATGAGCTCGGCAGCCGCGGGTACGACCCCGCCGGCAGTCGCCTCTGCTCGCGGATCATGCTCGGCATGGCGGTGTGCTGCACCGGCGTGCTCGGGGTTGCCTTGGCAGCGGCGGAGCCGCCGGAACCGGACCCGCCGTTGGAGGTCCTCGTGACCGAAGAAGCCCGTGCGCCGGCCTCGAGCCGCGACCAGACCGCCGCGTCGACGGTCATTCGTCGGGAGAGACTGCAGGCGCCAGGCAGCACCTCGGCGGAAGTGCTGCAGCGCGCCCCCGGAGTCCAGGTGCAGCGTAGTGGGAGCAGCTCGGATCTCGCCACGGCGAGCCTGCGCGGAGCCAGCAGTGCCCAGACACCGATCTACCTGGCCGGGGTACGGCTCAACGACGACGTGACCGGAACCGCGGATCTGTCCACAGTACCGCTCTGGATGCTCGACCGCGTAGAAGTGTTTCGCGGAACGGCTCCGGAGTACGCCGATCAGCTCGGACTCGGCGGAGCCATCTTTCTCGAGCCGCGACTCGCGAGTCGATCCGAAGTGACCGCCGGGCAGCTCGTCGGCAGCTGGGCGACCGTCGGGACTTGGGCCGCGGGCGCGGTGGCGGGCCCGGATGCGTCCGCCCTCGTATCTCTGCGGCGCGACGCTGCAGCGAACGACTATCGGTATCGGAACGATCGTGGCACCGTGTTCGCCCCCGGTGACGACGCCGAGGTTCGTCGCGAGAACTCGGATTTCGAGTCCTACGACGTCTGGACCATTGGACGCTTCCGGTTCGGTCGAGGCGCGAGCGTCACCACGGTGCTGGAGTCGTTCGAGCGCGAGCAGGGGGTCACGGGGCTGGCCGTTCTGCCGGCGTTCGGCAGCCGGGCTCGGGTGCGCCGACAGCTCGCCGCCGTTTCGGCAGCGGTGCCCTGCCACCGACGGGGCGTCTCCGAAAACCGGTGTCAGGTGGAACTCAGCAGCTCCGCGTTGGCGGCCAATGTGTCCATCGAGGATCCCTTTCGTGAGCTGGGGCTCCTGACGGATCGAGTCGACAGTGAAGGTGTTCGCCTGACGGAGCAGGCTCGCCTCCGGTACTGGTTTGGTGAGCATGGGCAGGCCTCGGCAGGGATCTCCCAGTCGCTGGAGTCCCTCGATTCGGTGCGTCGAGGCGGGGATGCCATCACGGCCACGCGGCAGGTCACGCGCCCGACCCTGTCGGGCGAGGGCCGCCCGTTGGAGGAGCTTTCCTTGGTCGCCTTGCTGGCTGGCGAGTGCCACACCACCGCCGGCCGGGACCAGGGAGAGACCTGCGGCGTTCTGGAGCCAACCGCGCGTCTGGGCGCTCGGGTTCGGGCGACTGAACACCTCGCGCTGCTTGGCAATGTCGGTCGCTACGCTCGCGTTCCCACGCTGGGCGAGCTCTACGGAGTCTCGCCGCTGGTCCTGGGAGACCCCGGGCTGCGGCCCGAAACCGGGATCGCGGCGGATGCCGGGTTTCGCTTGTCGCTGCCCGCCACCGACCCACGGGGCCTTCAGGGATACCTGGAAGTGTTTGGGTTTCAGCGCAACAGCCGTCGGCTCATCGCGTACCGACGCACGAGCTTCAGGCAGGTGCGTCCGTACAATGTGGGGCGCGCCCGGGTGCGGGGACTGGAGCTCGCAGCTGGCGGTACGTGGCTTGCGACACTGCGTGCCGAGACCGCAGTCACGCTTCTGGATCCCCGCGACACCACCCCCTCGCGCGTCTACGCCAACGACGTGCTGCCCTACCGATCGCGGCTGGTGCTCTCTCAGTTGTTCGAAGTCTTCGATCGTGACGCTTGGCCTGCGCTCGGGGTGGGACACACCGCGATCGGACTACGGGTCTCCCACCGTTCGTCGCGGCATCAGAACCCAGCCGGGATCGGTCCGATTCCCCACCACACGTCCGTCGACCTCGAAGGCGTGGCCAAGCTCGCTGGCGACCACCTGGCGTTGCGCGCCACGCTGACGAACTTGTTCGATGCATCCCAGTTCGATGCGGTGGGTCTACCGCTGCCTGGTCGGGGGGCGTTTGCGAGTGCGGAGGTGACCTGGTGGTAGTCGTGCGATTGCATTTGCTGTCGCTGGTGGCCAGCGCCGCGGCACTGCTGATGGTTGCCTGCGACGTGAAGGACTACACGCCGGAAGAAACCGGCATCGGCCTCGGCGGCGCAGGCGGAGCCAGTGACGAGGCCACCTGCGCACGTGGCGCGGCCGTGGTCAGCTCGGACTATCTCACCTCCAACGTATCCCTACTCGATCTGGACGGAACGTTGCTGTCGCCGTCGCTGATCTCGTCGGGTAGCGCCGCGGCGGGTCTCAGCCTGGCACTGGGCGGCGATGTGGCCCTTCCCACCGAGCGCGCCCGCGGTGAGCGGCTGGTGCTCCTCGACCGCTACCCCGCTTCGGTGATCACCTGGGTCGACCTCGAAACTGCAGAGGTGCCGGCGCAGCTCTCCGTGGCCACGGGATTTTCGGCGAACCCGCACGACTACGTCCGCGTCTCGGCGACCAAGGCCTACGTTCCGCGGTTTGAGGGAAACCTCGACGCAGGGCGTGAGCCGCTCGATCAGGGCAACGACGTGCTCATCATCGATCCGTCGGGTCCGGCAATCACCGGACGGATCGATCTGGTCGACGCCATGGCAGGGGAGGACACGAGGTTCTTCCCGCGCGCCGATCGCGCCGTGCTCGTGGACGGCCTCGCGTACGTTCTGCTCGGAAGCCACAGCGAGGATCTGCTCGAGAGCACCGACAGTCGGATCGTGAGCATCGACACCGAAGAGGACTCGCTGAACGACATCCTCGTCCTCGGCGGCCTGCAAGGTTGCGCCGGATTGGCCCTCTCGCCGGATGCCTCCGAGATCGCGGTGAGCTGCTCCGGGGCCTGGGAAGGCGACAGCGTGGCCAATGTCTCCGAAGCCGGGGTGGTGCGCGTGGGCCTGCTCCCCGAGTTGCACGAGATTGAGCGGTACCCGGCCGCTTCGTTCTCCGCCGGGGCCGTGGCCACAGGCATCAGCTATGCCGACGCGGGCCGCCTCGTCTTCACCACCTACGGCCGCTTCGCCGTTGGAGGCATTTCGGCCGCCGAGGACAGCTTGATCGAGCTCGACCTCGAATCGGGCGAATCTCGCGTACTGCTGCGCTCGGATGAGGCGCCCTTCAGTCTGGGGGACGTGCTTTGTGACGCGGCTTGCGGCGTGTGTTTCGTCACCGACGCTGCCCGTGACGGCGGCGTCGTGCACCGGTTCGGTGTGGGCGCCGCCGGGCTGTCCTTGGAGCGTTCCGTGATCGTGGAGGGCTCGCTGGGGCTACCGCCGAGGCAGTTGGGGTGGTTCTGAGGGTCGGTTGGTGCTCCGCCCGACCTGAATCCAGCGCTGGTTTCCGGCGGCCCGAACGCGACGGTGGCAGCCCGACCGAGGACAGTGCCGACTCGGCGGGAACTCGCGCAGCGGTTTTGGGGTGGGGCGGGCTCTGACCGGACCTGTCGCAGCCGGTCCAGCGCGAGCGTCGGCCGCAAGCATTGCGCGAGCCCACCCAGATTCTGGGCACTCAGGTCGCCGGCCAAGAGATCCGATCAATGATCAGTTGGTCAAAGACCCCGGAATGACAACGCTAGTCGGCGACAGCTGGTTGCGCATCGGACACGGTACCCGTCAGTGTCTCGACGTTCGAGAGTAGCTTTGTGCGCAACCCAGCCTGGCCGCTGGCCGATGAGTGCGGACGCGCATGAGCACACTCGCGGATCTCGCCACGGCGCTGGTGGTCAGCAAGCTTGGTGACGCCGACCTGTTGACGCAGCTCCGCAGCTTGGTGCGGCTGGAGAACCAGCTGGAGGCAGAGATCCTGCCACACCTCGGCGAGGTCGAGCATCGTCGGCTCTATCTCAACGCGGCCTGCTCTTCCATGTTTGGGTACTGCACACAGCGGCTAGGCATGAGTGAGCAGGCGGCGTATCAGCGCACTCAGGCCGCCCGGGGAGCGCGTCGGTACCCGGTGATCCTCGAGTTGGTGGGCGAGGGAGACCTACACCTGGCTGGCGTGTGCTCACTCAATCCGTATCTCACCAACGAGAACTACGAGGAACTCCTGTTCGCCTCCGTTCGAAAAGGACGCAAGGACATCGAACAGATGCTTGCGGGACGTTTTCCGCGCCAGGACGTCCCGGATCGGATTCGCAAAGTGCCCCAACGGGCGCCACCACCGCCAGCGGCCAACGGCGCGGGGGAGGATGCAGCGAATTCTTCTCGACCCACGCACGCCGCAGTAGCTGCTACCGCATCGTCGGGTTCCACGCAGGCACACATGAGTGGCACGGTGCCGGAGCGCAGAGCGAGCGCCCCGCCAGTGACTGGCGCACCCCGCGCCGCGGAGCAGGTGGTGCAACCCTTGTCCGAAGCGCGCTTCAGGGTGCAGTTCACCGCCGACCTGGGCCTGCGCGGCAAGATCCAGCGAGCGCGGGAGCTCTTGAGCCACGCGATTCCGGATGGGGACCTCGCCCGGGTGTTCGAGCGTGGACTGGATCTGCTGATCCAGCAGCAAGAGAAGCGGCGACTGGGTATTGGCGTGCGGCCCCGCGGTGGCTCCTCGGCTGAGCCACCCAACCGACCCGCCGCGAGCTCGAAGAGCGCGCGCCCGTCGGATCTCCACTCTCGCCACATCCCCGCGGCAGTCCGACGCCAGGTGTGGGAGCGAGACGGCGGACAGTGCACCTACGTCGACTCGGATGGGCACCGCTGCGCTGAGCGGAGCTTTCTGGAATTCGAGCACCGTGTTCCGTTTGGCAAGGGCGGCGCGTCGAGCGTCGACAACGTCCGTCTGCTCTGCCGGGCACACAACCGCAGACAAGCCGAGCGCGCCTACGGGCATGACCACGTGGCGCGCTCGATTGCGCAGTCTCGAGCCAGACGCGGCGTCGAATGAATACGGTTGCCGGCAGCGCGATATGCGCTTTCCTGAAGCCCCCCGGATTGCCGCTCAGCGGCAATTCGGCCACGTTCTGTCACCTGAAGCCGCCTGAATTTCCGCCTGGCGGCAATTTCACCCCGTTCTGAGCGAGGTGCCACGGGGGCGAGCCCGGACACCGCAGAGATCACCCGCCCGCGGTGCGGACCAATCCCTTCCGACCCGCAACAGCAGGCCCCCGCGATCTCCTCTTGGGAAAATCTCGGGGTACCTGCCCGGGCAACTCACGTTGAGAGAGCGGAGTGGCCGCTGCCTCAGGTTGCGTCCGCCGTGATTTCCGCCTCGAGCTTGTCGATGACGTCTTCGACGTTGTCCTCGTTGATGGTCTTCTGAGCTTCTTCTTCGAAGTCTTCCTTGACTGGCACCGGGGACTGGTCGACGAGCTCGTCCGTCAACGGGGCATCAGCTGCCTGAGCCGCTTCCGTGCTCGTCGCGGTCTCGCCCTTCTCGCAACCGAGCAGCGCCAGCGGCAGGAACAGAGCCAGGCTGAGTGCGAAGCGGTTCATTCCGCGCCTCCCTTCTGTGCCTTCTGAGCTTCCTTGGCCTCTTTCTTCGCCTTGTGCTTCTCCACCCACTTCTGGTGACGCGCCTTCTCCTTTTCGAGCAGCTGGTCGATTCGCTTCACCAGTTCGTCGCGGCCTTCGGCCTCGGCCACCTCACGGGCGCGCTCGAGCTTGGCCATCCGTTGCCCGTGCTTGCCAAATGCGGCCAGCGCTTCCTGGTCCTTGTCGATGTCTCGGAACTGCCCCAGCGCCATTCGCTTGGAGGCTCGTCGGCGCTCGGCGCGGTCCTGGTTGCGCTTCGCATGCTTCTGCTTGAGCTCCTTGTGGCGCTCGTTGATTTTCTGGAGTTTCGCCAGCTCCTGGGCCTCTTCGTCGCTGAGCTTGCCGTCGGCCTTCTTCTTCTCGAGCTCCGTGATCCGCGCGGTCCGCGCGGCACGCGGCCCCTTGCCGCGGCGACGCTGCTTCATCTGCGCGAGCTCTTCCTCCTCCTCTACGTTCAGCGTCCCTTCCTTCTGCTTCTTCTTCAGCTCGGCGACTCGCTTTCCGCGCGCTGCCGCCTCTTCCGGGGACTCGGCCTCGGCTGGGCCGCCGTGCTTGCCTTTCGGCCCCATCTGACCGTGTCCGCCGTGTTCAGAGGCTCCGGGCAGTGGCCGCCGATCGTCGGGGGCAGGTGCTCCGGGCAGTGGCCGCCGCTTACCGCCGCCGGGCTGGGCGTCACTGGGCTGGACTATGCTCACCGCTAGCCCGAGCACTGCTGTCGAAAGTAGGAATCTGACGATGGTCATGTCTCACCCATCCTTTCGTTCGGCGTTCCGCACTTCGCGATTCGACGCCGCAGGCCGGAGTGTCCCTACGGCTGCTCGCTGAAGTCCACGGGTTTCATTCAGCTGGATTACAGTGACCGCGGAGCCGCAAGTCAGTCCAACAAAGTCGGCGCACCGTCTGGGGCGGTTTGCAGCGAACGAAATTCACACAGGACGACGCCGCGCCCTCCGGTCCCCACGAACAAGCGTCCGAATTGCCTGGGATCTACCGCGATTGCGCGGACCTGGCCGAACTGGTGGGCCGAGTCGTTCATGCGGACGCTGGTCGCTCCCTCATCAATGCTTCGATAGAAGCCCTGTACTTCCTTAAGTTTGCAGCGGCAAACCCCGTCGGGTGCGCTTCGGCTCCCAGGTCAGGATCGGCCCGGCCGAAGGTCAGGTGCGTTTCTGATGCCAGCGCATCGAGATTCGAGGTTCGGCCCCACCGATGCAGCTGGGGCGCCGTCACGGCGTCCCAGCGATGCACCAGCCCGGCGGCGGGGCTTGCACCCGCGCCCGCGGCCGCGGCGTGCCGCGACGTCACCGCCCGTGGCCGGCGATCAACCAGCGTCGCCGGATCCGCCAGCGCCGCCCGAGCCCCCACCCATCGCCAGCGAGACACACGCCCACAGGGCAGCGCCCTCGGTTTCGCACCCTGCGAAAGCCGGCATGCCGGTGGCCGAGTCGCAGGTCACGTCGGGATCCGGGCCGGTGCAGGCTAGTGCCGTGTCCGTTTCCGACGCGCAGAAACCGGCAATCGTGGGAAGTCCGCCCTCGCACGCAGCCACGGTCGGAACATAGGTCGAGATGGCGGGGCATTGCGCCGCCACGATCTCGGGGCAGAGGTCTGCGGCGGTCAGACCATCCGCGCTGCCCGCAGCTCCGCCTGATGCGCTGGGACCGGCGCCACCGGCACCACCCGACGGCGCACCGGCCTGCCCGGCGCCGTCGTCGTCATCGTCGTCAGACCCGCAGCCCACCCCCAAGAGAAGAGTGGTGCCGACCACCAGCCCAGCCAACAGTCCAAGTGCATTCTTCATGAGTCGAGTTCTCCGTCTGCAAGAGCCATGGACCTGGAGCGGCGGGCCACGACCCGCAGTTAAGAGGTGCCGTTGGCGAAAGACATGCAGACCACCCCGCCCGGGGGGGGGGACGCTGGCCTTAAGTCCCCGAACGCGACGGACGTTCTCGAGCCAGGAGGTCAGCGTGACCACGCGTCTCGGTTTGAGACGTGCGGAGATAGGTGGAAAAGCAGATGTCATTCAGGCGCGTTGCGTGGCGGTTCAGCCTGCGCGGACTACGGATGGGACGGTGGCCGGGGGCGTTGCCGCTACTGCTGGTGCTGACGCCAGCGGCGTGCATCTACGATGCCGACGAACGCTGCGGTGCAGACCAAGTCTACGAAGACGGGCAGTGTGTCTGTGCGGATGGGTTCGGGTTGTCCGGACAGGAGTGCCTACCGTGCGCCGACAACGAAGTGAGCAACCCGACCGGTCCCTGCGAATGCGCCCAGGGGTTGATCCGGCTCGCGGCGGGAGAACCCTGCACCGAAGCGCTGGGCCAGCCGTGCACCTCTGACGAGGAGTGCCCGAGCGCGAACTTCGCCCACTGCCGACTCGAGGCCGAGAGCGGCTACTGCACCCAGCAGGATTGTGCGGTTGGAGGCGGTGATTGCCCTGGGGACTACGCATGCAACGACCGCACCGATCCTTCGTTCTGTGAACGTCCGCCCACCGGGCTCGGGACCGAATGCAGCAGCGACGAGGACTGTGCCGGCTTCGAGGCTGCCTACTGCGAGGTCGTGGCGGAGCACATGTGCTTGCTGGAAGGGTGCGCGACCGATCCGGGTATCTGCCACGGCGACTGGGTGTGCTGCGACATCGGCCTGATATCCGCCTCGCTCTGCATTCCCCCGGACGAGTTGACCGACGGAGCGTGCCCTGTCGGAGGAACCTTGGTGCCACGATGAAACGAGCCACCCCCAGTCTGTCCTCGCCGATTGCGCTGGCCACAATGTTGCTCGGGTGGGCGCCGCTCGCTTGGGCGCAGCCGGCCACCGAGGCGCCGGGGCCCGAGCCAGTCGCAGAGGAGCCAGCGGCCTCGACCCCTGCACCAGGCGCTCCGGACGCGAAAGCGCCGATCGACCCCGCGACCGCGGCGGAGGAGCAGGCTCCGGCCGATACCCCGCCCGCGGGTGCCACGGCTGCCCCCCCCGCGCCGCCCCCTGCCCCGGTGGGAGAGGCTGCCGCGCCATCGCCGGAGACGGCACCCGCGGCGGTGGACCAGCCCACCGCCGACGCCGAGGCGGAGGCTGCGATCGAGGCGCTCACCGAAGCGGAGCCCATGAGCGAGATCGATCCGCTGGCCACGCCGCCGCTCGACGTCTACGGCTTTGCGGCCTTGGGCTACCAGCACACACTCGTGGAAGACCACAGTCCCTGGCTCACGCTGTTCGATCGCCATCCCAGCTTCTACGTCGCCAACGTCAACGTGTACTTCGACAAGCAGATTGCCACGGACTGGCGCAGTCTGCTCGAAGTACGGTTCACGTATCTGCCGCACGGTGCGCGTCAGATCAGTTTCTCCGATGGCAGCATTGGTCGGGAGGACAACCGCCAGTCGGACTACCTCAACGCCCAGCGCGACACCCAGGTCGGGGGAATCGTGCTCGAGCAGGTCTGGCTGGAGTACACTGCCCACCCTTTGCTGTCCGTTCGCCTTGGACAGTGGCTGTCTCCGTACGGGATCTGGGTGACGGACCACGGCGCGCCGGTGATCATCGGCGTATCGCGCCCCTTCCTGATCGGGGCTGAGCTCATTCCCGAGCGTCAAGTCGGCATCCTGTTGAAAGGCGGGTCGATGCTGACGGGTCCTCTGGAGTGGAGCTACGCCCTTGGCCTGAGCAACGGTCGCAGTGGCATCGCGGCCTTCGAGGACCTCGACGACAACAAGGCGCTCACAGGACGAGTGGCCCTGACGCTTTCGTCACTTGGAGAGCTCCAAGTGGGTGGGAGCGCGTACTACGGCCGGAACACCGAAGCGAGCGAAAGCATCGTATTCGGAGCGGATGGAATAGAGGCCCACGAGACCGTCACGCTGCAGCACGATGAGCTCGTGTACGCGGCGGACTTGCGGTGGATCTACGCTGGGCTGCACGTCCAGGGTGAGTGGATGTGGTATGAGCGCCGCTTCACAGAACGCGGACGACCCATCGGGCCGTACGGCGGACTCGTGCCGGATCGCCGCAAGTGGGGCGGCTATGCGCTGCTCGGCTATCGCTTGCCCTGGTTCCCGCTCATGCCGTTTGCCAAGGCCGAATACACGCCCGACAACACCGCCGAAGCAGTGGGCATCCCCGACCGGGTGGTGGTAATGTCAGCGGGTTTGAATTATCGACCGATCGCCCCCGTCGTGTTCAAGGGTGAGTACACCTATGGCTACTTCACCGAGACCGAAGGAGACACGACTGGCTTCACGGACTACGCGATCAAAGTATTGGCCTTTCAGGTTGCCTGGGCGTTCTGATGATCTCATCCCGAATTGACCGTCGAGAGCTTCTGTTCGGACTGACGGCCGTCGGTGTCCTGCTCGTGCCGGGCGTTTCGTTGGCTGCAGCGCCCCTTGCAGTCGTCATGGGATCCAAGAGCAAGGTCCGTGACGTGAGCGCTGGCGTGCTCCGCCGAGTGTTCCTCGGTCGCTCGACTCCGAGCGCAGATGGGACGCCCTTCAAGCCGGTCAACCAGAAGAGCGAAACCGACCCGCGGGTGAAATTCGATCGAGCGGTGCTCGACATGGACCCCGAAGAGGTCAAGCGATACTGGGTCGACCAGAAGATCCGCGGTGTCAAACCGCCTCCCACTGTCAGCGTTGGCGCTGTCAGCGCGGTCCTGGAGAAAGTGCCGGGCGCGATCTGCTACGTGCCGGTGAGTCAAGTCGGCGGGCTGCGCACCGTGTCCATCGACGGCAAGCAACCCGGCGCCAGCGGCTACTTGCTGGGCTGACGCAGACGACGGTTCGGGGGCTGCGGGATCGAGCGCGAGGGCGTCGCATTTCTGCGTGAGGCGGTCCGTTTCGGTGTCACAACTGGCGCGATTCCACCCCGACTACGCTCACATTACAATTTGACACTGACATGCGGCGGAAGACGGAAGTCGCTAGCGCTTAGACGGACCTGCGCTCGAAGCAATACAAACTGGCAATTGGGGTGCGAGCGAAGTGGCGATCGCGCCGATCAGGAACTAGGCTGCGGTTCCTAGGAGGACTTTATGCGGAAGTTAGCGGTACTGGGTGTAGTGCTTCCTCTAGTCGCTTTGGCGTGCTCGGGAAGTGATGGGAAGGATGGCCAAGACGGTGCAGACGGCGCGCAGGGACCGATGGGTACGCGCGGAGCGGACGGCACCGACGGCACGGACGGCGCCACGGGGCCGACAGGTCCTACAGGCCCAGCGGGCCCCACAGGTCCGGCGGGCCCCACAGGTCCGACAGGTCCAGAAGGTCCGCCCGGAACCCCGACGGGTAGCGGGGGTTCGGTTGGAACCGGCGGAGCAGGTGGTGGGGCTGGC
This sequence comes from uncultured Polyangiaceae bacterium, assembly GCA_964610275.1. GTDB lineage: Bacteria > Myxococcota_A > Polyangia > Polyangiales > Polyangiaceae > JAFGBI01. The sequence continues at coordinate 3,882 of CAZSVU010000071.1, read as the reverse complement.
ACGCCTGGCGGAGCCGGCGCTCCTGGTGGCGCGCCTGGCGGGGCTGGTGCTCCGGGTGGCGCTGGTGCTCCGGGTGGCGCAGCTGGTGGTGCCGGCGCTCCTGCATCGGCAGGCGCTCCGGGTGCAGCTGGCGGTGCGGGCGCTCCGGGTGCGGCCGGTGGCTCTGGTGCACCCGGTGCATCCGGCGCGAGTGGCGCTGCTGGAGCCGGTGGCGGCCCCTAGCCGACACTTGCCTTGGCGGACGTGAGCGCCGGTGGCGAAAGTCGCCGCCGACGTTGTCGCTGCGTTGTCGACGTGGGGTGGGTCTCGCCCGCCCCCGCAGGGGTAGCCTCGATCGCAGGCCAAGCGTGTGGCTGCACGCTTGGCCTGCTCCACGAGTGATCCGACGCGGATTCGTCTGTCTCACCGAGGGTGGGTTGTGTCTGGCGCGAGCGCGGCCGAACCAGCATCGCCGTCGCCCGGCGGACGGAGCCTGTCGTTGCGGGTGACTGCACGAGCCTTTCTGTCGCCCCCGAGGGGGAACCTGATCGGGGAGCGCTCGCGTGCTGGTGTGAGCCACGTGCCGCTGGGCTGAGCGTTGCGACTACCGCTCTGCCCAGGGCTCCGCTGGGCCAGTCCGCGCCCTATACCTTCGCTCGCGGGAGCTCCGAAGGACGTTGCCTATACCGCTGACGTTCGGGCGGCCGGCCGAAACTCGTCACGCTGCGGGTAGGCCCGGGGTCTTCTGCTGGACGCGTCCTCAGCCCCGGTCGAAGAGAATCCGCGACCGGGATCGGCTCCCGAAACCATCTCGACACACAAGCCATCGCAACCCTGCGCCCCGGTCCCCTGGCGCCTGCAGCTGAACATCCCCATCTTTCGCCTGCGGCAAGCTCCACTCGAGCATTGACCAGCCCGCACGAGACCCATGACACGGAAGCATCGACCCACGCTTTACGATCCAGCTTTCGAGCACGACGCCTGCGGCGTCGGATTCGTAGTCAACATGAGCGGCGAGCGCTCGCACCAGGTGGTCAGCGACGGCATCACCATCTTGAAGAACCTGATCCACCGTGGCGCGGTAGGCGGCGATCGGAAGACCGGAGACGGGGCTGGCATGATCGCCCAGTTGCCGCGGGCGTTCTTGGCGGAGCAATGCCAGCGCCTCGGCTTCGACCTGCCCCCCGAGGGGGCATACGGCGTGGGTATGCTCTTCCTCCCGCTTGAGCCCGAGCTTCGTCGTCGAGCTGTGGCACTCGTCGAGGGCACGCTCGCGCGCGAGGCTGCCACGCTGATTGGTTGGCGTGACGTGCCGGTGCGGCCGGACTGCCTCGGCGAGACAGCGCGAGCATCGATGCCGCATGTGGCACAGGTCTTCGTGTCCTGCGCAGGGCTCAGCGGCCAGCAACTCGAGTGCAAGCTCTACGTGCTCAGAAAGTGCATCGAGAACGCCGCCGCCGAGGCAGGGTTGTCCATCGAGCAGCTGTATCCATGTAGCTTCTCGTCGAGAACCATCAACTACAAGGGGATGTTCGTCGCGCCCCAGCTGGAGGAATTCTATCCGGACCTCGCGGCCGGGAGCTTCGTCAGCGCCATTGCATTGGTTCATCAGCGTTACAGCACCAACACGTTTCCCTCTTGGCCGCTGGCGCAGCCCTACCGCTTCGTCGCACACAACGGCGAGATCAACACGCTGCGGGGCAACATCAACAAGATGCGGGCGCGCGAGGCGCTGCTGTCGAGCGCGTTGTTTGGCGCCGAAGTGGAGAAGCTCAAGCCCATCATCAACACCCAGCTCAGTGACTCGGGCGTCTTCGACAATACCTTCGAGCTTCTGGCCATGAGCGGCAGGAGCCTCGAGCACGCGATGATGATGATGGTGCCGGAAGCCTTCGGGCCCAAGTTTCACATCTCCGAAGACAAGCGTGCCTTCTACGAGTACCACGCGGCGGTCATGGAACCGTGGGACGGCCCTGCCGCCATGGCCTTCACCGACGGGACCCGAATCGGGATTGCTCTCGACCGCAATGGTCTGAGGCCGGCCCGATACGCCGTGACCAAGACAGGACGCTTCATCATGGCCTCGGAGACCGGCGTGCTCGACCTGGCGCCCGCCGACGTCCTGGAGAAGGGTCGCCTCGCGCCGGGCAAGATGCTCTTGGTCGACACGGTGCATGGCCGGATCGTGCGCGACAACGAAATCAAGGCCGCGGTGTCTCGTCAGGCGCCCTACCGGCGCTGGCTGGAGAACAACAAGATCGAGATGCGCGGACTGATCGGAGCACCGGGCAACGTGTTCGTCGAACCCGAGCGCCGAGTGCTGCGCCAGCGGGCCTTCGGTTACACGCTGGAGGACAAAAACTTGGTGTTGGCCCCGATGGCCATGAACGGGCAGGAGCCGATTGGCTCGATGGGGCATGACGCGGCTCTGGCCGTCTTGTCGGAGAAGCCGCAGCTCCTGTACAGCTACTTCAAGCAGCTGTTCGCCCAGGTGACCAATCCACCCATCGACCCGTACCGCGAGAATCTGGTGATGTCGCTGCGGAGCTTCGTGGGCAGAGAGGGAAACCTGCTGAGCGAGTCCGCCGAACACTGCAAGCAGCTGAGCCTGTCCCATCCGGTGCTCACCAACGACGATCTGGACAAGCTGCGCAACCTCATTCTCGAGGAGCTCCGCGCGACCGTGGTGCCAATCTTTTTCGGCCCCTCGGATGAGCGGGAGGCGCTGAACGACGCGCTGGCTCGGGTTTGCCGAGAGGTCGAGTACGCCGTGGATGCTGGGCACACGCTGGTCATTCTCAGCGACCGTGGCGTGGACGCCGAGAAGGTGCCGATACCGGCCCTCTTGGCCACTTCGGCGGTTCATCACTACCTGGTTCGTCGGAAGAAGCGGCAGCTCACGGGCTTGATCGTCGAGACGGGTGAGGCGCGAGACGTGATGCACCTGGCGACCTTGATCGGTTACGGGGCGAGCGCAGTGAATCCCTATCTCGCGCTCGAAACCTTGGCTGAGCTCCATGCCGGAGGGAAGCTCGGCCCCGATCTGAAGCTGGAGGTTGCGGTCGAGAACTACATCACCGCCACCAAGAAGGGCTTGCTGAAGATCATGTCCAAGATGGGCGTGTCCACGCTACGCAGTTATCGCGGCGCGCAACTCTTCGAGGCAGTGGGATTGGATTCGAAGTTGGTCGACCAGTACTTTCCCGGCACCCCGTCGCGGATCGCGGGGCTGGGATTGTCGGACGTTGCGCGGGAGGCGCGAGCCCGCCACCAGGCTGCATTCAGCGCAGCCTCGGCGGGTGAGAGCCTCGATTCGGGCGGCCTGATTCATCAACGGCGTGACGCCGAGAACCACATCTGGTCGCCGGAAACCATCGTCCTGGTACAACGCGCCCTTCGCGAGAACGACTACGGTCTGTTCAAGCAGTACACTCAGCTTGCCGACGACTTCAGCCGGAGCCTCTGCACGCTGCGTGGGCTGCTGCGGTTCAAGCGCCGGGACCCGGTTCCGTTGGAAGAAGTCGAGCCGGTCGAGTCCATCGTGAAGCGATTCGTGTCTTCGGCGATGTCCTTTGGGTCCATCAGTCAAGAAGCACACGAAGCCATCGCCATCGGCATGAACCGCGTGGGCGCTTGGAGCAACAGTGGTGAAGGCGGGGAGGACGTGGGGCGCTATCAGCCGCGACCGAACGGCGACAACGCCAACAGTCGCGTCAAGCAGGTTGCATCGGCTCGTTTTGGCGTGAACTGCGCCTACTTGAACAGTGCGGACGAGCTCCAGATCAAGATGGCCCAGGGCGCCAAGCCCGGAGAGGGCGGGCAGCTGCCGGGGCACAAGGTCGATTCGGTCATCGCTCGGGTGCGGAATTCGACGCCGGGCGTGGGGCTCATTTCCCCGCCGCC
>CAZSVU010000070.1:0-28966 GCA_964610275.1 uncultured Polyangiaceae bacterium | reverse complement strand
CGACCTTGCTCCATCTTCTTCACCCCGGCCGGCCCGAACTCCGAGCAAGGGTGCGTCAACGGGGAGGCCGGCACCAGCAGCACCACTGCCGCGACGTACCCGAGCCCATACCAGACGGCACCGCCGGGCCCGTAGCCACGGACCCACGCGACGAAGCTCACGAGCCATTCCTGAACCGGGAGCCAGCGGCTGGCCACGACGAGTGCGCTCATCGCCAGCACGAGCGACAGCACGCGAAGCCGCCGCTTCACTGCGAGCCCCGCAACTCGTCGAGAGCGCCTCCGCAGCTGGAGCCAGCGCCTGCGGTGCAGCCGAAGCAGTGTCCCGAAGTCGCCACCGACTCGCCCTCCAGCTGTTCCAGCGAATCGAGATCTCCCACCGAACCGATCCCCAGGCTGAGGCCAGCCCCGATGGGCAGTTGGAGCATCTGGTTGAAGTCGCAGTCGAAGAGGCGTCCGTCGTGACGCACACTGACCAGCGAGCGACACATCACCTCGGGCAGCGTGCACGGATTGAAGCTCCGAACGAGCAGCTGCATGTACGCGGCGAGGTCGCCGCTCCGAGCCAGGCGTCCTCCAAATCGGCTGATGGGGAGATTGGCCAGCGTGAGCAGGCGATTGAACTCGATCCCGTACCGCTGCCCGAGCTGCTGCTGGTAGCTCGCTTGGAGCTTCTGCTGAGGCGGTGGCAGGAAGGCGCCACCCGGGTTGTACACCAGGTCCAACACGAGACCGGTGCGGGGGTCCCCGTAACCCAACGCGTTGAGCTCTCTGAGCGCCTGGATACTGCGCTGGAAAGTCCCCCGGCCACGCTGCGCATCAACGTTCTCCGCTTCATTGCAGGGCAGGCTGGCCACCACGTGGGCCTGGTGCGCGGCGAGAAACGGCGACAGTCCAGCGCATTCTGGCTCGAGCAGCACGGTCAGGTTGGAGCGAACGATGACCTCGCGTCCCAGTTCGCGCGCCCGGCGCACCATCCACTTGAAGCTCGAATTGAGCTCGGGGGCGCCACCCGTCAGGTCGAGCACGCGCGCGCTGGGACTCGCCTCGAGCAGGCGCAGCACGGCTCGTGCCACCGCTCCGGGCATACTCTCTGTGCGGTGCGGGCCGGCACCGACGTGACAGTGCTGGCAGGCCAGGTTGCAGCGGCGGCCCAGATTCGCTTGTAGCGTCTCGACCGGACCACGCCTGGGCAGGTCGCATCCCTCCCGGCGCGCGTGACAGGCAAAATCCCACGAGGCCATGACGCCCAGATCGGGCTCACCGTAGGTCTCGTCGCCGGGTTGCTGGAATTGCTCCACCTGAACGTCGTCTCCGCGGTCGCCCGCCACCAAGCATACGATCCGACCAGGCGCGAGGTTTCAGCCGTTCTCCCCCGCCGGCACGCGTCAGTCCTCCTGGTCCCCTTGCCTCTGGCTCTGCCAGACGACGCGACCGACGAAGAACGGTCCCATCCGCGCGATGTACTCGGCGGTGTGCCGTGTGGCACGCATGGACTGCACCACGTGGGACAGCGGATAGAGCTCCGCGCCGACCAGACCGATGACGAAGTCGTTGTCGTTCTCGTCCAGCCCGTGGCACGCCAGGCGCACGTCGTGCGCCAAGTCGGCGTGCGCATAGGTTCGTCCCAGGCTGGCGTGCTCGCGCATCAGCTCGCCCTGGGTCTTTCGATCGAGCCGCGCAAAAGCACCGGCGCGGCGCAGTGGGTACCAGATGGCCCAGGGCCAGTCCGGGTTCTGCACCGTCTCGGCCGGCCGCTGCAAGAGCCAGTGCCGGAGGTCGGGCTCGAACCCGGTGGAGTAGGTACGGCCGAGCATGGTCATCTCTGGACGAGTTCGGAGACCGTGCGCGCGGTGATCGGCAAGGGCGGGTCGCACCTGTTCCACCAGATCGCTCGGGTCTTCGCTCCAACAGAGCAGTCCGATACTCTCGGGGTGGCTGAGGTCCGCATAGATGACTGCAGGAACTCGCCGCTGCTCCAACGTGCCGATCAGGCTCCGGGTGCCTTCGGCAATGGTCCTGTCGTCCGTCGTCTGAAGCACCAGAAGCTGCATGAAGAGCCGGCGATCGAGGCTCTGCTCCTGCCCATCTCGCGGCGCTCCACGTTCGCTGATGTCCACGGTCTGCTTCGGGTCGGAGGTCACGGCCGGAACCTTTAGCGCGTTTTCGTTGGACCGACTGAGCGTTCTGGACCCGGGCGGACTGGAAACGTCCGGTCCAGGTCGGATTGGGCCCACCAGAGCTCTCAGACCGGGCCGTATTCCGGGGAAAAGTGCTGAAAATGCCCCGACTCCCCTTGACGAACGCACGCCGCGGTCGAATAAACCCCCTGGTCGCCAATCGGGATTTGGCCCCCGGGTGGCCGAAATAGAATTGCGAGGCAACCGTGACGCTCTCCCAGAAGTGCCGATACGCTCTGCGAGCCGTGTTTGAGCTGGCCAAACGGCAGGGCAGCGGACCGACCACCATCGGCAGCATTGCCGACGCCCAGGCCATCCCGCCCCGGTTCTTGGAGCTGATCCTGGCCCAGGCCAAGCAGGCGGGGTTCGTCGAGTCGCGCCGGGGCAAGACCGGAGGCTACCTCTTGGCACGAGACCCCAGGGACATCACCGTGAGCGACGTGATCCGGGTCTTCGAGGGGCCAATCTCGGTGGTGGACTGCGGAAACGGGGCAGGCAGCCCCTGCCCGTTGGAGAGCGACTGCGTCTTCAGGTCGCTCTGGGACGACGCTTCGTTCGCTCTGTTGCGCGTGCTGGAGGGGACGACGTTCGCCGACCTGGTGGAGCGCGAGATGGCACGGACCCGATCCGATGCGCTCAACTACACGATCTGAGGCGCCCTACCAGTTGAAGTAGTGCGGGACCGTCCGAGTGCGCTATATGTAACCCGAATCTACTGTTGCCCGATTGAGATTAGGAAGTCCACCCTCTTCTGGGCGGCACCGAACCTGGACGACTCAAAGAGGAAGCACCCATGCCGAACCGGTACGACGACAACAGCCTGTCGATTGGAAGGACGCCGCTCATCAAGCTGAATCGGGTGACGAACGGCGCCCAGGCCGCAGTGTTCGCCAAGATCGAAGGCCGCAACCCAGCCTATTCGGTCAAGTGTCGCATCGGGGCATCGATGATCTGGGACGCGGAGAAGCGCGGAGTGCTGAGGCCCGGCATGCACGTCGTCGAGCCGACGAGCGGCAACACCGGAATTGCGCTGGCCTATGTCTGCGCCGCGCGCGGCTATCGCTTGACCCTGACCATGCCGGAAACGATGAGCCTGGAACGGAGGCGCGTGCTGGCCATGTTCGGCGCGGATCTGGTCCTGACGCCGGGGACGGAAGGTATGCCCGGGGCCATCCGCAAGGCTGAGGAGATCCTCGCTGCAGACGGGGACCGCACGTTCATGCCGCAGCAGTTCAAGAACCCCGCCAACCCGAGAATTCACGAAGAGACCACCGGTCCGGAGATCTGGGACGACCTCGAGGGGAAGATCGACGTGCTCGTGTGCGGAGTCGGAACCGGCGGGACCATCTCGGGCATCTCACGCTACATCAAGCGGACGCGAGGAAAGCAGATCGAAACGGTTGCCGTGGAACCGTCGAACAGCCCCGTGATCTCGCAGCGTCGTGCTGGTCAACAGCTCAAGCCGGGTCCTCACAAGATACAGGGCATCGGAGCCGGATTCATCCCGGACACCCTCGACCTCGACGTGGTGGACAAGGTCGAGACCGTCAGCGATCTGGACGCCATCGACATGGCACGACGCCTGGCACGCGAGGAGGGCCTCTTGAGCGGCATCTCCTGCGGTGCAGCCGCCGCGGTCGCTTGCCGTCTGGCCGCTCGGGGCGAGTACGCCGAAAAGAACATCGTCGTGGTCCTGCCGGATTCCGGGGAGCGCTACATCTCCAGCGCGCTGTTCGACGGGGTGGGGGCATAGACCGCCCGCGAGCGCAGCTCGCGGGCCTCCTCAGCCAACATATCGCCCGCGAGCGCAGCTCGCGGGCTCCTTCCCCACCGCCGTCCTCCCTTTCTGCTGCCCCCCCACCTGCGCCCCAGCAGGATTCAGAAGGCGATCCGCCCGCGAGCGCAGCTCGCGGGCCTCCTTCCCCACCGCCGTCTGGACCTGCTGCTCCCCCCCACCTGCGCCCCAGCAGGATTCAGAAGGCGATCCGTCCAGACGCTGTAATTGCGACCGCTACCCCCGCTCCCCCGGCAAGTCCACCGACCCGCTCAGCTCCGCGCCGGCCAGCGCGCGGCCAAACTGCACCAAGATCGCGACGGCTCCCCAGGTCAGCCCCACCACCACTCCGGCATCGATGATTCCGCGCCAGGGAAAAGGCAGGCGATGCACCAGGAGCACCAGCCCGACGATGCCGAGAAGCACCGTCCAGGATCCAATCAGTCGGCGACGGGTCGCATGCAAGAGTGACAGACAGAACGCGAGCGCCAACAGCACGAAGACAGCACGAGGATGAGCACCGAGATGGAACGCTCGCAGCACGGCGCGGGGTGCGAGACGCTTCTGGAAGCCGCGGTAGCCCTCGGCGTACGCCATGATCGCCACCCAACCGGCCATGACCGCAAGCTCGAGCGACCCGAGATGACCGTCTCGGACCGCGTGGGCCGCGTGGTCACCCAGTCGCCAGATCGCCTGGCCCAGGAGGCCCACCACCCCTGCCACTCCCCAACCGGCGATGAGCACCTGCGACGGGCGCAGCCGCTGACCACCGGACGAGCTCAACCCGACCTCACTCATGGCCACGCTCGACGGGGGGTAGGACGTGACCACGGCTCAACGACCCGCCACTTGCGGCGGCTGCTGGCTGCCGGTGAGTCTGCGGTTGATTTCGTCTGCGGCCTCCAGGCCCTGATCCCATGCCGAGTAGAGCTCGACACGCGCATCGGCCGCCACGTCACCCACGGCGAACAAGCCTGGAACGGAGGTTTCAAAGCTATCGTTCACGAGCACGCGCCCGTCCTCGTCGACCTGCCCGCCAATGGACGTCACCAATTGGTTGAGCACGACTCTGCCCAGCGCGAGGATGACTCGGTCGGCGGCAACTCTGGACCCATCCTCCAAACGAAAACCCTGCAGACCTGCTCCCTCAGGGTCACCCAACACCTCGACGATGCGCGCGGTCTTCGGCTGAATGCCGTACGCCTGAGCCAGCACGGAGAACTCCGGGGAAAGTCGCAGCTCCGCACCATGCGTCAGCAGCACCACGTCGGCGAGACGGTAGCGCTCGATCATCAGTGCCACGATGCCCATGGCGTGGTCGTCGCGACCGATGACGCTCAGTCGATGGTCCACTGCCAGGTGACCGTCGCAACTCGCACAGTAGAGCACTGCGCCTCGCTCGGCGAACGGCAACAGGGCTTGCCGCGATCCATTGATTCGCGGGTGCACCTCGATCGCGCCGGTCGCCACGATGACGTGTCGCGCCCGCAGACGTTCACTCCCCCGGTCCCCGGGGTAGTGCAGGGTGAACCCGTCCGGGTCACGCTCGAGCCGAATCACTCGGGAAGCGATGGTCGTCGCCAGGTCGCGGAGCTCGCGCTGCTCGGATATCCACTGCAGCGCGGATCCACTCATCAGCGCGATGGGCGCCGGCAGACCGTGTGACGCCGCCGCTTCGGCGATCTCGGGGCACCAGGTCGCGCGAGCGCGACGAAGCGTGCCCGCATCTCCCGCGAAGAGCACGGAGCGGTTCGAATTGAGCACCCCCCTGAGGAACGCCATCATGCCGGCTCCCCCGCCGCCGACGACGGCTATGTCGAACATCTGCTCACTGCTTTCGGCCACGCCGTTCCTCCCGGAGCGCCCCGGTGACGGTGGACTACATGCAGCGAAAGCGGCCCCCGTCAAGCTGCGCAGGCCCGCAAAATCACTGCGGGATCGTACGGACGGGTGGCTACGACCCGTGAGGCCAGGGGGAGGTCGGCCGGGGTGGCGAGCGAGCCATCCCGGCCCCATGTACCTGGAAGTGCCGCGCTGGGTTCACCAGCCCATCCGGCAGTTTCAGGTTACCCGAGCGTTCCTTCTGCTGCTGCCCGCCGCGACCGCTGCAGGAGGGTGCTCCAAGAGCACCGTGGCCATCCAAGTCGAACCCGACGCCGGTTATCAGGACCCCATGCGTATTGGGCCCCAGCTCCGCTCGCGGCTGAATGCGGCGGTCGCTGAGCGGGGGGCGGGCTACGTGCCACGCACACGGCACCTCACCCCGGACGGAAAGCCCCGCTACACCAATCGCCTGGTGCTCGAATCGAGCCCGTACCTGCTGCAGCACGCACACAATCCCGTGAACTGGTTTGCCTGGGGAGACGAACCGTTCCGCATCGCTCGCGAGCTCGGGCGCCCCGTGTTCTTGAGCGTGGGCTACTCCACCTGCCACTGGTGCCACGTGATGGAGGAGGAAAGCTTCGAGGACGAAGAAGTCGCAACGATGCTCAACGAGCACTACGTCCCCATCAAGGTGGATCGGGAGGAACGTCCGGACGTCGATGCAGTCTACATGACCGCCGTGCAAGCCATTACTGGGCAGGGAGGTTGGCCGATGAGCGTATGGCTCACTCCAAGTCGCCAGCCGTACTTCGCCGGGACGTACTTCCCTGCGCGAGACGGGGACCGGGGAACGCACGCCGGCTTCTTGACGCTGCTGGCCGAACTGCTCCGCGAATACGAGAGCGATGGCGATTCCGTGGCAGTCCAGGCGGAGCAGATCGCCGACGCCGTGCGCCAATTGATGAGCAGCAGTGCCTCCGAGCCGGTGGACGCAAGGCTCGTGCTCGAACGGGCTGACAAAATCGCAACGCGCCAATTCGACGAAGCCTGGGGCGGCGTACGCGGAGCGCCCAAGTTTCCCTCCAGCTTCCCCTCGCGGCTGCTGCTTCGCCGGCACTACCGCACGGGCCAGGCAGCTTCGCTGCAGATGGCCCTGCACACCTTGCGACGCATGGCCGAAGGTGGGATGCACGACCAAGTGGGCGGCGGATTCCACCGGTACTCGGTCGACCGCCATTGGCTCGTTCCACACTTCGAGAAGATGCTCTACGACAACGCCCTTCTGACCCAGGCGTACCTTGACGGCTACCAGGCCAGCGGGGACGACGGGCTCGCCCGGGTGGCACAGCGCATCCTCGACTACGTCGGCCGGGAAATGACCGCGCCGAACGGTGGCTTCTATTCGGCCACCGACGCCGATAGCGTCACTCCGACCGGAGAGCGCGAGGAAGGTTACTACTTCACCTGGACGCCGGCAGAGCTCGACGCGGCGCTGGGATCGGAGCGGGCCAAGTTGGCAACCGACTATTTCGGAGCCACCGCGGCGGGAAACTTCGAGGGGCGCTCCATTCTACACGCACCCGAGTCGCCGAACGCGGTGGCTGCCTGTCTCGGCTTGCAGCCGCAGAAGCTCGAGGCGCGTGTGGCTCAGCTTCGAGACCAGCTCCTGGCGGCGCGCCAGCAGCGGCCACCTCCCCTGCGGGACGAGAAGATCCAGACCAGCTGGAACGGGCTGATGATCGGCGCCCTCGCTCGCGGGGCTCAGGTGCTCGGAGAGCCGCGCTATGCGCAGGGCGCGAGCCGCGCAGCAGAGCGACTGCTGCTTGGGCTCCGGCCAGAGGGGCGCTTGGCGCACAACCTCACGGACGGGCGCCTCAGGGGCCCGGCATTTGCCGACGACTACGCCTTCTTGGCCGCGGGGCTCGTCGACCTGTTCGAGGCCACGCAAGAGCTGCGCTGGCTGCGCGAGGCCATGGCTCTGATGCAGGTGCTGGAGCGCGAGTATGCCGATCGCGCCCACGGGGGATACTTCCTCACGGCCAACGACCACGAACGCCTCCTGGCTCGTGAGAAGCCAGGCCATGATGGTGCTACGCCGAGCGCCAACTCGGTGGCCCTGCTCACGCTGCTGCGCCTGGCTGAGATCACCGAGGATGCAGCCTGGCATCGCCGCGCAGATCGAACGCTGCGCGCCTTCGGCACCGACGTGCGCGCGCGCCCGCACGCGTTCAGCGAGATGCTACTCGGCGTCGACTTCTGGCTGGGACCCGTCAAACAGATCGCCATCGTGGTGCCCGATGGGTCCGGACCGCCCCTGGCCATGGCCGAACCGTTCCTGCAGATTCTGAACCGCACTTTCCTGCCCAACCGAGTGGTGGCGGTGTCTTCGCAGTCGGAGCTCCACGCTCGGGCCGAGATCATCCCGTGGCTCCGGCGGCGCACGGCCAAAAACGGGCGACCCACGGCGTATCTCTGTGAGCAGGGCCGCTGCCAGCTACCCACCACGGATCCAGCCGAATTCGGTCGGCAATTGCGCAACGGCACGATCCGAATCGTGGAGTGACTTCGAAACCACCGCGGGCCGGCGCGCGTAAGCCTCTTTGTGGTGCTCACGACCCACCTGACCCAGCTGGAGCACGCCACTGTCGATGACCCCGGCCCGCGTACCAGAGTAGGACCTTCCCCTTGCCCACCGAGACGCGAGACCCCACCGCCTCGCTGGAAGAGCTGATGGAGCAGTACGTGGACGGTCACGCCACCGCGTTCGAGGCGCTCTATCGACAGGTATCCCCCCGGCTGCTCGGCTACCTCCTTCGACTGACGCGCGATCGGGACCGAGCCGAGGACCTAATGCAGATCACCTTCAGCAAGGTGCACGATGCTGGCCTATCCATTGCCGAAGCCGCTCAAGTCTTGAACACGACCCCGACCGCAGTGAAGCTCAGGGCACACCGTGGCTACCAGCTCCTGCGCAAAACGCTCGAAGCGTACTCCCGAGAATCATGACCGGCCCCGAACGCGATCCGCTGACTGATCTGCCCTGGCCGGCCCCGGTCGAGCCTCGGGAAGAAGTGTCCCGCGCGATCTGTCGGGCCTGCACCAAGGATCTCGCTCCCCGCCGGGGTTGGTCGGTGCGCACGCGCCTGCTGCTGTCGCTGGTGGTCACGACCGTGGCCGTGCTCGCGCTGGGAGGCGCGATGCACCGGCCGCACGGGGCAACCGGCGCGCTGACGTACACGCTACTCGGCACCGTCGGATGGGGCGTGGTTCAGATCGTCGTGCTGGTGGTCGGCCTCGCCGTGCCTCCCGGCAGGCGAAGCTCCTACCGTGTGCGGTGGCTGATTGCGGGATTGATACCGTTGCTCTTCCTGGGCTACCTCGCCTTGGTGAGCTCGTCTCGGCTTCCGCTGCACGACTTCCTGCACGACCACATCGGCGGCGCCGTGGCCTGCGGTGCCCACTCCTTGCTCAGCGGTGGCCTGGCCGCGGCAGGGATCTTTCTGCTCTGGCGTGGCACCGACCCGTTCACGCCGGGCCTGACGGGCGCACTGGCGGGGCTCGTGGGTGGAGTGAGCGGGGCCGTCGCGATTGGCCTGGCGTGCCCCAGCGGCGAAGCCTGGCACCTGTGGTTGGGGCATGGGTTGGTGGTCGCCATCCTCACGGCTTCGGGTTGGGTGGCGGGGCGAAGGTGGTTCTCCCCATGACCGACACAGGCCGAAACCGTTCGCCGCGTGGCAGCGTGAGAGCACGAGCCCGACGGTACTGGCAGGGAGTGCGTCCAGCCCTGGTCGTGCTGGCCGTGGGCCTGGTCATCTACTACGTGACCGCGCCTTCCTCCGGTCCCGAAGTGGGCACCGTGGCGCACGACTTCGACCTGGCGCTGACGTCGGGCGCAGGAAAACGCTTCCGCTTGTCCGACCACCAGGGGACTCCGGTGCTGGTCGAGGCGTTCGCCAGCTGGTGCCGTGCTTGCCGCAATGCCACTCCGATCCTGGTCGAAGCAGCGCGCGCCGAACGCGCTCGCGAGGTCCGCTTCGTGGCCGTGGGCGTCAACGATTCACCCGACGACGCGTCTCGAGCCGCGCGGAGCTGGGGGATCCCGTACGACGTGGCGGTGGACGACGGTAGCTTCGCCCGGAGCTACCAGATCTCCCGTCTACCGACGATTCTGCTCGTGAGCGCCGAAGGCAAGGTGATCCACACCACCACCGGCCGCGTGGGACGGGACCAACTCGAGAGTTGGCTGAGCGAGGCGGGTGCGGCGCGGAAGAACTAGTCAGCCCGCGAGCGGACGCTCGCGGGCCGGCCCTCACCCACTCTCCGTCTCAACGCCACGCCCAACCCCAGACGCGGCCCCACGGGCTTCCTCGGGTAGCCGCCAAGACGCATTCACGCCGACCCCATTCCCTCATCCGGGCGGATCGACTACCCTCCGCACCGCCCGTACTGAGGGAAGGAGCAAGACGCATGAACGGCATTCGGCTACTGGGGATCGTGGGAATGGTTGGGGCGGCGGTGCTGCCAGTCACGGCTTGTGGCGGCGACGGCGGTGGCGGGGGTGACGGCGACGTGGCGGGTGCTGCAGGTGCAGCCGGCGAGCCCGGCGACTCGGGTGACAGCGGTGGCAGCGCTGGCTCCGCGGGCGACCAGGGCGCACTGGGTGGTCGCAGTGGCACGAGCGGCGCCGCGGGTGACACCGGAGACTCCGGAGGCCGCGGTGGCACGGGCGGTTCCACAGGCACCGCGGGCGAGGCCGGTGCAACTGGCGTCACCGGCGGTTCCACAGGCACCGCGGGCGAGGCCGGTGCAACTGGTGTCACCGGCGGTTCCACGGGCAACTCAGGCGCTGCGGGTTCCGCGGGCATCCCGGGATCGGCGGGATCGGCCGGCAGCGCCGCCGGCTCCGCTGGCACACCGGGTTCGGCGGGTGCGGCGGGCGCCGCAGGTTCTCCGGGCTCGGCGGGCAGCACTGCGGGCTCGGCCGGCGACGGCAGTGGCACAGCCGGAGGCTCGGGAGAAGCTGGAAGCGCGGGTGCGGTATCCGGGGGTGGGTCGAGCGGCGCGACCGGTTCCGCCGGAGCTGCGGGAAGTCCGAGCCAAGCTTGCACTCCCACCCAGGCCGCGACGTGCGATGCCCACGCCGACTGCACCCTGGAGCTCGGCGCTCCGGTGTGCACCTGCACCGAGGGCTGGACCGGACCCGGTGACATTTGTATCGACGTCAACGAGTGCACCGGAGGCACGCACAACTGCGACGCGAACGCCACCTGCACGAACACTCAGGGGAGCTTCACCTGCGCCTGCAACGAGTACTACGGCGGCAACGGCACCTTCTGCTACCTGGCAGATCCCGAGGTGTACGTCGCCGACATCTCCGATCGTCCCATCGTGATCCAGATCAGCGGCGTGGGAACCTACGATATCCACGCCATGGGCCGCCTGGCAGCGGAGTTCTCGTACGTGTCGACGACTGGCACTCCTCCCCGCATCATGAACCGCACCCCCACCGGCTGGCAGGTTCACGATCTGGTGATCCAGAACATCTCGGCGCAAGCAGGTTCGAGCATCCAGGATCTCGTCACCTGGGCTGGCACCACGACCTCTCAAATCGCGACCATCACCCTGGACGGATTGGGGGCCGAGCTACTCGCCCTGACCTTGCTAGACGTGGTTTCGGTATCCGCCGACACGACCGTGGCCAACGGACAGATGGCCGAGCTCGTGCTCGCCATTGGCAATACTGAGTGGGAAACCTCCACCTACACCCCTCCCTTTGAAGTCGGAGCCGGGGCGCCGAATACCACCACCATGGAAATCAACGGAGTCGCCGTCCTGTCGTTCATGCCTGAAAACCTCACCGAGGCACTGCCCGACACCGCCGACCCCATTGAAATGCGCAAGATTGGCACCAGCGAGTATAGCAATGCTGGAGACCTCTTTCACTGGTTCGACAACAACATCGAAGTGTTCGATGCGCTCGGGTACGTCGAACGTCGCGCACTCAGCGAAGTCCACATGGGCGCGGCCGGCACTGAGGTGGACCGCTACAACTGCTACGAGACGTTCCCATACCTCATCTACTTCTTCAACCCGACCAAGACGTACGGCAGCTCCTATCTCCTCGACGTCAGCCTCGCGACCGAGCTGTGCGAGCTGGGCTGACTCCCGCAGATCGTTCCTACGGGGCGATGAGCACGCCCAAATGAACAACGCCGACTCGCGCGGAACGCATCCGCACGAGCCGGCGTGAGTGGGTTGCAGGGTGACTCAGAACAGGGTCAGCACCGGCGTCAGGCTGTCCTCGCCGGTTCCGTTACCGAGCTGGAAGAGCGCGTTGTCACCCCAGCAGAACACCTGCGGCAGTGCGCCGTCCTCCCCCCACCCGTCCCTCTTCCCCCATGCCCCACGCCGACGCCAACGGAATACGACTCTACTATGAGCTCCACGGCAGCGGATTTCCGCTAGTGCTGATCTGCGGCTTCACCATGACGATCGAGGGCTGGCCGAGTGACCGTCAGCCCTACGCCACCCACTACCGAGTGGTGAGCTTCGACAACCGCGGCGCGGGGCGAACTGACGCTCCAGCCGGTGAGTACACCACGGCCCAGATGGCCGACGACGTGGCCGCGCTGCTGGATGCGCTCGGCATCGACCGCGCGCACGTGCTGGGCGCCAGCATGGGCGGGCACATCGCCCTCGAGCTCGGCCTCCGCCACCCCGGGCGAATCGCCGGGCTGGTCCTGGCCATGACGGCAGACCACGTCACGCCCAAGCAGCAGCACCTCCTGCGCGTCTGGCAGGACGCGCGCGAGCACGGCCTGTCCGAACAGGTGCTCATCCGAGAGAAGCTCCACTGGCTGCAGCAGCCATCGTTCTTCGAGAACCCACGCGCCGTGGAGGCCTGGGTGCAAGGAGCGCTCACCATGCCGCAACAGACCCACGCAGGCTACGCCGGCCAAACTGCCGCCTGCATCCACCACGACACCCGGAACGAGGTCCACCGCATCACCGCCCCCACCCTCGTGATCGCCGCGGAGCAGGACCAAATCATCCCCTGCGCTGCGGCCCGGGAGATGGCCGCGCGCATCCCGGGTGCCGAGCTGGTGGTGATCCCCGATGCCGCCCACGTGCTCACCCCCCGCCAGTATCGCGATTTCGACCAGACCGTGCTCGCATTTCTGGCACGCTGCCCGACAGGTGAGCAGATGTGAATCCCAGCCCGGCTCAGAGCCGGATCGGCGTCATCGCTTCGGTGAACACCTCACCATTGGCTTCGACCGTGAGGTCGAACGTGGCGCCTGCTGCCAGCGATGACAGGTTGAAGCTTGCCCTGCAGCTGGTCTCGAGAATCGAGTCGAGCGTGATGTCGAGCAGCCCGGTCTCGGAGGCCACGACCACGAGCTCCAGATCGACCAGCGAGTAGCCGGCCACGACGTCCTCGCCCAGGCCTCCGGTGTGGATGGCCCAGTAGTCGCTGTCGACCTGGGTACCGGTGGTGTCGTCGACGTCTTGGTCGACCCAGCTCGGGTCGGAGACGTGCACCACCGTACCGGTCTCCTGCAGCGTCTGCAGGATCGTGGCCGCCGGACGCGGCTTGAACTCATTGAGCAGCGAGGAGTTGTCCTCGTCGCGCGAATCGCCATGGAAGGTTATGTCCGTGAAGGCCACGAACACCTGGCGGTCGCTGCGCAGGGCGGGCCAGGCTTCGGTTCCGGCAGGATCGCCGCTGCCGTCGCCAATCACGTTCGCCGAGCCGCTGCTGGTGACCCCGATGACGTTGTTGCGAGCAAAGTCCACGGCGCCGGCCAGGTTCTCCGGCGCGTCCGCGCCCCGGTTGGCTTCGAGGCGAGTGATGAAGCGTTGGAGCTCTTCGACCCGCCCGGCATCGTCGATCGGAACCGGCTCGAAGAACGGACTCCGCTCGTAGTCATTGCTGGGTGCCGGTTCCTGGAAGCTCACGTTCACCCCCACCGAGTCCTGGTAGCTGATCACCCCGATGGTGCCCCGCACGCCGCTGGCCGCGATGGCGTCGACGAACCGGACCAGAGAACGTCGCACCGAACCGATGACGTTGGACATGCTACCGGTGATATCCACCAGAAACACGATGTCCACAGTGCTGCCGTCATACAGGCAGTCGAGCGTGGGCGTCTGCGCCTGTCCGCCCACTTCGATGGTGAGATCGCTGGCGGTGAGCTGAACTGCGGTCTGTCCACTGAACACGCCGCTGAGCTCTATCCACGCGTCCCCGCTGCTCGCATCATAGAACGCCTGGCGCCCGACCGGCTCCACGGTGAGGGGGAAGCCACCATTCTCGCTCTCCAGGTCGGCTTCGCGCTCCCGGACCCGCTCGTCGGCAGTCATGAACAGCTCGTGACTGAACTCCTCGACCTCCGCGCGAATCGCTTCCAGCTCCGCTCTCAGATCGATGGCTGCTTCGAGGCTGAAGTCTGCCGCCAACTCGACAATCTCGTCTTCGGTGAGGTCTGGGAAGAGCGCGGCCAGAATCTCCTCAACCTGGTCCGAAACATCGACGGTTCCCGAATCTCGGTCGTAGATGTCTTCGAGGTCCTCCAGATCGTCCTTGGCCGAGCAGCCCCCGGCAGTTCCCAATCCCAGCGCCACCAGCGGCAGCGAACACGCAGCCAGTCGTCGTATCCATTTCATTCTGCACCCCAATGCCAAGCGCACTTCACCACAACGCCACTTTACTCTCACCGCCGCCAGTTGGCGACGACCCAGCCACCGCAGCGCTGGAGCAAACCACGTGCCACCGGGGTTTCCCGCGGATCTCAGGGAAAACTGGCTCTCGTCCCGCGGCTTGGGCTGACATGCGCGCCCGGCCTCCAGAGGCGAGCATGATCGCGATGTCACTGCGCGCCCGTGGATTCGATACGTTCCGGCTGCGGGTCGCCGGCATCGGCGAGCAGGAGCACGCCCACGGTCACGGTCAGGAAGCCCCGCGGCAAGGACAGGTCGAAGGGCGCTCCCACCTCCAGCGACCGGAGCCGATAGCCCCCATCCACTCCCACCCAGAAAGCCGCCCGGGACCAGCGCAGCGAGCCACGCACTCCGAGCGCCGCAATCGGCGCTAGCCCGTTCGCATCGCCGCTCGGGCCAGGATCGCGTCCCACCACGCTCAACCCCTGTAGCCCGATGGCAGCGAGCAACCCCACGTTGCGCCGCGGAGCGAAGGGGGCGCCCCAGCCTAGCCCGAGCCGCGCGTCCCAGAGCAGGGTGGACTCCCGTGACTCCCACCGCACCGACTCGCTCACGGCACCCACCCAGTCGCCGCTGCCCACTCCCAGCTCGAAACCTGGACCGACCGCCACGCTGCCGGGGCGTGTCTCTGCGGAAAGGGAAATGCCGAGCCCTCCGGGAGGTGGCGGAGATCGGTCGCGCTCTCGGGGGGTCGGTTCGGACGGGGGACGCGCAGGCTCGTCTGCGTCCGCAGGCTCCCACCTCGAATCCGGCTCGACCTCGGCCGAGCGGGCCCGGAAGGTGCGCTCCAACGCTTCCAGCGCTCCCTCCACGAGGTCTTCACGCTCGTGCACGACCGCCCGCGACATGCCCGCCACGGACGAGTCCCACCACGCCTGGTGCGAGTCGCAACGCAACCGGACGACGCCCGGAGCGGTCGGGCTCAAGCGAGCGGCGAGGGTGAGGCGCGCGCGGGCGCGCAACTCTTCCTGCTCGTTCTCGGCCAGCCGACTACAGTCGATCTCGACCGTGACGGCCTGGGCGATGGCGGCCTGCAGCAGCACCAGCAGCGCCACACGTGCCCCTCGTCGGTGCGCTCTCGACACGCCTCCATCCTCGCAGCCCGATCGCGTCCCGCCGAGACACAAAAAGCATCAGCTGGCGGCGATCCTCCGGCTGAGCATCGGCGACTAACTGAGGTAAGCTGTCTGTCGAGGGTTCGTGCCCCCAATGCTGAAGTCCGCGCTCGAATCGGCCGAACTGGCGCTGCCCGGACGCTCCACCCAGGCCGCGGAACGGGAGATCCCCGGCGATCTGTTGCGCTTGATCTACGGCCAGATGAGACACCTGGCCGGCCCGCGGGCGGATCTGGACGATCTGGCGCAGGCCGCTGCAGAACGCGCACTCAAGGCGTGGCCCCGGTTCGAGGGGAGAGCCGCGGTCTCGACCTGGACCTACGGCATCGTGTACCGAACCCTGCTCGACCACCAGCGCTGGTACCGGCGCTGGCGTCGACGCTTCACAGTCTCGAGCGAGCACGCGGATCCTGAACCGCGTGCTGAGCTCGACCCCGAAACGGCTTCCGTCGAGGTCGCGCGAGCTCGGCGCCTGCACCAGGCGCTGGCGCAGCTGCCACCGGCCAAGCGGGCGGTGGTGGTCTTGCGTGAGCTCGAGGGACTGAGCCTCGCAGAAGTCTCCGAAGTGGTCGGGGCGAACGAACGGACCGTGCGGTCGCGCCTTCACGATGGCAAGCAGAAGCTGCTCGGCATCTTGAGGGAGGATCCGTGCTTCAATCCGGAGGTGCCAGAGTGATGGATGACGCTGCTCGTCTGAGCCTGGCCCGACGCGCGTGGCGCGCCACCGCGCCGAGCGACCAGGAGATCGATGCCGGGGTGCGCCGCCTACGCATCGCACTCGCCACGCAGCGCGGCCGCCGTCCGATCGCGCGTCGAACCGTGGCCGCCGGCGTCGGAGCTCTGGTGCTGGGCGCAGCGCTCGCGTACGCGGCCCACAGCGCTTGGACGTCGAGCGGCCCGGCTCCAACGTCGCCTCCGGACACGCCGAAGCTCGGGCAAGTCCCGAACGACCCGCGTCCGGCATCAGCGCCGCGGCGCGGCACCTCGGAGGGGTCCGAGCACACCTCGCCCATGCCGGAGACCGCAGCCGATGCGCCACGATTCGCCGCGTCCACCACCCCCAGCCCGCGTGCCGAGGGATCGGCCCAGGGCGTCACATCGTCGCCGACGGACACCGTGGATCGCACTGGCGAGGACCGCCCCACAGACCCAACCCGCGCGACGGGCTCCGTGCATTCCGAAGCGGATGCGGACACGCTCACCTGGCGACAGGTGGACGAGGCGCTGTCCCGAGGCAAGTCCGCTCGCGCCCGAGCCGCGCTCGAACGGTTGACCCAAAGCCGAGACGTCGTGACCCGCGCCAAGGCGCGCCTGGGGCTCGCTCAACTGGCTGCTTCGGCTGGGGACTGCCAGCGCGCACGCGCCCTGGTGGCCCAGCTCGGCATGTCCCCGGGCGTGCCCGCCGAGCTCGTTGCCCGCGGACGCCGCCTGGCTCTGCAGTGCAAGTGAGCCCGGGGCCGGGCGGTCGCCTCACGGATTGACGAGCGGCGGGTCCGGGCAGCTGTCGTGGGTGGGGACCTCGCGGCAATTCGGCTGCAGCGCGTCTGCCTCGTCGTACTCGGTCCCCCGCTTGATGCAGTACGAGCCCACGAGCTGCTCGCTCGGTAGGCCCATTTTCGGAACCAGTGACGTGCACGTGTACCCGTCCGGACACTCGCAGTAGCGCGCATCCGGGTCTGGCCCGTCACAACGACACGAGCAGTACACGGTTTGCTTGGCACTTCGTTCCGTGTTCCAGGCACGGACCGGGACGGTGATCTGATCCTCGGGGTGCTCGCCTTGGGTGCCCGGAATCCTGCAGCGTGACGGGGCGTCGCCGGGCAGACCGAGATCCTCTTCCTGCTGGCCGTAGGGACAGCTCACGCGACCCTGGAAATGGTTGATCAGGCAGAGCCGAGTCTCACACTGAAACGAGCGGCTCTCGACGTACACCTCGCGGGGGTCGAAGCCGTTGAAGTCGCTGGCGTACTCCGACTCGGGGACGCAGGGATCTCCCACCCCACCGGCTTCGCAGGCCGGCAAGCTCACCACGCCAATCATCAGCAGACCACACCCGCACCAGTGCCTCACGAACCTGGCCATGACTGCTCCTTCCGCTCTCGCGTGCACCCGCGAGCACGATGTACGTTCCATGTCAGTCAGTCGCCCGAACCGGGCGCGAGGATCGGTGAGCCGTCGCTTTTTGACGTGGGTGCGAGTTGACAAACCGCATGGGATTGCGTCATGCCTGCGTCCGGGAATCCTCGTGACTACCCCTCTATCAGCGCTCGGATGGTCGCCGCATTTCGAGCACCAGCTCGCCCACGCGCCTCCGGGCACCCACCCAGCCCGCGTGAGCGCGCAGCACCGCGGAGCCTACGTGGTGATGACCCCCGATGGATCGCTCTCGGCAGTGCTATCTGGCCGCCTGCAGCACGAAAGCAGCGCGATCGATCTGCCCGCGGTGGGCGACTGGGTGTGCACGTCCCCGTCGTCTGGCCCAGGTCCCGTCGCCATCGTGCATCGGTTCGACCGCACCACGGTGCTGGCCCGCAAAGCCTCGGGGCGACGCACCGAGGCCCAGGTGTTGGCGGCCAACGTGGACCGCGTCTTCGTGGTCTGTGGCCTGGACGGGGACTTCAACGTCCGCCGCCTCGAGCGCTATCTGGCCGTGATCGCCAAGAGCGGGGCCGCGCCCGCGGTCGTGCTGAGCAAGGCGGACCAATGTGACGCGCCGCAGGCTCGCATCGTCGAGGCCGCGGAAGTCGCCGGCGGGGCGGACCTACTGCTCGCGTGTGCCCCGCGGGGCCAGGGGTTGGCGGAGGTCGTCGAGCTGCTCGGCCCGGGCCAGACTGCCGCGTTCGTCGGATCGAGCGGCGCGGGTAAGTCGACGTTGATCAATGCGCTGCTCGGCAGCGAGGTGCAGCGCACACGCACGGTCCGCGAACGGGATGGCCGAGGACAGCACGCGACCACTCACCGCGAGCTGTTCGTGCTGCCCGGCGGCGCGCTGCTGGTGGACACTCCGGGCCTGCGCGAGCTCGGGATCTGGTCCGAGCAGGACGCGCCGGCGGGCTTCGACGACATCGCCACCCTGGCGACCGAGTGCCGGTACCGCGATTGCACCCACGGCGACGAGCCGGGTTGTGCCGTGCAGGCAGCCGTTCGCGACGGAGTGCTGGATCCCGGACGCCTAGCAAGCCTGCGCAAGCTGTCCCAGGAGCTCGCCGTGCGGCGTCGCATGGCGCGCGACGGGGGCAACGTCAAGCGCCGCTGGCGCGAGATTTCGCTCGAAATCCGGCGCCTCCGCCGGGACGAATAGCAGCGCCGCACTCCCGCCCGGTCTGGGTTTCCCGCTCGGCCTGTGCCAAGGTCGGGCCATGCTCGACTGGAAGCTCTTGGGCACCACGTTCGTCGCGATCTTCGTGGCCGAGATGGGCGACAAGACGCAGCTCGCAACCCTGGGCATGGCCACGGGATCGTCTCGCTGGTCCGTGTTCATCGGCGCTGCGCTGGCGTTGGTCGCGACGTCGGCCATCGCTGTGCTGGTGGGAGACGCCGTGAGCCGCCACCTCTCTCCGATCTGGGTTCGTCGCGGTGCAGGCGTGCTATTTCTGATGCTGGGAGCGGTGTACTTGCTGACCAAGACGGAGCTGTAGCGCGCTGGGACGCCGCCGCGGCTCGAGCAAAGTCCGCTCCTGGTCGCCTGACTGCAGTCGAGCGGCCGATGTCGGTTGCCTGCCCACTTCTGGGCACAACCTGGCGTCCCTCGGCGCGACTCGGCGTTCCGGGGCGCGTCCTCCACGTGTAGACTCCACTCCCTGTCCCCAGGAGGCCTCGGATGAAGAAGCTCATTGCTCTCTCGGCCGCACTTTGTGCGCTGGTACTGACCGCACTCTCGCATGCCGCCACCATCGACGTGTGCGCTGCCTGCACCTACACGTCGATCGAAAT
This sequence comes from uncultured Polyangiaceae bacterium, assembly GCA_964610275.1. Taxonomy (GTDB): domain Bacteria; phylum Myxococcota_A; class Polyangia; order Polyangiales; family Polyangiaceae; genus JAFGBI01. The sequence goes on along the minus strand of CAZSVU010000070.1, from coordinate 9,420 downwards.
CGCGGTCGCTAACGCTGCTTCCGGCGACGTGATTCAGCTCCACGCCGAAACCTACACCGAGCCGGACATCGATATCGACCAGGACGTCATCATCCAGGGGATGGGGGCGGACCAGACCATCGTGCAGGCGGCGACCACACCGCGGGGCGCCAGCAGCGGAGTGTTCGACATCGCAGCCAACAACACCGTCACCATGCGCGATCTGACCATCCGCCACGGTGACGACTCGGGCTCCGGCGGCGCCATCGCCACCGCGGCCACCCTCACCCTCGAGGATGTAGTGCTGGAGGACAACTATGCATCCAACAACGGCGGTGCCGTCTACTGCAGCGGTGTCGCCATCACGCTCACCGTCGTCCGTAGCCTGATCCGCAACAACGCCGCAGCTAGTGGCGCCATCTTCATCGGGACCAGCTGCACGACAATCGTGGATGAGACCACCATCTCGGGAAACGGCGGTGGCGGGATCTACAACGGCGAGTCACTAACGGTCACCAACTCCACCATCAGTGCCAACGCCGGAGGATCCTACGGGGGCCTCAACAACAACACCAACGCCCAGGCCACACTGTACAACTGCACCCTGAGCAACAACATGACCACTGGCACCAGCAATGGCTACGGGTCCGGGATCTACAATTACCGGGGTCGCGTCGACCTGGACTACGTCACCATCACCAACAACACCTCCGAGGTGGAGGGAGCAGGCGTCTACAACTACACCGACGGGGTCATCCGAGCCCGCAACACCATCATCGCCGGCAACCACGAGCTTGCCGGCGACAGCGACTGTCGAGGCGAATTCGACTCCCACGGGTACAACTTCCTTCAAGATGTCACTCAGTGCGCCATTGCCGTCTACGGCACCAACGACATCTTCGGACTCGACGCCCAACTGCTCCCGCTGGCGCTGGGCACCGGCCCCACGCCCACCAATGCACCCGCTGCGGGCAGCCCGGTGGTCGATGCCGGCAGCTGTACGGACCGGGTCGGCAGCACCGTGGCCCTCGACCAGCGGGGCGTCGCGCGCCCGCAGGGCACGACCTGCGACATCGGGGCCCACGAGTACGACGGGGGCGGTACGCCCACCACGCGCTACTCCTGCTGGGACTTCAACGAGAACGACGCGTGCGACGTGGCGAGCGAGGACCAGAATGGCGACGGGCTCTGCACGCCCATGGACTGCCGGGGCGAAGACGGGCTGCCGTGCTGGGATCTGGATGGCGACCGGTTCTGTGACCTCGCCGACGAGGACATGAACGGGGACACCGCCTGCGATCTGCTGGATTGCCGCGGGACTCCCGGATTGGCGGGCACGGCGTGCTGGGACATCAATGCCAACCACGCCTGCGACCTCGGCACCGAGGACGTCGACGGCAGCAACTCCTGCAACGTCATGGACTGCCAGGGGATCGACGGCTACAACTGCTGGGACCTCGACCAGAACTACATCTGCACGCTCGGCGCCGAGGACACCAATGCCGACGGCGTCTGCTCCACCCTGGACTGCCGGGGTGAGCAGGGGGCACAAGGCGTCACCTGCTGGGATCTCGATGCCAGCGGCGACTGCAACCCGGCGACCGAGGATCTCAACGTCGACGGCCAGTGCACCCTGCTGGACTGCCGGGGGGCGCAGGGCACGGCCGGGTACAGTTGCTGGGATCTCAACACCAACAACATCTGTGATCCGGCCGAAGACGCGAACATCGATGCGGTGTGCAACGTGCTCGATTGCCAGGGCGCGGACGGCGCCGACGGCGTGGATGGAACCGACGGCGCCGACGGGATCAGCTGCTGGGACAGCGACTCGGACTATGTCTGCGACCCGATCGAAGACACGAACGGCGACAACGACTGCACCGTGGCCGACTGCCAGGGTCCGGCCGGGGACGCCGGCCCGAGTGGGGTCAACTGCTGGGACCTGAACACCAACGGGGTTTGTGACACCGCCACCGAGGACCAGAACGGCGATACCACCTGCACCCTACTCGACTGCCGAGGCACCGAAGGCGTGAGCGGCTACAGTTGCTGGGATCTGAACCAGAACCACATCTGTGACGGAGGCGAGGACCAGGACGGCGATCTGGTGTGTAACCTCCTGGACTGCCGCGGCCAGGACGGTCTGAGTTGCTGGGATGTCGATTCCGACTACGTCTGCGACCCGGATGAGGACACGAACAGCGACAACGACTGCACCGTGGCCGACTGTGCTGGGCCCGTGGGAGAGACCGGGCCGAGTGGCGTCAACTGCTGGGACCTCAATGCCAACGGAGCCTGCGACCTCGCAACTGAAGACCAGGACGCCGATTCGGCCTGCACGGTGGCGGACTGCCGCGGCGAATCCGGAGCGGACGGCGTCAGCTGCTGGGACAGCAACCAGAACCACATCTGTGATCCTGCCGAAGACGTCGATGGCAGCAGCGACTGCAGCGCGCTCGACTGCCGCGGCGAAGATGGCACCGATGGTGTCGACGGCACCAACGGTACTGATGGCGTCGATGGCGTCGACGGCACCAACGGTACTGATGGCGTCGATGGCGTCGATGGCGTCGACGCCGTGAGCGCGCTCACGCTGGTCACCGATGAGCCCGCTGGCTCACACTGTGCTTCCGGCGGCACCCGCATCGACGTGGGCATCGACGACAGCCTCGACGGCGTGCTCGACGCGGACGAAATCGACGACACGCAGTACGTGTGCAACGGCGTGGACGGCGCCGATGGCGTGGACGGGACGGAGGGCACACCTGGATCCGATGGGGCCGACGGCGCACCCGGTGCTCCGGGTGCCGACGGTGCCCCCGGTGAGAACGGCGCCCCGGGCGAGGACGGGGCGGAGGGCGCTCCGGGCAAGAACGGCGGCTGCGGGTGCCGCATGGCTGGCGGCCAGAGCTCACCCTGGGGACTCGCCGGACTGCTCTCACTGGCGCTGTTTGCGGCGCGACGGCGCCGCGCACGCGCCCGCTGACTCAGAGACGCCCGGTCAACGCGAAGCCAGGGGTGCGTCGACCGACGAGCATCGGGGACAGTGTCACCGATCCGTGCTGGATCTCCTCCCGGCGCCAGACCTTGTCCCGCTTGGTGACCCCAAAATAGAAGAGTGTGATCCCCACGGCCTGGCCAATCCCGAGCATCCAGCCCAGCGTGGGGGAGCCACAGTTGCCACCGTACTCGTCGCACTTCTTGCTGTGGCCCCAGATGATGGGTCCCGCCACCGGCACGAGCAGATACAGGTCAGAGTTGTCATCATCCGAACCCATGGTGCCGATCAGGAAGCTCAGGCCATAGGTGACGCCGAAGACGATGGCTCCGGGGATCACGAGTCCCTTCCGAATCGTGGACTTCTCGTAGTAGCCGGGCGGAGGCGACCTGCCCTCTCGGACCTCGAGCTCGAGTGGCCTGTTGTCCATCGGCACGAAGACATATCCGGGGGGCGGGTACCCGTAGCTCGGCGGATAACCGTAGCCCGGAGGCGGGTACGCGTAGCCGGGCGGTGGGTAGCCGTAACCCGGGGGCGGAGCCTGGTCCCTCGGAGGATACGGATACGGGGGCGGAACCTGACGGCCAGGCGGTGGCGGGGGCGGCTGAGGGGATCCGGCAGCGGGCGGGTTGGCGGTTCGCGGCCCCGGGTCGAACGCATCCTCTGCGCCGGCCGGAGCTGGCGTCGGCGGCAGCGTTGCCGTCGGGGTGGCGCTGTCGCGATCTCCGGTGGTCTGCGCAGCTGCGTCGAACGCGAGCGTGAGAGCCACCGCAGCGCCAACCGCCGCCGCCAGCCAATGGGCGCGACACGACCAGCACGCGGCCCTCCTGCTTGCCCGTGCGCTCGACCCGACCTCGCCCCTGCCCTGCCGGCTCCCCGCTTCCCTCGCCATCAAAGGAATCTTTGCAGGGACCGGGTCCGGTGTCACGCCGGCGGGCACAATCTCTGCCCGGCCGCCCACAGCCCACGGTCCGGACGCCCCGCATCTCCACCGTGCAACGCGCCCGAGCGATCCTGAGGCCCCATCACAGCACGTCGCGGGCCCCAGCCACCCAATAGCCCGCCCAGCGCGGACTATTGGGTGCCTGGCCCGGGCAAAGGGGTCAGAAGCTCGCGCCACGCGAGCTTCTTGGAGTGATGGATGCGTCGCCACAAGAGCTCTCCTCTTCCCGTGAGTCGCCGCTGCGGACGGAGAGGATCGGTTCCGTCACGTGCACAATCTCATTCGACTCGCGGTGCGCAGGACGCACCGCCACCCGCGGCTCATCGGCTGCTACTGCTTCGCTAGGTGCGTTGCGCTGAGCGTGGGGGATGGGGCGTGGGGACGGCGCCCGCACCCCGAGGCGGGTTTCTCCGACGACGGTGGGATCGTTCGAGGGGCGTTGGTTGGGCGGATCAGAGCTTCGGAGTCGTGCCCCGCTGGGCTCCCCAGACCGAGAGGCTGTAGATCACGTCGCCCTCGACGGCGAAGTAGACATGGGACCTTGACTTCTCCATCAGCACGCGATGGACCGGCGCATCGAGCTTGGCCGGTTACCCGATTTGCTGGTGCTCATCATCGACGCCAACTGTGGGGACTGGCAGGAGGTGCGGAGTTCCCTCTCAGCAGCCATCGACCAAAGCGTGTTCCCGAGATCCGTCGTGGGCTGCCCGGATCCGCACATCGAGCGCTGGTGCATGGCCGATCCGGTATCCTTCAAGCAGACTATCGGTGTGCAGCCCCCAGTGGACCCGGGCAAGTGCGAGCGCGACCTCTACAAGCGACTGCTGCGCGCCGCCTTGACAGACGCCGGGCAGCCGATCGTTGCCAACGCGATGGAGTTCGCCCCGGAGCTCATCTCCGCGGCCGATCTGTTCCGGGCTGCGAAGACCCAGCGATCACTGGGTGCGTTCGTGGCAGATCTGCGCACAGCACTGCTGGCCTTGGGCAGCGCTTCGGGCTGAGCAATTCGGTGGACGCCCGCGGCGGGGCTCGCTCTCCTGTGCCCACCGAATCGTCCAGGCTTGCACAGACCGATCCCGGTAGGGACGGCCCTGTCGGTCGTGCAGCGCTGCCCGCGTGCAGCACGTCAGCGGGTCTTGCGCTTGCGCTTGCGCTTCGGCTTCAAGGCTCGCAGCTTCATGACGAGCCGAAGCGCCTCGACCGTGCTTTCCGTGTCGGGAGACTCTCGCGCCACGTCGTCCGGAAGCACACGCACATTCTTGCAGACCCGAGCCCACCACCGCACCAGCTCGACACGCCCGTTCGCTCCCAGGCGTGCTGGGTAGGGGTTCGGTCGTCCCCCCTTCAGATCGTATTCGTCACGCATCGGCTTCATAGCGTCGACGCGCGCGGGAGGTCGCACGGCGAGCACTGGCGTGCCTGCCGGTGCTCCCGAGCGGCATCTCGTCACGCGCCCGCGATTCGTTGGATGAGTGTGTCCACAGTGTGCCCACCTGCCTGGAGTGTATCTTCCAGCTGACACCGAGCGTGTTCCCAGTCCTCCAACGCATCAAAGCTACGCTCGAAAAAGCCGTTGCCATCATAGCCGTACAGAAGTGGCTCGTCTCGGACCATGTGCACGAAGGGCTTGGGGGGATGGCGATCCAAGCCCTGTCCGTAGGCAACGATGCAGTCGTGCAGACAAACCGTGAACTCCCAGATCTCCGCTCGGGGAAACTCCGCATCGACGGGTGGATGGTACCGGGAAGCCTCGCGCCCGATCGGCACGCTGGACAGGATCCGAGCCAGCGGGTACTCGATGCCACCACTGCGATCGTGCACCATGACGAGGTAGTCACGACCCCGGCCGGGAGGAAGACGCAGTAGGAGCGGGAACGCAAAAGATCCTTTCCACGGGTCGAACATCATCGACCTGGGCCCGAACATCCTTTCGAGTGCCACGAACGCGCGACCGAGACTGACCTGGCGTCTCGGCCCCAGACAGGAGACCTCTGTCGCCAGCGCGCGGTCCGGCCCGATGTGGACGGCATTTCGGCCCAGCCTGGCGAACTCATCGTCCGCGAGCCTGAACAGCCTCCACTTTCGATTGCCGAGCTCCAGCTCGCGTCGCGCCATGCCGCCACCCGGGAAAGATGCTACGCGATCCAGGGTGGATGGCAAGCCGTGCCCACCCGACCCCCGCGACGCCATCTGTCGAGCGGCGCGCCATGTCCAAGGAGGCTCAGGACACGGGTGGATCTCACCGGCCCGTCGCGACACCATCGCGGAGCGCAAGCCATGGTGCGGGGCAGCGGTCACGAGCACCCGGAGGCCTTGATGAACACCGTGCAAAAGATCGTGGAAAGCGATGAGAACAGCACAGTCCGCGTCGACGTCCCTGTCAACGGCCCACACCGCAAGGTGGAGGTCGTGGTGGTGTGGCACGACCTCGACGAGTCGCCGCGCGACTGGCCCGAGGGTTGGTTCGAGGAGACCACTGCAAGCATCGAGGACCCGACCTTCGTCCGGCCCGACCAAGGTGACCACGAGCCCCGCGAAAGCCTCGAATGAAGTACTTGCTTGCTGGACACCTCGGGGTTGGGGAGAAACGCTCGCGAAGGGCTCGCACTGGAGCCTGTCGGCGCCCTACCGTGTACTTGTGGCAGAGGCGACCGGATGCACGGTGAGTACGTGCTGCACCTCGTGCACGGCGAACATCACCCGAGCCACTCGGCCACGACAGCCAGCGCACACACACCCGTGCGGCGTTGCAGATCCATGCAGCGAGAGCTGGCGATTGAGAAAGGTGCCGCACTGCGGCACCTTTCTCGGCCAACGCGCCGGTAGCGACGGTTGAGTCTGGAGTGGAAGAGCCGGGCCACCGGCGGGCTGGTGCCAGACCACGCGGACGAGGTAGGCAGCGGCGGCGAGTAGGTACTGGCACCCGACTGGTCACTGGACTTGGCACGCAATCCTGCCATATTGCTCCCATTCATCCCGCGCGGTACGTCCGCGCGCCGCCCGTGGGTTCGCTCACGGGCTTTTTTCACTTCGGGACTGTACACGCAGCGGACGTGCACGTCGGTCGGGACGGTCGGTGCTGGTGAGTCGACACCGATCCGAAGGATGCTCGAGCAACACCAACAGCAGCTTCTGGATTCCTGGCATGAATACTTCGGAGCCCAAACCCGGTGAGCGCATCATCGGCGTGCGTACTGATGAGCACACCCTGAGCGCCGACTTGGCCGATGGTCGGACGATCACCGTTCCGCTGGCGTGGTATCCCCGCTTGCTCAACGCCACGCCGGCGCAACGCCAGAACTGGCAGCTTGCGGGAGCCGGATACGGCATCCACTGGCCAGATCTTGACGAAGACCTGAGCTCTGAGGGGCTTCTGCGGGGCAAGCCGGCACCCTGCTCCTCGCTGCTCGCACTCGCTGGTCGTGCGTGCTCCGAGAGCAGCGACCTTTCGACGAACAAGTACCAGCACATCGCGGACGCCATCGCAAAGCACAAGCTGTAGTGCGGCGCGTCGCCTCTTCAATGCGCACCCGGACAGGTCGATTTCCGAGACGGCGTCTCGGAAATTGCCCGGCGCGCAGGCGGTCGGAAACACGAGTGCTTACGCGCACCCGCTGTTGCAGCTTTCTCGTCAGGCCACGATCTGCGCCGAGCAGCGTGGAAAAGAGCTTGGTATCCGGGCGCCACACGAGCCATACGCACATACGTCTCCTCTTTGGTTTGTAGCGAACCGGAGACGACCCCCGCAGGACGGCATCTGCCAGGTTTCCTGCGGGGGTTTCTTCTGTGCCCCTCGCCAATGGTGATCGGGACGGCGCCCCACGCCATCAGGCTACGTGGTGCTGCTGATGGCACAGAGCCTGCACCAGGGGGGCTGCGCCCGCCTCACCAGGCCGGGGGGCACCGCCTCGGCAAGCCGAGCGGACACTACACCTGCGCGCTCGCGCAGAACGCGAGAGGGTTCGAATGGCTCGCCACTCTGACGTGGTGGACGGTGGCGCAGCAGGAAGCACGATTCGAGCGCCGACGACCGGCTTCTATCCCGGCAAAACTCTTTCAACATTCAACACTTACAGCGACATTGAGGCCGGGCGGCAGCCCGCTTCGCGGAGCCCCAGAACGTGGATCCACTCGAGCGAGAAGATCGTCTCGCGCTCTTCGCCCCGACGAACGCTCCCTCACCACATGCATGCGCGAGCAGCTTCACCACGACAACGCTTGGCGCCGGCCAACTGCGGTCGTAGCGCTGCAACACTCGAGCGCATCGGCGCGCACCGTCACGAGGGAGATGCGATGACCGTTTGGGGTGCCCCCACCCGTGCGTTCCTCGGCGGCGCGGTTTGGCTCGTTCTGCTGAACCTGGTCGGAAAGGCCGCCTGCGGCCGCCCGACCTCCCCCAAACGCCGTGCTCACACACGCCGCGCGCGGGGGGCGGTGCGGGGGACGCTGGATGTCGTCGCTGCGGCGTGTGCTCCGCGCGGGAGGGGGAGGTGCGTCGTGCGGATCGGGACGGTCTGGCGAGGACGCCTGCGATTGGCCGCCCGAGGCGTAGGGGGTGTTGTGGCAAGCTACGTCACCTGCAAGACGCGCTGCGGAGCCCCTGGGGCCACCCTGCCGGATACCCTGGTGCTAGGGAGAAACGCTCGGGAAGGGCTCGCACTGGAGCCTGTCGGCGCCCTGCCGTATACTTGTGGCAGAGGCGACCGGATGACTCAGCGAGCCACGACCTACGACCCCCGACAACGCCGCGACGAGAAGGAAGCGTCGCGCCACGAGGATGCAAAGGCGCTGAGTAGCGGGAAGAAGACTCGTGATGAGTTGCGGGCCGAGAACGGTGCATTCTCGTTTCCAACCGTGCGCATTCGCCCGGGCGCCGCGAAATCGCTCACGTGAACTCACCAGCCATTGGCTATCGGGAGACGCTTGCACTACTGCGTCGCCTCGGTGACACCGCCGAGCGGCCTAATCCTCGTGGGCGGACAAGCGGTCAACTTCTGGGCGGAGATTTACAGAAGCCGCGTACCCGATCTGCAGGACGGCCCGTACACTAGCAAGGACATCGACTTCTACGGCTTGCGCCAGGACGCCCGGGATTGCGCAGCAAGGCTAGGTGGGCGACTGCAGATTCCAACCATGGACGATACGGCGGCGGCCACCATGAGCGGCCTGGTCCGCTATCGAGACGCCGATGGGGAAGAGCGGATTCTGGACTTTCTTTCTTCGGTACACGGACTGGAGACGAAGCGGGTGCGAGACACCGCTGTCCCCGCAGAGGTCCGCGACAAGAACGACGACGAAACCACCGCCGTCAAATTCCTCGTGATGCACCCCGTGCTCAGCCTCTTCAGCCGCGTCTACAACACCACCACTTGGTCGACATACCGTACAGAGCGCGCCCTCACCCAGCTTCGCGCGTCGGTGTTGTGCGCGCGCGAGTTCTTGCGAGATCTAGTTCTCGGATCAAAACGCGCAAGGGCGCGGATACAAACGAGAATCTGCG
>CAZSVU010000069.1:0-29044 GCA_964610275.1 uncultured Polyangiaceae bacterium | reverse complement strand
TCCGCCGGGCCGCCACCCTCGCGTTCGGCCCGGCGGAGGACAACGATTGCGACTTCTGGGACAGAGCGCTGGATGGGCCAGCGCGCGGGCCGCACTCGGACCGGGATGTGTCGGCCGACCCCGCGGCTCTGGAGGACCCCCGGCCGAGCCCATTCCCGCGTCCCGACCGGGGAAAGCCCGGACGCACTGGCGATCAGCTGCTCCTCATCGCCCAGCCCGGATAGCCCGTATCGTCGCCGACGCAAGTGGGCACGGCACCTCGCGGTGATGGTTGGCGCGCTCAGTCAGCCGCCGTCGTCCAACCGGCTCGGAACGCCGCTACGAGCCCCCAGCGTTCAATCGTATGGACGGAAGGTTTGCCGCGCGAACCGCGGGCATCCCGTTCCGCCAGGCGACCGAGCCCGCGCTCGCACACCCGCAGCACGTGTTCCGCGGCTTCTGCTGCACGCCAAGGGCGTCCGCGTGACGGGTCGCCCGCCACGAGCACGTTGGCCAGGTAGGCCAGCTCTTCGACGGATCGCACGTGCCGCTCCGGTTGTGCTCGAGCCAGGTCCGCTAGCAGCATGCGCAGGGTGGCCGCCCCTTCCGGAGGCTGGGCGCGGTGGCCTGACGCCTGCTCGGGTTGCTCCGCCAGCGCGCCCTCCAGAAGTCCAGCGACGGACGGCACGCGTCCCGAGCGGGGTTGCCACGGCTGGTGCTGGCGGGCGCGATCGGCATCGAGCTCACGGAAGTACGCGCGCGTGATGGCGTCTTCACCGCCGGGCTGCTGGGCATCGAACCCCTGCCGGGTGAGGCCCAGGAACGCACGCGCGGAGGTCGGGCTCACGTACCCCAGCGCGGCGCGGCGGTCTTCTCGCTCCGCCGCCGCGTCCACCTCCAAGACGTCCTCGGCAGTGAGCAGAGCATACATGCCGCCGGCATCATCCAGTTGTTCGTGAGCCGCTTGCCAGCAGCGGTGCAAGATGCGATTCAGCACGTCGTTGTGGCGCTCATCGAGCGCCACGAGTGCCGTGACCAGCGCGTCCCAGCCATCGTGGTGGCGTGCGATCAGCAGGTGGCTGTCGATCTCCTGACAAAGGCTGCTGTCCAGCGCCTTCTCGACCAACTCGCCTTCGTCCCTGCTGCTCGCCTCCGCCTCGACTTCCTCCAGGTCGAATACGAGGGCGAAGCGGGAGACGGCCAGGGTGAGCAGATCCTCGCTCAACTCGGCGAGGCGATCTGCGACGAAAGCGTCACCCGCCTCGAGCATCACTTCGAGCCAGGTCACGAAGCGCCGCAAATCGAAACTCTCGTCGGTCCCGGGTGCATCGGAGTGCCACAGCACGTCGTCGAGCAGGAGGGTCAGTTGATCCACGCTCAGCAGAGCGAGCACCTCACCGGCGTCCTCCAGCCCGATACGCCGCACCAGATTGCCGACCGCAGGCGCGGGAAGTGCGCGCAACTGCTGCACGAGAGCGGGAGAGTCGAGCAGAGCGGTGAGCAGTCGTCCGGTGGAGGTGGCCGGAGCGAGCGGTGCTGACCCAGGCCGAACGTCAGTCTTGGTCACGGGTGGGAGATTGCGCTGCTCGGACGGGCAATACCAGGCTGTAAGGTGGCCGGGCTTCGTGGGATACTACTCTGGCGTCGGAGAGGTGGCACGGCGCGGGCGAGCCGAAACATCCTTGATCCATGTTTCGGCGCCCGCTGGCGGCCGGCGAAACATGGATCAAGGATGCACCAGCCTAGACGGGTCTTCGCTTTTCGTCCGCCCAGGTGTAGTCTGGCTAGATTGGCATTCTGGCGGACTGTCCGCGAAGAAGGGGACGCGATGAGACACGGTCGGTTGTTCTGGGCGGTTATGGTGGTGGGGCTCGCGGGCGCGGCACTGGGCTGCGGGGGCGATGACGATGACGATGACGACGACAGTGCGCCGGACGAGACGCCGGTCGACCTGGTGGACTGGCCCGAAGCTCGGGACTTGTCACCGCAGGCCTTGACCTTTCCGGAATGGACTCGGTCCATGCGCGTGTGGCCGTTCGACATTCTGACGCCGACCATGACGACGGCGGAAATCGACAGTCGCGTCCGGGCTGCAGCCGATGAAGGCGCGACTGCAGTGATCTTCTACATCGAGTCCGAGCACATGTACGGCACGTTCGTGGAGGACACGGGATTCAGCCAGGTGCAGGACCTGGCCGGCTACCTCACCGAACAGGCGAACGCGCTGGACATGGCCACGATTGTGTACGTCAACGGTCTCGAGGTGATGACTCGCGGAGCCTACGACGATCAGGGCAATCCCACCGGCATCGACACGATGGCGAGCCTGCACCCCGACTGGCTGCAACTCGACCTCGAAGGCGAGCCCATCGTGTACGGCAATCAGAGCTCGGACTGGCTCGAGCCGGACTGGGAGGATGCCTGGCTGTCGCCCTACTCGGGCTACCGCGATTTCTTCAAGACGCGCATCGAGCAACTGGCTGACGCCGCAGTGGACGCCATCTACATCGACGCCACGTTCCTGCCCGGCTTCCAGCCGGACGATGAGGCGTTGAGGTGGGGCAGCACGGATCCTGCATTTGCATCCGCGTTCACCGAGGCCACGGGGCTCGATTGCCCGACCGAAGCCGACTTCGATGCGCCCGAATTTCGCGCCTTCCTGACCTTCCGCCATCAGGCCCTCGCCGACTACCTCGGCGATCTCGCGCAGACCGCGATCGACAGTGGGATGGCGCCCTTCTGGGAGTCGTCCGCCAACGACACCCCGGAAGCGACCGTCCTTGGAAACAGCACGGCGGTCACCGGTCGAGAGGGCCTGGGTCTCTCCCCCGAGATCGAGCCCGAAGGCGACTTTTTCGCGGCGTTCCGCATGGCCAAGGCCGCGCGGGAGTTGAATCAGGGGCGGCCCATGATCTACCTGGGTTGGCCGGAAAGCGCCGAGGATGCGGAGTGTGAATTCGCCGTCGCCCTGGCCCAGTCGAACACGTACTACCCCACCGCCGACATCGAAGTCCCGGACGGGGCTTTCGCTTTCATGGATACGGTGGCAGCGGTGCTCGACGACCGAGCGCCGTACGGCAGTAACGTTGCGCTGATCTACTCCGATCGCAACCAGGACTTCACGTACGAGTCAGAGAGCGCCTTCGAGGCCTACGTGGAGGCGTTCGAGCAACTCACCCAGCTGCACATTCCGCTGCGCATAGCCCCATTGGAGTACGTGGCATCCGACGGCTTGGACGGCGTCGACACGGTGATCCTGCCTGGCACACAGGCGATTTCCGACGCCGAAGCCGCGGAGTTCGAAGGGCGTACGATGGTGCCGGTTGGAGATGAGATCGGAACCCGCGACGCAGACTGGACGGAGCGCGCCACTCAGCTGGAGTTCTCCGAAACGGAAGATCTGGACTCGGTCGCCGCGACGCTGCCGTTCTCCCTGGAGGCTCCCGAGGGAACCTTCATCGAGTACTATCGCAGCCGCACGACGGACGGTCGCATGTACCTTTTTGCAGTCTCTCCCGCTCCGGACGGCGCCATCACCATTGACGCGGCCGAAGGTGAATCGCTCGCGCTCACCGCCTACTCCTTCCCGGACGGCGAGGTGAACGACGCAGGGGCGACCGTCACCGTCGACGTCGACTCGCGGCTTGTCGTGCTGGTCGTTTCTCGGGAGTGAGCGGACCATGAGGCCGACCGTTTCGGGGTCCGGCGTGCTCCGTTGCAGCGACACTCGAACGTGGCCTCCCGCTTTCTGAAGCCAGCGGCGAGGCGACCTGCGTGGAGAATTTCCCCACTGTAGCGATGTGCGTCGAGTCAGCGCGGTCCTGGCCCTGGAATCCGCACCCGGATCGTCCTGGCCCGCAAGATGCATCACCGTACCGCAGGAGGCCCAAAAATGACTGCAAAACATCATCACTACCGAAGACAAGCAACGGTAGCAGTCGCCTCGCTCGCCGCGGGAGTTCTAGCGACCGCGTTGGCCATCTACACCCAGGCCGATCCATACGCGTTCACTTCCGAGCCTTCGCTTGCGAGTGGCGGCGGCGCGCTCCAGGAGACAACCGATCTCACTGCTGAACCGCGTCCGCGATTTCTGCTCCGCCTGAACGGCACGGCGGTCGCCGAGGCGGCCGAGGTGGATCTACCCCCGATGACGATCGTCGCAGGACGTTCGCACCGGCGCATCGCGACGGCGGAGGTCGCATCCAAGACGACCTGCGTGCCGCGCTGGCGAAACCTCGAAACCGGGCCAGTTGACCGCCACGTATTGGTCAGCTGTCCAGGCGCACGAGACGTGCCACCCCCGCCAGCGTCGACCCCGTCGACCCCGTCGACCCTCGGGAAGTTGCGGCTCCCCACCATAGCGTCGCTCAACGCGCGGCTACCCGACGTTCGGCTTCCAGCGGATCTGCTTCCCAGTGGCAAGCAGGCCGCCATTGCGAGTGCAAAGGTGGACACGGCGTTGGACCGGCGCTGGGAACGAGCCAGCAACCACTCGACGGCGGGCGCTGACGACGTGGCGGTACTGCCACTGCAGAACCCGTTCTCGTGGGCACCCACGAAAGGAAACCCGTCGTAGGAGTCAGCGGCTGAACAGGGCAGCGCCAATGTCGGTCGCCGTTGGGCAATGCGCTGCGCGTGAACCGTTTGGGGCGGGGCCCCACTCGTGGGGCGGGATCCGAGGCAGACCTCGCAGAAGCAGCAGGAATCTAGTCCGAGCACCATCGCGGCGGTTCGAGGTGAGACTGGTCACGCCCCCAAAGATTCCACCAGCTAGCCAGGTCTCGGGCCGCGCTCCGACGAACCGTTGGCACGGTAGCTGCCTTGTGACGTAGGTATGAGCAGATGCTGTGCCAGTCTGTGCCAATCATGCCGTCATGTATCCCGGGCGGCGCTGGTCATGGTCGCGTTCGTGATGGGGTGCAGCAGCAGTGACATTGCGCACGGCGACGTGGGGTCCGGTGGCAGCGCAGGCACCGGACCAGTGGAGACATGGGGAGGAATGCCGGGCAGCAGTGGTACGGCTGGGCGCGACGGGTCCGGCGCAGACGGGGAATCGACAGCTGATGCTGGGGGCGGTGGCGCTGGGCCGCAAGCAATCGCTGACTGCGCCGAGGTCACGACCCTGCGAAGTTATCCGGATTGCGGAAGTTGTGAATGGGATCTGGAAGAGTACTGCGCCGTTCGAAGCGACTGCCATTTGAGTGAGGACTCCGTGTGCGAACGGATCTGGTTTGAGAGCATCTGGCAGCGGGGTTGCGGCTACATCCGGGTGTCGTACTGGGGCGATGTTGGGGACGAGGCGGCCGACATCTGGAACGAGACGACCGGTGAGCTCGTCTATCATTGGTTCAATGGAATGATGTCGTCGGGATGCGCTCCGGAGAGCCACGCGGGCGAAGAGCCCGAATGCGATGACTGGGTCGACGCGTGTGGCGGCGCCGGCGGAGCCGCGGGCAGTGCGAATGACTGACCGCGCTGACAGTGCACACCCGTCCGAAGGCACCGTGTGAACGAAGCTGCCGGGTGCCTCACGCCGAGGAAATGCTAAGGTTCATCCGCCGGAGGGATGACGATGCGGACCAATCAGTTGGGGCTGGGGGCTGTTGCCGTGATGGGCGCACTCGTGGTGGTGAGTTGATCGGACGGCGGAGCGTCGGCCGGTGAAGCTGGCACCGGGGGAACGGCCGGGCGATGACTCGAGCGCCTCCGGCGGCACGCAGTCCACGGACGAGACCGGTGGAGCTCCCGGGAGCGCCACCGGGGGCTGCGGCGAGGCGATCGTTGAAGCGGCGCGGGCGGGCTGCGTGGAAATGGCACCTGAGATGTGCGCCTACTTCTATCGCTGCCTCAGCGCGGCCGAGTTGGCCGAGATTGAGGCCAACGTCGGGGCGACGGATGCCGCCACGTGCGCTGCAGCAGTGAGCAGTTTGCGGTGTACGCCGGACGCCGTGTACGACCCGGTCCGAGCATGCCGGCAAGCCTTCTACCAGGAGGATATCGCGATGGATCCACCCTGCGAGAACTCGGTTGAGGTTGCCGTTTGCGACGTGCGGCAGTGTGTCGAGGAGTTGTAGACCAGCGTTGGCTGGACTGCTGCGCGACTTCATGGTCGACCACTCGTACACTTTCGGCTAGCGCTGGCCTCCTGCTCCACCCTCACCGGAATCGCCCCCCGTGATTCTGGCAGAACATCCGGGGAATCGGGAACTCGACGCTTGCATTATGACCCGCAAAGGGTTGGAGTTCTCTACTTTGGAGGAATGGGTGAGCTGGTGCCACGTGGGTGGCGCCGGCATGGGAGAGCGACTCGCATGCATCGAGGATTCATTCTCACGATGGGGTTTCTGGCCGGGGTCGGTTTCAGCAGTGTCGTCCACGCTGCGCCACCCGAACTGCCGGAGGGGACGTCTGCCAAGTGTGGTTCCGGTTCTTGGAAGCTCGAAGCCGCGCCCGAGCGAAGCAAGGATGACGCCGGCTTCAACAGCGCCTGGCAGGCCGAGCTCGACAACATCGTTGCGTGCCTGCGAGACGAGCAGATGGAACGGGCGTGCGTGCTGGTCCAGGGGCAGTACGACGCCACGCCGTTCGAGGGAGCCGCGGACCGAGCGGTGGGTGGTCAGTCCTCGGCGCAGAGCCTTCGAGCTACTGGTCGTGCTCAGCGCGTGCGGTCTTGGCTCTACGATGCGGGCGTTGCCCCTCGTCGCATTCAGGAGGTCCCTCCACCCGCCGAGCCGTCCTGGCGAGGTGTACTCGTCGAACTCCAGCTGGATTGCCTTCCGCCTTCGGACCCCGTCGTCGTGGTCGCTGAAACCGACCCCGAGCGGGTCCGGGCAGTGGTCGTGGAGAAGATGAAGGAGGAGCAGGACAAGCGGACGGAGGAACAAGAGAAGGAGAACGCTGAGGCGCCAGCGCCACGGGAGATCGAGCCGGAAGACCCACCAGGTCCCTGGTGGGTGGGGGTCGGCACGGGTTTTGGTGGTCTCTCGGCCAAGGGAGCTGACGACGTGGTCAACTGGGTCGCCCTGGTGGGGGTGGGGCGGACGGGTGAGCACAGCTACATGAAGCTCGGAACGGGGGTCTCGATCGGCTCCCAGAAGGGGCAGGCACGAGGTCTGGAGACCTCCATTGGACTGGGCTGGCACGCCCTCGACTGGTTGTTGGTTGGCGTGCGGGCGGGGCATCGCATCTCCGCCGCCGGGGTGTCGGAACCGTGGGCAGATCAGGTCTGGTTCGGGGGTGTTGAAGGAGCCCAGTGTCTTCCGCTGACGTCGAGCCTGGATGCTTGCGTCGAAGAGTTCATGGGCGGCGGACGCTGGAGCCAGCGGGCCGTGATCGTACAGGATCGCTTGTTCTTCGTTCCCACGGAAGATCATCAAGCGTTTCTGTTCGGGTTGGGCATTGGCGTGCGGGAGAGGTTGTAGTCATGCAGACGACGAGAATTCACCGTTGGCTCGCGCCGGGTCTGGTCTTCCTGGGTCTGGTCTCGTTGGCGCTGTGCGGGTGTGGTCGACTGAGCGATCACGATGGGCCTATCTGTGACCAACTTGGCGATCCGGGCTGTCCTTGCGACGAGGAGGGCGAGTGCCGCTCCGACGGGGACCAGCGGTACACTTGCCAGAGTGGGCTCTGTGTGCCCACGCCTTGCCCGGCTGGGGTTCGAGGTTGCCCCTGCGGACAGGACGACAGTTGTGGACTCGGTCTCGTTTGTGCCGAC
The DNA here is from genome assembly GCA_964610275.1 of uncultured Polyangiaceae bacterium. Taxonomy (GTDB): domain Bacteria; phylum Myxococcota_A; class Polyangia; order Polyangiales; family Polyangiaceae; genus JAFGBI01. Next base: position 21,351 of record CAZSVU010000069.1, on the reverse strand, counting down.
GGGACGTGTACGACCGGGTGTCCTCCTGGCGAGCCCGGTTGTCCCTGCCGCAGCGACGAGTGGTGCGACGCCGACGAGCGTGGCAATGCCATGGTCTGCCTGGCTGGCACGTGTCAATCGCCAGACTGTGACCCAGGCACTCTCGGCTGCTTCTGTCGCGCCTCGGGGACGTGTGACGAAGGAGCGGTTTGCGACGATGGCGTCTGCCAGGAAGACACCGGTCAGACCCTGGAGGTGCCGGAGCACCCACGCTGCTGGACACCTTGTCGTGGCGGCGAGGTCGTCAACGACGTGAACCAGAGCGTCGAGTGCGGCGCGGATGGGCTTCTGGCCGGCTGCATCGGCGACACGGCCTGCATCGATGGCAGCTGCGTCAATCCGGACGAGCTGGATCCCGATACCCCCGTTTCCCCTTGTTCGGTGGACGCGGACTGTCCGCCGACCCAGAGCTGTATCGATGGGGGGTGCTACTCGGACTGCGAGGTCGATGCAGACTGTAACGGCGAGCGAGTCTGTTATCTGCATGCATGCCGCCTGCCCTGTACCACCCTGCCGGACGATGGATCCGACTGCCCCCCCCGCGATCACTGTCAGACCGAGGACGGGGTGAACGGCGTTTGTCTCCCGAGGGCACCCGAGCCGGTCATCGAGGATCCAGAAGTACTCGCGCCCCCCGCTCCCCTGGTTGGCGACGGAGTACCGCTCTCCCCTCAGCGCCTCGTCTTCACGGAGCGACAGGACAGCGGCCAGTTCACGCTGACCAACCTGACAGATCGCCGATTGTCCTTCACCATCCGCAAGTCGGAACACACGATCGTGCGGGACACGGGTCGCGAGTTGGTCACGGACGCCCCGCTTTCGTGGGTCGAGCTCGCCACTGAAGCCGGCGGATTTGCAGCGGTCGACTCTCTGACGGTGGTGTTGGAGTCGGGAGAGTCCTCCGAGATCCGGGTGGCGGAGACCCAGTCACCGGACTTTCCGGAGTGGACGGGAGTGCTCACCATTTCGGCGCCAGGAACCAGCGATGAACGGCTCACCCTGGGGTTTCTGGATTCCCCTGCCGGGCAATGGTCCGGCACGGCCTACTACTTCGCCAACTTCGGGACCACGCAGCTGGCGCCGTGGGTGAACGCCCTGACTGCTGGCGATGAGGCGAGCGCCTTGAGCGCCATATCACAAGTCGGCAACGCGCTCGTTCGTCGCTGGTGGGCGTTTCGCAGCGGTAGTCTGGGGCGAGACGAGTTCAACGCCGCCTTCATGTCCGTGGTCGACGAGAGCTGGAAGTGGCCCGTCAGTCGCCTGAACTGCGACAACGACAACGCCGCCTGCTATCCGTCGGACAACCTGGTCGGCTTCTCGGTTCTGTCGGACGACATCGAGGCTAGCCCCGTTCCGTCCGGGATGGCGATGTTGGACGTGACCCTCAACGTGCGACCCGACCCGAATGATCCGGCGACCTGGGTGGGGCGCATCGAGTCGGGACGCACGCTGCAGTACCCGGGCAATCCCGGTATTACCCTCCAGTTCGCGGAAGACCCGAGCGAGTGTCATTTCGCCGGAGGCCAGGATGCGTGCGTCACGGTGCTCAGCAGGATGCGCGCCGAGACGGTGGTCGGGGGACGATTCCCGGTGCTCGCCGATGACACCGCCTGCGCGGCTGCGTCGGGGAGTCGGTTCGAGCAGGTCGAGGTTCCCTGGCTCCTGCCCGGGTTCAGCCGCGGCGTGGGGGCTGCCACCGACGGTTCCGGCGCCCGCAGTCGGTTCGAGTGCCGCGACGGACACCTGCCTCTGGGCTCGAGTGACGCCCTTCGGGATCTGAACCTGAGCTTGACGGCGGCCAACCCCATCGCCAACGGTCGCGCGCTTCGCTCTCGCCTGGACCTCCTCGATGGCGGCTTGATCAACGGCGAGGAACTGTTCGTGATCTTCAGGGAGACGCTCCCGGCGGTCTTGCCCGGACAGGACCCGACCCAGGCCTATGGGGTGATGGTGCTGCGGCGTGGCGAGGCAAACCTGACGGAGGCCGACTACGAGGAGTTTCAGCCGCCCGCCGATCCCGATCCACCGAGCCTCGAGGATCAGACCTGTGCTGACTGGCTCGTGCAGACCATCATCGACGACGGGACGGCGACTTCTGCAATCGAGGAACTGGCGACGGGAGAGTTGCCCCGACGACAGGTCCGCCAGTTGGCCCAGGGGGCGCTCGAGGGCGTCGTTCGCGAGGCGGAGCCACCCATCATCGACGCGAGCAGCCCCGAGGTCGTCCACTACGTGTGCCACGACACCGGCTACATCGACCAGGGTGGGTCTCGGAACTTCGACTGCCCGCCTGGCAGTCTGGTCAGTTTCTTCACCGTTCGCTGGGTGGACGACGGGTCGGGCAATCTGGTGAGCCCAGACGCCTTCAGCGTGGCCTGCAACGACGAACAGGGCATTTGCCGACCCGGCGAGCCGTGTGCGGCCGACCAGCAGATCTTCGATTGTGAGGACGCTGACGGGGGGGCGACCGAAGACGGACTGTGTACCCGAGTGGGTGGGGGCTGCGACACCTCAGCTGGTGCCGCCTCCTGCGACATCAAGGGAACCTGTCGAGAGCAGTTCGACGTCTGGCTGACCGAGTGGCAACGCCTCACTGACGAGCAACGGGCTACGCACTGGTTCCGACCCAATCCGGAGTGGCGCTGCGCTGACCGAGACGCGGTCAACTGCGATCGGAATCGAGCGGATCTCACCGACGGAAAGATCTTCTACGAGACTGCGGACGAGGCCCCGGTCTTCCCGCCGCTGGATCAGGCGATCGACGCGGCATTCCGATACCGGACGCGGTTCGCCAGCCGGCACTCTGGGAGCTCCGTCGGGTTTGCCCCGCAAATCTGCGTGGGTGATTCCGTGCCGTACTGTTACGACCCGAGGGAAATCGAGGAGATCAGCGACCGGGTCGATTGTCTAGCGCACCTCTACACTGACTACTACGACGTCATCGACGAAGGGGAGACGACCGCGCTGCGACCGCAGCTGGAGAGGTTCTTGCTGCAGAACTATGCGTTTGCGCAGACGTTCGACGCCAACCAGTCGACACCGACCATTCATCAGGGCTTCGAGACCCTCAACGCCGAGCTTCTGATCATGATGGGTGACGAGTCGCTGACCAACGCCTACGCCTCGCGCTTCGATCTGGCGGGGCAGCGCGTCGCGGCCTTCCGAGGCTCCCTTTTCGAGCCGGATGGGATCGACCTGTCGGGTCCTGCAGGCTACGAGATGTTCAGCCTGTACCAGGCCACGCAGTACTACCAGATGGCGTTGGATCGGCTGTTTTCCCAGGCCAGTGTGCTCGGAGCCAGCCTGGACCCGGACTTTCCGGGGGTCACCTTCGTCAGCGCCGCATCCGCCACTTCGTGGTTTGCCAAGCTGATTCGCGCCTCGTCACAGAAAGCCCGTGCATATGCTCGGATCGCCGATCGCTACCACGGGTTCGAGCGACCAATCCCCGCGCGACGAGTGATCGAAAAAGCCTATGTGACCGCGTACCTGGAGAGCATCTTCTTCTCGCGGCTGATGCGGCAGGTGCTGGAGCGGGTCGCCGGGACCGAGCGCGCGCAGGTCGAGCAGCAGATCGAGCTGGCGCAGCTGACCTTCAAAGATGCACTGCTCAGCATGCAGAACGTCCGTGAGGGACTTCAGGACGACCTGAACGTCTTTGGGTTCGCGGACACCTACATTCCGTTCGTCGCTCTGGATCCCGGTGAGCTCAGCGCCTTCGAAAAAGTGATGGAGCGCGCCCGCGAGCGGCTGGAGATTGCGGCCGAGAAGGAGGCGATTGCGCTGGCGGACCGGCGCGAGTTCGACACGGACGCAGCGCTTTTCCAGGCCGAGTTGACCCAGATCGAGCTCGACGCCACCAGCCAACTGGCGGACATCTGTGGCTACTTCGAGGTCGAGGGCCCCGATGGTGTCTCGGTGTATCCAGCGACCGCCGAGTACGCTCACCTCGACGACGACGAGCGCACGCGCCTGCTCGTGGACCCCTGTGGGTTGATGGGCAATGGGGAGTTGGCGGAGGCGCTCACCGAGTTCGAGCAGTCGACACTCGCGATCGACCAGTGGCAACAGCGGCGCACCCACCTGCTGGCTGCGGCAGCCGACGAGCAAGCCCGCATCGGCGAGCAATGCGACCGGATCGAGAGCTTCGCGGACTGGCGGCTGGGACGGGGGGATGCGATTGTCGACTGGACCACCGTCACCGAGTCCCTGCAGGCCACCAACAGCATTCTCGATCGGGCTCGCGAGCAGGTCGCGTACACCTCGGAGAAGATGGAGTGTCTGGTCATCGTGGGTATCGCAGCTGGGTCGGATTGCCCAACGAAGGCCGTCGGCGGGGCCATCTATAGCATCGCCACGGTGGCGCTGCTCGTCGCCCAGTCGGCCATCGATGCGGGGACTGCCGCTGCCAATGTCGAGCTGGCCAAGATCGAGCAAGACATTGCCGTGGAGGAGATCCGAGAGGAATGCGACGCCGCTAGGATTGATGGTCGTTACGTGGTGCGCGACCTGATGCGGCAGGTGGTGGAGCTGGATCTGGAAGGGCTGCAGCTGGCCTACGACATCCGTCTGAAGGCCAATCGCATCAAGACCCTGCGCAACCAGGCCATCTCGATCCGCGCGACTCAGGAGGAGCAGAAACGACTCACCATCGACGTGGAGGCGGCCCGCAACGATCCGAACGTTCGCATCTATCGCAACGATGCCATCATCAACGCCGACCGCACCTTCGAGGCCGCGCTGCGCGAAGCGTGGCGGGCCACGCGGATGTACGAGTACTATACCAACAGTACCTACGAGTTCCGCGACCGGCTACCTCTGGTGCGGATGGTCGCCAATGGCGACTTTCCCCTCGATGCCTATCTGGACGACCTGGACGAGGCCTACTACGTCTGGGAGGAGTCCTACGGGAGCCCAGACCTCCGCGTCGACATCCTCTCGGTGGTGGACGACGTCTTCATGATCCCGCGGGTCGACCGGGGCGAAGTCCGAAGTCCCGAGCAGATGGCCGAGCTCTTCGCCGAACGCCTGGCGAGCTCCCCAAGAGACGAGCGCGGGGCCTACATCGTCGACTTCCGCACCAGCCTGGACCGGCTTTCCCCACTCACCCAGAACCACAAGATCCGCTTCGTGGAAATCGAGTTCATCGGAGATGATCTCGGTGACGATCTCGGGAGGGTCTACATTCGACAGCGGGGTGATGGCGTAGGCTTCTTGCTGCAGCCCGATGGCCAGCGCAAGGCCTACACCCTGCCGCAACGCACCGCCGTCGTGGATACGTTCTTCAATGGGGAGCGTCCGCTCTCCGACGCTTTGGGTCTGTTCGAGGGTTCCACCATCGACATCTATCGGAATGAGCGGTTGCGTGACCGACCGCTGCATCACAGCGGGTGGCAACTCATCTTGAACCTCGAAGACGAATACGTGAACGGAGACATCGACCCCAGCCGCATCGAGGATGTGCGGATCTACCTTTGGTACACCGACTTCACGGAGATGTGAGACCATGACCAAACGAGCTCCGAGACTCCTGTGGTTGCTGGCGACTCTAGCCGGTTGCAGTGGTTCCGACGTCGGCGATCGGGCCGATCCTTGCCCGCTGGGTACCGAAGGGTGTGCTTGTGCGGAGGCGCCTTCTTGTGAAGACGATCTGGTTTGCGACACCACGCGGCTGATTTGCCGACCCGCCGTCACTTGCGACGAGCTCGAGTGCCCGCCGCATCGCGTCTGTGCACCACCGGCGGAGGGTCAGGACGCCTACTGCGACGAAGACTGCGAGGCGGGGTGGCTCTGGAGTCGCCGTACGGGAACCTGCTACCCTGAACCTCCGACGTGTGAGGCAGACTCGGAGCTCGCCAGCGAATGCGAGGCGGACTTCCGGAGGTGCGTGGAAGTGGATGGGCGGGCAAGCTGTGGACCCTGCCTCGACGGCTACGTGGATGACCCGGACGACTCTGGTGGAGTCTGCATCGAGCAACCCGTCTGCACCGACGAGATCGTCGCGGCCTGCGCCGAGGAAGGACGCGACTGTAGCGAGGGCGAGTGTGCCGATTGCCTCGAGGACTTCGTTGCCGAGGAGGACGAGTGCGTGCCGAGCAACTGTGGTAGCGATGACGTCCCCGGTGGCATCGGTGACGCCTGCGCGGCCGTCGGTCGCGAGTGTGGGGTGGTCGAACGCTCCACCCCGGCAGGCGAGGTCGAGGTCGCGACCTGTACGGATTGTCTGCGGAACCACGTCGAGGACGGCTCCGAGGAGAGCTGTCGTCCGCTGGAGACCTGCGAGTCCCTCGACTGCGCGTCCCAGAATCGTTCGTGTCTGCCCGGAGCGGCCGGGGACGACGCGGTCTGTGGCGACTGCCGCGCCGACTACGAGGACATCGGAGGACGCTGTAGTCCGCTAGTTGGTGCGGTCTGCGACGGTGACGATGGAATTGCCGACGCCTGCGCCGACGAGGGCCGCAGTTGCGATCCCGCTGGACCTCTCGGTGCACGTTGCGGGGATTGCCTGGAGGGCCTGGTCGAACACCCCATCACGGCAGACTGCATCGAGCCAATGGACTGCGAGACGCTGAACTGCGAGGCGGATGGTCGGCAGTGTGATCCAGAACCGACCGCCGTCTGCACGGACTGCCTGGAGACGATGGTCGAGGACATTGCTGGATTCTGTCGCGAGCCGCTGACCTGCGGTGATCTGAGTTGTGGGCAACTGGAGTGTGTGGAGGCGCCCGAGGGCGTGGTCACGGACGCACGCTGCGTCACCCCTTGCAGCGACAGCCAACTCTGGAACGGGAGTGCCTGCGTTCCGTGCCCTCCCTGCGATGGCCCCGGCGTGGTCGGGCGGGAAGCGCGTCCCACGCTGGCAGGCTGGTGTATCTGCGAGACGGAACCCGGGTACTTCTACTCGGTGGCGAACGAGGTGGGCGCCGTTCCCTGCGATGCGGACGCCGATGGCTGGGTGCGCGAGAGCGCGCGCTTCGTCTATGAGGCCGGTGACCCGGTCCTGATCGAAAACGCTCGCTGCGAGCTTCGGGAGATCGACCGCATCACGCTGGAGTCCGAGTCGGGGGACGTCCAGGAGGTGCTGCTGGCCACCCCGTTGCCTCTCTTCGAGAGCGTGAGGAACGATGATGACCGCGCGCTGCGCGAGGCCTGGGCCCAGGCCGAGCTGCCCACGGATGGCTGGGGACCGAGCGGCGTGGGCATGAGCGCTGCGTTGCTCAACCCGTTCACCAAGCTGTGCGATAGTCCCCGCGCCGACTACAATGACAATGGACTGGCGGACGCCTACGAATACGGCAGCGCACCTCCGGCGCCCGGGTTTCGGCTGGACCAGCTGCCCTTCAACACCCACAGCTACTTCCTCGAGCTGTACCGGGGGTGGTACGAACCGCTCGGTAGCGACCCGTTGCAGGGTGCCTGGCACATCGCCGAGCGCCCGCGTGCTCAGGATGCCGAGGGAGCCGTGCCACTCGGGTACCAGTCGGACGGCGAGTACTGGCAGCAGTGTCTGCGGCGGGCCGATCCCAACCTGGGCCAAGAGCCACCGGTGGGGCTCGACTTCGCCGATCTCGGGCTATTGCACCACAGTCAGTTCAAGTGCGTAGTGGTCCGCGACGTTCCCGACGAGGAAGAACCCCTGGAGATGACGCCAGCCGAGGCGGATTCCCTCTTCGAGTTGAACGACTGTGAGGCCGCCGACGAACCCAGCGCGGATTCCGAGGCCAACCCGGCAGAACCACAGATCCACTGCACCCCGCAGGAGACCCTGCCTCAACCCAACACTGCGGTCTGGGGTGCCGTGCCGTACACGCCCTATCAGGCCAACCCAGCCCATGTCGGCTACCTGGGTGGATGCGTCAACACCTGTGCCGAGGCGATGCATCGCCACGCGGCGGACCCGGCGGACCTGATGTGTCCAGGGCTACCCGAGAACATCCCCTCGTGTGTGGGACTGGAAGAGGACTTCGGCGAACTGGAGTGCCTGGAGGTGCCCTGCGATCAGATCGACAACGACGAGGACGGCGAGATCGACGAAGGAATTCCGACGACCTGTCCGACCGGGCTCTTGGGAATATGTGCAGTGGGCACTCCACGCTGCGAGGGTACTGCCGTCGCGTGCGATCCGACTCCGGCGACGATTGAGTCGTGCGACGGACTCGACAATGACTGTGATGGGGAGGTCGACGACGAAACCAGTGGTGTGCCCTGCGCCGCCGCATCTCCGAGCACGGGTCTACCTGCACAACCGGGATTGCCTGGTGTCTGCGGGGACCGGTACACGGCCTGTATCGAGGGTGTGCTCGACTGTCTGCCGGGCGATCCCTACGAGCCGCTGCAGGAGACGCTGTGCGACGGTCTCGACAACGACTGTGACGGTCAGGTGGATGAGGACCTGGTGGGTTCTCCCGTGGAGGGACAAGCGGCGGGGACCGTGTTCGGGGACGATTGCGTCAATCAGACCGAGAACTATCAAGGTGCTTGCGCCACGACCCGATGGCAGTGCGTGAATGGCAGCGCCGTGTGTGCTCCGATCGCGGAGCCCGAACCCGAGGGCTGTCCCGAGGGATCCCTAGCCAGCTGTCTGCGCATCTGTGATGGCATCGACAACGACTGCGATGGGGAGACCGACGAGGACGGAGCGTGCCTGCGCAACTGGCAAGGGACGTTCAATCTCAATGCCCTGCTACGTGAGGACGATGTCAACATGGGGGGCAGCTCCGTCACGATGAACGTGGCCGTCGAGTTCGGTGGACAGGGCACCGAAGAGGCGACGGTCACGTTCACCATCGAGGCGCTGGAGCAGTACAGTCGACCGACGGAAGCCTACATCGAGCGCACCAAGAGCACGACGACGGAAGGAATGGTCGCGAGCTTCGTCGGCGGAAACCGCTTCAGCCTCACCTACATCGACAGTGACGACGACCGCGATATTCTGAAGGCGCCTGGGGTCAATCCCAGCAGCAACCCCTTCGAACTAAATGTACAGAGCGTGAGTGACCACGATGCCGTCGTATACCTCTACTGCAACGGCCGAGTTCCCGGAACCACAGACGTGGTCCGCACGTTTGGCACCTATCGCCCGGATCGTGTCGGCTGCGAGCTCGTTTTCGATGTGGACTACACCATCGTGCCACCGGAAAATCCCTGTCTGGGGGAGCCTGAGCCAGAAATCTGTGATGGCATCGACAATGATTGCGACGGCACCGTCGACGAGCTGGACTACCCGGTTCCCACCGAATTAGTGCTGTCCTTCGATTCCGACACGCAGTTTGACGCAGGGGACCGACTGGTCGCCATTCTGGCAGATGGAACCGAGCAAGAGCTGCTGCAAGGGGGGTTCTTGGAGTGGGTCCCCTTCCTCGGCAACCTTTCTATCCCCATTGGAGTGCTCAGCGTCCAGGTCCCTGGCAATACGCTGCAACTCCGGTTCGAGGAAGACGGCGACGGCGACGGTGACCAGATCTCCGTCGGTCAGGTGCGGGACGCTCGGAACAACCTCTTGACCGTCCCCAGCGATCTTCGTCCTTTGAGCGGAGGCGAAACCTCGGCACGAGTCGACTACTTCGACGCGCTGGGGTTGGGGCAGGTCTGTGGCAGCGACGTCGGCGCCTGCTCGCCGGGAACGCTGGCGTGCCAGGATGGCGCGGTCATTTGTGCTGGAGGCATCGAGCCCGTGTCGGAAAGCGACGTCTGCGATGGCATCGACGACAACTGCGACGGGGAGGCCGACGAGCTCGTTCGAGAATCCTGCACCACCAGTTGCGGCCCGGGAACGCGGAGCTGCGAGAGCGGTGCGGAGTGCCTGTCCGCATGGGCCTGTCAGGAGCAGTGTGGCGTGCAGGGCTATCGGCATTGCGCCGCGGGTGCGGTGGTCTATGGAGCCTGCGAGTGGGACCACCCGGACGAGATCTGTGATGGCATCGACAACAACTGCGACGGCGATGTGGATGAGGGATTCGACGTTGGCGAGACCTGCACCCGGGGGCACGGGGCTTGTCGGGTTTCCGGCGTTTGGGCCTGCACAGCGGACGGAGCGCGCGCGTGCTCCGCGGGCACGCCACCCCAGGGCACGCAGGAAGTCTGTGACGGTATCGACAACGACTGCGACGAGCTGATCGACGAGGACGCGGCCGATACGGAATTCGGCCTGCGCGTCAACTGCTACGTGGACGAGGACGGGGACGGCTATGCGGCCAGCACCACCGGGATGGAGCGTCTCTGCGCTTGCGGCAGCCAGCAAACCGAGCTCGAGCCGACCGGCCTATCCGACACCGATTGTGACGACACGGCCGGCGGCGCTGACATCAATCCGGCCGCCAGCGAAGTGTGCGACGACAACGTGGACAATGACTGCGACGGTGACGTCGACGCTGCGGACGCGGACTGCCCCCCCTGAAGCAATGAGCCGCTGTGAGTCACCTCGACGTAGTGCGTGGCTCCGGGACACGACGCCGGGTTCTCGCGTACCGCCACGCCGACGAACCCACACCCGATCTCCGCCGCGTTGCAGAGCGGCGTGAGCGCGGCGTCGTCGTCCGCGTCGAACCAGTAACGCAGCTCGATTCCGTCGAGGGGAAGTGCGCCGCCGGTGTCGTGGAGAGTCGATGCACCGAACGGGAAAGCTCAGCACGCTCTGACCGACAGCGGCGCGGGCGGGCGACGGTGCGCGTCGCAGATGGTGGCTCCCCACCACACACTACCGCGGGGCGCGCACATCCCAGCGCGGCGCTCGAGTCCTGGAGCCGGTCGCCGGGCGCTCGTCAAGAGCGCTGATAGACGTCGATGCCCGTGATGTCGTCGCTGGTCTCTTCTGTCTGCAGCTGGTTCCCCTGCACGCAGAAGGACATCTCACTGACTTCCCCGTCGGCAGTCGTCGTGGTGAGGGTCGTGCCATCGACAACGTAGGTCCCAGCGTTGCTGAAGTCCTGTGAGCTCGTGGTGTTGCACTGACATGCGCCCGCACTGACCGAGCACGTGGCCGAGGTGATGACGCTGTCTTCTTCCGGTTCGTCGAAGCCTGACTGCGCACCGTCGCAGAACGCTTGCAGGGTGGCAGCATCCACTGTCTCCAGCTCGGCCATCGCCGCGACACAATCGCTGGTGAAGACCAGGCGCATGGTCATGGCAATGTGACTCTGGGTCGCGTAGGTGCCATCGGCGTTGACGGTTACAGTGCCGGTCCGGCTGACGTTCGCATCCGCCAGAGCGTTGCTGCATTCCGGTTCGTCGTACATGACGGCGCCGAGTTGCTCCCACCCCCCGATCACGCAGCTCGAGCTCAAGGTCCAATTTCCAACCGGGTCGCCGCCGCACGGCGTGATGGCGTTGCACGCCTCGCCGCCCCCCCGACTCGTGCCGCCACTGCTACAGGCTACCCCGAAAGACAATACCATCAGGCACGCCGCCCCTAGTCCCCGCCTATGACCCACCATCGCGCAGAGGCTACCATGAACCCCACGCGCACCGGAACCCGCGGGTGGCCCTGTCCCCGGAGATTGCAGTACGATACCGGAGTGGGCGGCGGGCGGCTGGACCGCACGGTGAAGGGGAGAACGGTAGGAAGATGAGGATTTGGCTCCGGGTCTGGATGGTGCTCACCGTCTGTGCGGTCACGGGTGTTGCCGCCGCGCAGGCGCGCGTCGGAGTGCATGTGGTCGGATTTCGGTCCGCCGTCGATGCAGCGCAAGTGCGTGAAGGCGTCGAGAAGCGATTGGCTCGATCCCACCAGGTCGTGCCCCAGGAACACGTCGAGGCGGCCTTTCGAAGCCAGCGCAGTGGCCAAGAGCGACCCAGTGTGGATCTGCAGGCACTGCGCAAGAGCATCGCGGCGCAGGCTCTGGTGGTGGTGAGGGGCACGGGTCGAGCCGGAGTTCGGCTCCTGATTCGGGTCACCGTGGTCAGCGACGCCGGGATGCAGGGCGTCAAGCGCGAGCTGTCCACGAACGAACTCGGAAGCGGTGTGCCGGAGTTTGTGGCCAGCGCGTTTCAGAGTACCGGGGTCGGCGGCGAAGCGGCGGCCGCCGCAGCGACGACCCCAGACGTCGCCCGGGACTGCGCACCGCCCTGTCGCAGCGGATACGTATGCCTGGACGCTGTATGTGTTTCTGCATGCAATCCCCGCTGCGCCGAGGGGGAACGGTGCGACTCGAACGGGGAATGCGTAGCGGTGGTCGTCGATCGCGCACCCGCAGGCAGCACCGCATCCGCTCCTGCGCATCCTGTTGCGGCGCCCACGAACAGCACGACCGACGATGACTGGTATCGTCCTGCCCCTGACGACGATGAGAGAACCAAACGGCGCAGCACGGGAATGATGGTGGGTGGCATCATCCTTACTGCGGGCGGCGGGTCCTTCGCCACGATGGGATTGGCATTGCTGGCGCTGGGTGACACGAGGACCTGCGACGACTACGGCAGCGGGGAACGGGAGTGTATCGGCTACGACTACACGGGCATCGGCACCGGGTTCTTGGTCGTCGGTGGGGTGGCGATCGCCGTGGGGGTGCCGTTGATTCTCTACGGAGCCGCTCGCGTACCGCTCTACGAGAGCAAGCACGAGGAGGAGAGTAGCGGGGATACTGCGCTGCTACTCGGTCCCCGTTCGGCGGCCATCCGGGTGCTCTGGTAGCCGCGCATGCGCCATGGTGAAGCGGGCGTTTCTCTCGTCCTGGCGTTGTCTCCGCCACTCGACCGTGTCCTGTTCCAATACTGCGCTGGCCCAGAAATGCTGGGTTTTTCCGGCAATCGTCTGCGCTAGCTCGAGAAAGGGAAGATGCCGCTACGCTGGCCCCATGAACAATCTCATCTTCCAGCGGCGGATGAGGTTTTCGGAGGACGGACTCTGGTTCCAGCGCGCGCTGGAAAATGGCGCCTGTCTGGTTCACAATATGGGCTGTGAATCAGGCAGATCGCGAACTGAAGCAGCGCTTGGCGGATGCCTACGACGAAAACGGCGTTGACCGTTCGTTGATTCGTTGGTGCCTTCGGCAGACACCAGCCCAACGCCTCGCCAATCTCGAAGCGACGCTCAACCTGGCAGCATCGGCACGACGTGTTGCAGAACCCGACGTTTCAGTTTCGAAGACTTCTTGAGCGTCTGGTCGAACACGACGTCGAGTTCATCGTCGTCGGCGGCCTGGCCGGCTTGCTGCAGGGTTCACCACTCAACACTCAAGATCTCGATATCGTCTAGCGCGTCTCCGAGGAGAACATCGAGAAGCTCGCATCAGCTCTTTCCTCAATGGAAGCCATCTTTCGGTCCGACCCACGCCGGATCAAGCCCGGCGCAGCACACTTGGCGTCCCGTGGGCAGAAGCTGCTCGAGACGTGCTTTGGCCCGCTCGATTGTCTAGGCACGATTGAGGAGGACACGGACTACGAGGATCTGATGGGGCACATCGACTTGATTGATCTCGGAGGCCTGAAGGTCCAGGTCATGTCTCTGCCCAGGCTCATCGAGGTCAAAGAGAGGCTGACCAGACCGAAGGACAAGGTCGCACTCGACCACCTGCGCGCCACACTGCTCGAACGGGAAGAAGACGGCGAGTGAGGATGCGCGTCCTCCCGGCTCCTTCAGGAGTACGTGGTCGTAGCCTGATCCGATTAGCAGACGCGGACGCTGGGTCCGGAGCCGCACGGGCAGAGCGCGCCGGACCGCCCCTTGCAGATCCGCCGTCGGCTACGGCTTCGCCTCTCGCACCTTTTCCGCTGTGGGGCAGCCTGCCACGTGTTGGCCCTGCAGCCTGTCCGCCGGGCGCAATGATACTGCGAGGGCGCTCTCCCCACTCACCTCCATCAGGTGAAGAAGGGATTCATAATGAGACGCAACCGCAAGCTTCAGGGATTCTACCTCGCCGCAGCAACCGGGCTACTGCTGGTAGGCGGCGGGTGTGGCGACGACGACGCGGGCGCGGACTCGTATTCGTCGGCGTGTGCCATCGATGGGAACCCATGCGCTCACCAATGCAGTGAGCTCCTCGGCTGCGTGGACTGTCTGTCGGGCGAGGACTGCCCCAACGATCGTCCCATCTGCGTTCTGGGTAGCTGCGAGGAGTGCGGTGCCACAGAGGATTGCCGCACGGGACAAGCCTGTTTCCCGCGGGAGAGCCGGTGCGAGGTGGCCTGCGAAAGCGACGACGACTGCGGCGGCGACGAACCCCTCTGCATGGTGGAGAGCGGAGCCTGCGTCGCCTGCGTCACCGACGACGACTGCGATGGCGATCGACCCCTGTGTGAACCCACCCGGGGACAGTGCTCCGAGTGCACGAGCGATGCGGATTGCAGCGCGGCGGATCCTGTATGCAACCTGCCCGAAGGCCGGTGCGAAGAGTGTCTCGTCGACGCCCACTGCGCCGGGGCCGCGGTGTGCAAGCCGGACCACAAGTGCCACTTCGCGTGCGGCTCGGACGCGGACTGCACGGATTCCAACAAGCCGGTGTGCGACCTGACCCGCGGAAGGTGCACGGAGTGCTCGTCCGACGACCACTGTTCCGGCAGGGACAAGCCATTCTGTCGCAACGACGACAAGTGTGTCGAGTGCCTCGTCGACGATCACTGCCCGGCGGCCCTCCCCGTCTGCAGGAACGAAGACAAGTGCGTGGAATGTGACGATGACGCCCATTGTCTCGATCCCGCGCTACCCGTCTGCAAGGGCGAGCGATGCGTGCAATGCGACCGGAGCGAGGACTGTGTCGACCCTGCTCTGCCGATTTGTCAGGACGAGCTCTGCGTGGAATGCGATCGCGACGAGGACTGCCTGGATCCCGCACTGCCCACTTGCCAGGACAACGTCTGCGTTGCTGGCTGAGTGCGGCAGCTTCCCTACAGATTCCAATTGCGCCGCCGATGGTCGAGGTGCCTACGTCGCTGGCGGGCGACATGCACTGCGAAGCTCCCTGCCCATCCCAGAAACGTCGTCACACTCGATGTGGAACCGAGATCGGACCTCGGAGAAGTCCGTGCTGTCTTCCAGCCCGAGCTGGACACTCGCGTATGAGTGTTCGTCGGCATGCGTCCACATTCGGCCCGCAGGCAGCGCTTCAAGCCCTCACCCCAGTCGGGGACCGTGCTCGCTGACTCAGCCCTTCCTGAGCCGCTGCAACACCGCCTGCATGTCGCTGGGCAACGGGCAGTCCAGCTCGAGCTTTCGGTGGTCGACTGGGTGACAGAAGGCGAGGTGGGCCGCATGCAGCATCTGTCGTGGGGCGAGGTCCGTCACGGTCTTGTTCCCGCGGCAGTAGACGCGGTCGCCGAGGACGGGGCAGCCCAGTTCGGACAGATGAATCCGGATCTGGTGGGTGCGTCCGGTTTCCAGTCGACACTCGACCAGACTTGCGGGACCGATCCTTTCGAGGTGCCGCAGGTGGGTGATGGCCGGCTTGCCGATGGTCGGTTGTTCGCTTCCGCCCCGCAGCCCGTCGCCGCGGTCACGCACCAGGCGGGACTGGATGACTTGCGAGTGCGGGTGTCCGTGCACGAGCGCCAGGTAGCGCCGGCTTACCTGGTGCTCGCGCAACTGCTGCTTCAGTGCCATCTGGGCGCTGTGACTCCGAGCGAAGAGCAACAGGCCCGAGGTGTCACGGTCGAGGCGATGGACGACGGCGACATGCCTGCTTCCCTCGATGCGTCGGTTCGATCGCAGCATCCGCCGCAACAGTACGTCGAGCGAATCGTTGTGAGACTGCTCGCTGGGTACCGTGCTCATGGCCGGCGGCTTGTTGACGACGATCACGGCGGGATCGATGTGGACGATCACGTCTGGGGAGAGACGAGGTCGCGTGGCGCGTGGCGCGGCTAGGTGAACCGTGATCTGATCGCCTGCCCGCACGATTGTGGTCGGCTCCAGCCGAGGCCGGCCCCCGACCTGGGCCTTTCCCGATCGAATCAGCTTGCGAACGTGATTCCAGCTGGCGCCGGGAAAGATCTCCCGCAGGGCACGGTCGAGAGGACGGGGGGCACCGGCCGGGACGGTATGCTCGCCATCGCGCACCAGGGAAGGGTCTCGTGACATCCGGGGCATCCTGCGGCTCGTCCCTTACCAATGACCCGGGCTGCATACCACGTTCATCGTGTGCGGACTGGGTCGGCAGCTCGACCAAACCGAAAGCCTGCACCGGCGGTGGCGGTACTTGCATCGGGCTCGACGCCCATGACTCAGAACCAGCGAGGCGCGGGGTTGGCGCACGCTCGTCTGCGCGTCCGAATTGATGCAGTGCAAACTTGCCGTGCAACGCGATGTCGACGCATGGATAGTCCGGACTCAGCGCCGCTACCGGACCTTGCCGTCGTAGCACTGCAAGGGGTGTTCGACGCAGCCGATCAGGCAGTAGCCGCAGTCGTGGCAGGAAGTCTCTCGGGTCCGGCCGGTGCGGAGGCGTTGGACGAGATCGGGGGTGCGGATGAGGGGGCGGCTCAGGGCGACATAGTCGGCGCGGTCGCCACCGACGATCGCCTCCATGTCTTCGAGGCGGCGGAGCCCGCCGACGACGATGACGGGGATGCCCACTGCTTGCTTGATACGGGCGGCGGCCTCGACGTTGTAGTTGTGCAGGGGTCGGGCGCGCTTGATGATGAGCGGGGTCAGTTGCTTCATCAGGAACCTTCGCACCGCGGAGCGCCGGCGGAGGCTACTGATGAGCTCGAACATCGCGTCGACCGGGAGCCTGGGCACGCGCACGGTCTCGAACAGTCCAGCGGTGCTGCCGCAAGAGATCTCGATGGCGTCGGCACCGGCCATCTCGAACCGCCGCGCATGCGAGGTGGCCTCTTCGACGGTCAGGCCCTCCGGCTCACCGGAGTAGCCATTCATCTTTGCCAGGATGGGGAAATCTCCGACCCGTTGGCGCGACCGCTCGACAATCTCGCGCACGATCCGGAAGCGTCGCTCTGTGGTACCTCCCCAGGCGTCCGCGCGTCGGTTCACTCGGGGGGAGAGGAACTGCGCGAGCAGGTAGCCGTGGGCGCAGTGCAACTGCACACCATCGAAGCCGGCGGACTTCGTGCGCTCGACGGCCTCCACATACATCTCGACCAGCTGCTCGATCTCGTCCTCGCGTAGCGCGCGCGCCACGCGCCCGTTGCGGGAGCTCTTCACCTCTGACGGGGCGACGAGCTCGTGGTCGGGGGACCGCGCCCCAGCGCCGCCGTGGGAGATCTGTTGGATGATGGGCACGCCGTGCTGTTTCGCTGGGGCAAGCAGCTCGCGGTAGTCGTCGACGTACTCATCGCGATGCAACACCCGCTGATTCGGCGAGCAGCGACCAGCCGGCGTGACGGCGGCGTGGCCGGCGATCAGCGCGCCGACGCCCCCGCGGGCGAGTCGCTCGAAGACCCGACCCAGCTCGGGCAACGGCCGACCGTCAGCGTCGCCCAGCCCTTCGTGGGTGGCCGACCGGATGATGCGGTTCGGCAATTCGAGCGATGCGATGCGCGACGGTTCAAACAACTCAGGCAGGGCGTCCTCCTTGACGAGCGGCCCCAGGGTCTAGCACTCGCCGAAGTCAGCGGACAGGGGGCCGGGGAGCAGTGGCCGGAGCGAATTGTTGAGAATTCCAGCTGCCTCCTCCCTCCAACGGAGCAGGCAGACATTTTCCCGGCGCTCCTTCGAAAAATCCTGCGAGGCGGTATGCGATCCAGTTCCACGGTGCGTAGCCGGAAAGCCGGCCTTGTGGTGGCGAGTCTGGCCACGGCCATACTCGCGACATCCGCGAGCCACGCCCAGACCATCTCCTGGAAGGGCCACGAATGGCGGCTCACCTCCGGTGGCATGGCCGGGGTGTGCCAGGGCAATCCGGACAACGTCTTCATCGACGGTGACGGATACCTGCACCTGCGGATCTCGAACGACGGCGGCACCTGGAGCGCGGCAGAGATCTTCAGCACCACCTCGCTGGGCTACGGGACCTACCAGTGGCAGATCGACGGAGCGGTCGACCACTACGACCGCAACGTCGTGGTGGGGTTTTTCCCGTATGGTCCGGCCGCGGGCTTGGGCTCCAGCGGCAACAACGAGATCGACATCGAATATGCTCGCTGGGGCAACGACGCCTGGCCCAACGGTAACTTCACGGTCTGGCCGCCACCGCCCACCAACGGCGCCGAAAGCTCGTCGTTCGACTTCGATCTCGGAGGCGGCACATTTACCACCTCACGCTTCGTCTGGAGCAGCACCGAGATCGATTTCGTGTCGATGAGCGGGTTCGTCCCGGTGGGCACCCAGCAGGACGTGCTCGGCTCGTGGACGTACGCTCCTGCCGACTACACTGCGCGGATCCCCCAACAAGCGATGCCGCTCGGCATGAACCTCTGGTGCTTCCAGGGAACGCCGTCAGACGGCCAGGAAGTGGAGATGATCGTCCGCGATTTCATCTTCGTTCCCGAGGGAGAGGATCCCCCCGACCCGGGCACGGGCGGAGCCGGTGGGGTCGGCGGTTCGGGTGGCACCGGTGGGGGAGGAACCGGCGGTGACACCGGTGGGGGCGCGGGCGCCACCGGCAGCGACACCGGCGGGTCAGCCGGCGACGCCGGTGGGAGCGCGGGCGCCAGCGGCGGGTCAGCGGACGACACCGGCGGAGCCACTGGCGATACCGGTGGCAGCGGCGGCGATACGGGCGGATCGACGGGCGACACCGGCGGGGCTTCGAGCGCCAGCACGGGTGGGTCCGCTCCGACTGGTGGCGCGGGGCCCGGCACCGGCGGGGCTTCGAGTGCCAGCACGGGTGGGTCCGCGCCGACTGGCGGTACGGGCCCCGGCACCGGCGGGGCTTCGAGCGCCAGCACGGGTGGGTCCGCGCCGACTGGTGGCACGGGCCCCGGCACCGGCGGGGCTTCGAGCGTCAGCATTGGTGGGTCCGCGCCGACCGGTGGCACGGGCCCCGGCACCGGCGGGGCTTCGAGCGCCAGCACGGGTGGGGCCGCGCCAACTGGTGGCATGGGCCCCGGCACGAGCGGAACCACTGCCTGGCCGAGCGACACCAGCGACGCCGCCGCCACCGACGACGAGTCAGGCTGTTCGTGCAGCCTACCGGCTGACCCTGGTCCCACACCGCTCCCGTTGCTGTCCGCAGTTGCCCTGTGCGCGCTCACCCTGCTGCGAAGGCGCCGCCCCGTCCAGAAACGCTGACGTCCACCGGCATGACGAGAGGACTATCCGTCCGCTCACGATGTCCCGCCTGTGGACGCGACATCTGGCGGTCCGTCGTCAGACGGCCCTTCGTTCGAGGCACCGCACGCAATGAGCGCCAGAGGCGCAACCAAAAAGAGAGGGTTCGGGCGTACGCCCAGGCGTCGGTGTCGGGTCATCGCTCTCAGGTCGGGATCGACCGACCGGCAGGGCTCAGATTTCTTCGCGCGTCCGTCCTGCAGACGTTGCCTGACCAAAACGGCGCCCCGACCAGCGGCCTTCTGGCTGGGACGAGGTTTTCAGGACGGACAGCCCGGCACCCACACGCGCGCGTGGGACCCGACCCCGTGCCCCCGTGCTGGCACGACCCTGCGACTCGGTGGTCCGGGCCTCACGTCTTCCCACTTCAGTGGGGAGCGCAGATCGCATGGTGGACGAGCGAGCGAATCAGCACAGTCGCCGAGGGATCGATCGCGGAACCGGTGGCGACGTTGCGTGCCCCGTGCTTCGATCGCTGGGGATGTCACTCGGATCTCGCCTCGCGCTGCTTCGCCTCGGCGGCGCATTGGGTCGCCGCGCGTTTGCCGCCGGCGCCATGGCTGTCTGTGTGAGCGGGGTGCTCGGGTGCGCCTCGTACGATTACGATCTCGGGCCGCACTTGGGAGCTGGCGGAGCGACGACCGCGGGAGGTGGGGCGGGCTCGGTGGCGGCGCCGACGGGCCTCGTGGGCTGGGCCGCAGTGGTCGATTGTGGGCCGAGCGGTACGGTCGGTGGAGGGGAGGGCCCCAGGGTGAGCCCGACCACGGTCGACGACTTGCGAGCAGCGGCGGCGGCCGACGGCGCGAGCGTGATCGAGCTGGTGGGCCCGTTCGAACTCGGTGACGAGGTGCTCGACGTCACCACCGACAAGACGCTGGTGGGGCTCGACGAGGCCGTGCTCATCGGGGCCCTGCGCGTCAACAACGCGACGAACGTCGTTCTCCGAAACCTCAGGATCGACGGCGGGCCGACGACCGAGAGCACGGATGCGGTGGAGGTGACCGAGTCCTCCTGCGTGTGGATCGATCACTGCGAGATCTTCGACGGCGCGGACGGCAACCTGGACATCGTCCGCGGGTCCGATTTCGTCACGGTGTCGTGGTCCCGGTTCTACTACGCAGCCAAGACCGACGATCACCGGTTCTCGAACCTCTGCGGGAGCGAGGACTGGGAAACGGCGGACAAGCACAACGTGACGTTCCATCACAACTGGTGGGGAGATGGCGTTCTGGCGCAGATGCCTCGGGTGCGCTACGGCAAGGTCCACGTCTTCAACAACTACTACTCGTCTGCGGGCAACGAGTATTGCGTCGGCGCCGGCTACCTGGCGCGACTCCTGGTGCAGAACAACGTCTTCGACGGTGTAGCCGATCCGATTCGTTTCCAGCTGGATGAGGACCCGGAAACGGGGGACCACACGGCCGAGGTCGTGGAGAGCGGGAACGACACCACCACTGCCACTGGCGCGCAAGTCAGTGCCGGGGTCGCGTTCGAGCCACCCTACCCGTTCTCCCTGCAGTCCGCCACTGATGCACAGGCCAGCGTTGTCGCTGCGGCGGGTGTCGAGTAGTCGGCGTCGGAGTGGAGGATCGGCGTTTCATAGCGGGTTGCGCAGAGCAACGGTGGGAGGCGACCCAACGTGGTCCTGTTCCAACATTCGGCCGGACCAGAACCGCTGGGCTCCTGGGCGGATCGTCTCTCAGCGGCCCTTGGCCTGCAGGTCAGCACAGAGTCGCACTCTGGAGATTATGGGCCACTCCCCTCCTCCCTCAGCTTGAGCAATCCTAACACGCTCTAGACGCCGGGTTGGACCGTGCGGTGGACGTCGCGGTTTTCGTCGCGCAGGCGGTTCGAGGGCAGCGGGCGCGGTGCACGCGGACTGATGTGCGTCACGCCCAGCAACGAACCGGCGCCGCCGGTTGGTCCTCGCACTGCGCTACCGACCCCTTCCAGGGGCCGCCGGTCGTACTCCCGCAAGATTGCACCCATCCTACCTGCGAGCTACTCGCGCCGTAAGTGTGGCATCCTTGATCCATGTTTCGCCGGCCGCCAGCGTGCGCCGAAACATGGGATGGTTTCGGGACCGGGTCCGGGGTCCGTGACCGGGCCCGCGACCGCGACCGGGTGGACCGCGACCGCTACCGGGACGGGGG
>CAZSVU010000068.1:0-29127 GCA_964610275.1 uncultured Polyangiaceae bacterium | reverse complement strand
ACCTTGCTCCATCTTCTTCACCCCGGCCGGCCCGAACTCCGAGCAAGGGTGCCGACGCGACCGGACTGGCGCGCGCCGGACAGCTATGCGAACGATCCCTGACTGAATGCCCATACAGCGCGGCAGCGTGTCTCTGTTGGTCGTGGGAGCGGGCGACCGTGGAAACGTCTATGCGGACTACGCTCGCATGCATCCCGACGCCGGACACGTCGTGGCTGTGGCCGAGCCCAATTCTACCGCAAGAGCGGCGTTTGCCGAACGACATGCGCTACCCCCGGCCCGCTGCTTCTCTGATTGGACCGAGGCGCTAGCCGCAGGACGGCATGCGGATGCCGTCGTCATCGCCACGCCGGATCGCCTGCATGCATCCCCCGCGGTCGCCTTCGCGGATGCGGGCTGGAACACGTTGCTGGAGAAACCGCTGGCACCCACGCCGAGGGAGTGCAGTCAGGTGGTGGCGGCGGCCAAACGGAACGGGATCGTGTTCGCAGTGTGCCACGTGCTGCGCTACACGAAGTACACGGCCGTGCTGAAGCAGCTGATCTCGGAGGGCCGGATCGGCGATGTCGTGGGCGCCCAGCGCTTGGAGCCCGTAGGCTGGTGGCACTTCGCACACGCCTACGTGCGGGGGAACTGGAGCCGCGAGGCAGACAGCTCGCCAGTACTTCTGGCCAAGTGCTGCCATGACCTGGACTGGCTCCGTTACGTGTTCGGCGTGCCGTGCGAGCGCATCGCATCGTTTGCGTCGCTACGCCATTTTCGACGCGAGCAGATGCCCGCTGGAGCCGCACCGCGATGCCTCGACTGCAACCGCGAGCCCGGCTGCGCCTACTCCGCCGTCAGGCTGTACCTCGGGGATCTCGGGGATCCTGGTGATGCTTGGCCGGCGCGCGTCGTCGCGCGACCACCGGTGCCCGCGCGCCTCCGCGAGGCACTACGCACTGGGCCGTACGGCCGCTGCGTCTACGCTTGTGACAACGATGTGCCCGACCAGCAGGTGGTGATAATGGAATTTGCAGGTGGACGAACCGCGACCTTCACCATGAGCGCCTTCACGCCGCCGATGCAGCGACAAACGGTGATCTTCGGAACCCACGGATGGTTGGTCGGGAATGGAAGTCGTATCGAGCTCTGCGACTTCGGCACCGACCGGCAAGAGACGTACGAGGTCGCGGGGAACGGGGCGCGACACGGCGGGGGCGACGACGCGCTGATGGAGACCTTCTTGCGGGCCGTCGCCGAGGGCGACCCGTCGCTCCTGCTCTCGGGACCTGACGAGTCACTGAGCTCGCACCTCATGGTGTTCGCAGCAGAGCGAGCTCGCCACGAAGGCCGAGTGGTGAATCTGCTGGAGGAGGCGACGTAGCCCCCGCGCCCGGTCCGGCCAGTCGCAGTCGATACGCCTCGGCTGGCCGAACACAGGGGTGGCCGCCTGGCACCGCGCAGCTGCGCCGAGGTGTGGCCAGCACGCCCATTGCTGTCGTGGGCACCTCGGGCGCGGATGGGTTCGGTGCCTCGAGGCTCGACCGCGACACGACGGCGCGCACACCGACCGGCGTCTGCCGACGGGTATCCCACCGGACGCTGCGCCGGCGGTGCCGCCGGTGCGACCTACGTGCGGACTCAGCCGCCGCCGTAGACGCAAGTCTTGATGCGGGTACTACCCTGCGGATCCAAACCGCAATAGAACCCTTCGCAGCAGTCCTTGTCTGACTCGCATTCGATGGGATTGTCGTTCTCGTCGAGGCATTCTTCCGCGGGGCCCTCGGGCTCCGGCAGACCCTTGCCGGCGTCCGGATCGATCTCCGAGTCGTAATCATCCGGTGTGTTGCTGGGTGACGACGTGGATGGTGAGCAGGCCAATGCCAAAGCCACGAGCAGGTAGGCGGGCTTCATCATCCCTCCAATCCGGCGGTAAAACGCCCTTGCTGCACTGTTCTGGACGACGTCGGCCTCAAGCGCTTCCGGTGCCTCCGGCAATGGCGAAATTGAGCCCATGACCGACCTCGTCCCCAAATGGGGGAGCATATTCAGCCCCACACGTGGACGCAAAGCGTTTGGTGACTCAGGGCTTGAAACCGGCGTCGGATGGAGAAAAGTAAAGCCGACAGCTCCGGGGTTGGTGCCGAGCCTGCTCCTGATCGATGACGCTGCCCGAGGAATGATGAGTAGGTCCATCGTCGTCACCGCAGTGACCGCCGCTACCCTGGCAATCTCACCAGCCGTCTGGGCCGAGTGTTTCACGCACGCGGATTGCAGGGCGGGTGAAGTGTGTCAGGCCGGCCGGTGCATTTCTCTGGATCAGGCCAACGCAGCACCACCGCCTGCCGCGGTCGCGCCGAAAGCGCCTCCTTCAGCTGGAGCCGCTGGAAGCGGTGCACCAAGCGCCACTGCCACAACGAAACCCACCCCCGCCAGGCCCCCGGCCCAACCAGCGCCAGGTGCCGCAACGACAGCCACGCCCGCTGCGG
This sequence comes from uncultured Polyangiaceae bacterium, assembly GCA_964610275.1. Lineage (GTDB taxonomy): Bacteria > Myxococcota_A > Polyangia > Polyangiales > Polyangiaceae > JAFGBI01. Next base: position 26,656 of record CAZSVU010000068.1, on the reverse strand, counting down.
AAGACCTGCCTCAGTATCCACCGGGCACGCCCGCCCCTGCAGCGCCTCCACCCAGCGCGGAGGAGGACGACGAGGACGAGCGCGTGATGACGGGGCTCGTGATCCTTCCCCGCGTCGCGTTCGCACCGGCCGGTGAGGGCAAGATCACCTTCAAGGGCTCCTGCAGCACAACCGGCACTTTCTCGGAGATCTGCGCTGATCTCGCCGGCACCGAGTCGGACTACTCGGACACCTCTCTGTTCATGGTGGGACTGGATTTCATGGGTCATGTCACTCCCGGACTCCGGCTCGGCCTGGGTGCCTTCTTTCTGCCGAGCGCCAAGGTAGAGCCCGAGGAGACCGGCGACGAATACGGCCTGGGCAGCGAGCTCGACGGTCACGTCATCATCGAAGGGGTCATCCCGACCCAGTCCATTTTCTATCTTCCCGTCCGTGCGATGGGCGGGGCGCAGCTGATCTTCCCGCGCAACGAGCTGAAAGACGAACGTTCGGCACAGAACAACCTGTGCAGCGATGACTACGTATCGGGGGCGGGCTGCGCCGCGGATACCGGTCCCGTGATCGGACTCAATCTCGGGGCAGGAATGGGCGGTATTCTTGCGGTTCACCGCATGCTGCGCCTGCGTGGCGACCTGCTGTTCCAGTACGTACGGGCAAAACTGACGAACTTCGAGGCTTCCCGGCAGGGCGATGAGGCCAGCACGTCCATGACCATGGCGGGCTATCGGGTGTGGGTGTCCGCCGGCTTGGAATTCGGGTCGCTGCAATGAGGCGATGGCCAAATGGGCTGGCGTCGCCCGTCGGCCTCAGCGATGATCCCAACGGAGGCTGACGGTGCGACGAGTGAGAATCTGGGTTGTCGGCAGCACGGCTTGCTTGGTCGCAGCTGCCTACACGGGCTGTAGCGATCCGATGCAGGTCATGCGCAATCAGCTCGGCGGTGGCGGCGCCTCGAGCAGCGGCGATGGTGGTTTTGCGGCCGACGGTGATGGTACCGGCGCGTCCGGAGACCTGGACGGCGGGGGCAACGTGCTCATCGACAGCGGGTCCGATCCGGACGGCGGCGACCGGGACAGCTCTCGGCTGGACCCCGATGCAGGGTGTGCTTCCGAGACCGTCTCCGGCGATTTGAAGCCCGCCAACCTGCTGTTCGTGGTGGATCGCAGCGGGAGCATGAACTGCAACCTGCCGGAGGATGGGCAGTCGTCCGAGAATTGCGCCACCAACCCGGCCAAGCTAAACGACAGCCTGCCCTCCAAGTGGGAGCTGACGCGGACCGCTCTCGGCGACGCTTTCGACTCACTGGCACAGAGCGGGGTGCCGGTGAGTGTCGGGCTGACCATGTTCCCGGTAGCCGACACACGGTGCGACGTGGCCACGAGCCCGGACGTACCCCTCGCGCCGCTGGACGCCACCCACAACGCCCTGCTCCACGCCATCCTCGCCAACGTGGTTCCAGATGGGGAAACCCCGTTCGCAGGCGCGACCATCCTCAGCCACGAGCACCTACGTCAGCAGCTGGTGGACGCGGGGACGCTGGCCGGCAACACCTTCGTGGTGCTGCTCACCGACGGCTACGAAACGTGTGCGCTGCACGAAATTCCCAACATGTTGACGGTGGTCGTCCCAGGCGCTTTCGAGTACTTCAATTTCCGCACCTTCGTCATCGGTGCACCGGGCAGCGAAGGCGCCCGCGCCCTGCTCTCGCAGGTGGCGTGGGCAGGCCAGACCGCCTCCGCCCCGGACTGCAATCACGACGGGTTCCCAGACGATGTCGGTGACTGTCATTTCGACATGACCACGTCACTGAACTTCGCCGATGATCTGGCCTCGACGTTGGAGCAAATCAGCGGAACGGTGCTCACCTGCGAGCTGGACGTGCCCACCAACCCCACGGGCGGCGGAGTCGACCTTTCCCGCGTCAACGTCGACGTCAACGAAGACGAGTACTTCTCCACGGACTGCTCCGTCGAAGGGAACAGCGGGTGGCAGTACAGCGATGATCAGACCCGGATCATCCTCTGTGGCGATGCCTGCGACGCAGCCATGGAACAGAACGCCACCGTCAGCATCGTTCTCGGCTGCCCGACACGCGTGCCGGAGTAGATCGAGAAAGGCTCAGCCGGGAGCGAGCTTCTCGCCGGTGGCCCTGTCTTCGACGAGGATCGCCTCGGTCGGGCAGTTGTTCGCAGCGTTCAAGATCGTCTCACGGTCGTCTGTCGAGCCCTCGAGCACGACGGCAATACCGTCGTCATTCACCTCAAAGGTATTGGGCGCGTCATCCTGGCACGCTGAATCACCGATGCACTCGTCCTCGTTGATGGTGATCTTGAGCTGGTCAATGTCTGCCATGGCGTTCATCTCCGGTCGGAAGCGCTCGGCTGGCCCGCATTGGCGGCCGGCGAAGGTGGGCGTGAGGTAGCACGAAATGCGCGAGATCGGGCGGACTTTTTGTGAGTCGGGCCCGCACCGTTCGGCCCGACGCTCGTCGCCCGAACTTCGCCTCACTGCCCACGGGATAGGTCAATCGGCCAGCCGTGCGCAACTTGGGTTCTGCTCCCGAGAACACGCCGGTGTCGCTAAAAATGCTGCCAGTAGCGGACACCACTACACTCCGTGGCCGAGGGTCGCTTCCTCCGCTAAGAAATGGCAGAGGGGGACACAAGCCGCATGCCCCAGAAAGCGCCGCCCAACCAGTCGACGCCACGCGGCGAGGACCGCGCCACGGCAGCCCGGGTCGTGCGCACTGTCACGCTCTGGGGGATGGCTCTCAATCTCGGGCTCTCTGCGGTGAAGTTCGTGGGCGGTTCGCTGGCGACGAGCCAGGCCCTAGTCGCAGACGGCGTACACAGCCTTTCCGACACCGCCACCGACCTGGCGGTACTGGTGGGGGTGCACTACTGGTCCGCACCGGCCGACGCCGATCATCCCTACGGGCATGGTCGTATCGAGCTGCTCGTGTCCGTCGTCATCGGCCTGCTCTTGGCCGCGACCGGAATCGGGCTTGGGTACCAGGCGGTGGCGGAGTTGGGCGCCAGCCGCCCCACACCGAGGGGCGGCGTCGTGGTGGCCGTCGCGCTCATCTCGATGGTGGTCAAGGAGGCTCTCTACCAATGGACCGTGCGCGCCGGCCGTCGGGTGGGGTCTTCGGCGATGGTCGCCAATGCGTGGCACCATCGCAGTGACGCACTCAGCTCTCTGCCTGTAGCCATCGCTGGCGCGAGTGCGATCTTGTGGCCCGCAACGCCGTACTTGGATCACGTGGCCACCGTTGTCGTGACCATCTTCATCCTCCAGGCAGCTTTCAGCATCGTGTGGCCGGCGGTGAAGAAGTTGGCGGACACCGGGGCGGCCCGCGGCGACTGCCAATTGATCCTGGACCTGGCGAAACGCGTCGACGGCGTCCAGAGCGTACACGGACTGCGAACGCGCTATGTGGGCAGCGGGCTCCAGGTCGACCTACACGTGTTGGTCGACTCGGAGCTGACCGTGCGAGAGGGCCACGACATTGCGCATCGCGTTGAGGCAGTGCTGCTCGCAGGCGGGCCCTCCGTAACCAGCGTGCTGCTGCATATCGAGCCTTTTGACGCGCAGCAACTGAATGGTACGAAATCGGCGCCGGAAGTTAGCGTGGTCGATCGACCCTCGCAACCTTGAGTCGGGTTCGGACGGTCGCGCGATCGGCCTGACCGCGACGGGAAAATGCACCATCCGTCACACCGGCTTCCGTTCGCTCACAGCACGTGAAAAGCTCTCGCCGCATGCCCCGCCCCACTCCTGACAGTGCCCCTGCGACTCCGGTGGCCACGTATCGTCTCCAACTCCGTCCCGAATTCGGTTTCGAGGCAGCCGCGGAGGTGGCCGACTACTTGGAGGAGTTGGGGATCAGTCACGTCTACTTCTCGCCGTACCTGCAGGCTGCCCCCGGCAGCACACATGGCTACGACGTGGTCAATCACGCGCGGGTGAGCTCGGAACTCGGCGGACCCGAATCGCACGACCGACTCTGTCAGGCTCTTCGGCGCCATCACCTCGGGCACGTGATCGACCTCGTGCCCAACCACATGTCGATTGCCAGTGCCGCGAACCGTTGGTGGTGGGACGTGCTCGAGCGTGGTCCCGCGAGCGCTCACGCGAGCACCTTCGACATCGACTGGCACCACCCCGAGCCCAGCCTGCGCGGCAAGGTCGTGCTGCCGGTTCTGGGGGATCATCTGTACCGGGTCGTCGAGCAGGGTGAGGTGAGGGTTCAGCGTAGCGGGACACAAATCGAGTTGCGGCTCTACGGGCGCCCCTTGCCCCTCGCGGCGGAGTCAGTGGTGAATCTGGTCGGCGACGCCGCGGCGCAGGCAGGTGCCCGAGAAAACTCGACCGACGTCGAGACGCTGATCCAACGTGCCGAGCAAGATCCAGCTATCGCCCGTGCGCTCGACGAGGCGCTCGATCGGGTCAACGACCAACCCGCCGCGCTCCACCGGGTGCTCTCCGCGCAACACTATCGCCTCACGTACTGGCGATCCGCCCGCAGCGAGCTCAACTACCGTCGGTTCTTCGACATCAACGAGCTGGCCGGCATCCGCACGGAGTTGGAACGCGTGTTTCGGGACACCCACGCGTTGCCGCTCGAGTGGCTGCAGCGCGGGGTCGTTGACGGGGTGCGCGTGGATCATCCGGACGGCTTGTTCGATCCGCGTGCGTACTTCGAGCGGCTCCGCGTCCACGCGCCCCAAGCCTGGATCGTGGCCGAGAAGATCCTCGAACCGGGTGAGCGGCTGTGCTCGGACTGGCCCATCGACGGAACGACGGGCTACGACTTCTTGAACGTCGTCGGGGGGCTCTTCGTGGACGCCAGCGCGGAGCCGGCAATGACGCGCATCTACCGGGAGTTCTCCGGCGAAACCGAAGACTTCCACGAGCTCGTACGATCGTGCAAGCGTCAAGTGCTAGATGAGTTACTGCTGTCCGACTTGAATCGCCTGAGTCGCAAGGTCTACGCGTGGTGTACCGAGGACCGGACCCATGGAGACCTCACGCGCCAGGACATCCACGCCGGCCTCCGGGATGTGATCGCGGCCCTGCCGGTGTACCGGACCTACCTGCGACGCGGAGAGCGGGCGCGCGCCGAGGACGTGCAGTCCGTCGAGCACGCCATCCGCGTGGCCCAACAGGACCATCCCCAGCTCGATCCGCAGCTCATGCTGGTGCTCGGCCAGCTACTCGCCGGGGAGATTCTCGGCGAGCGCGCGGCGGACGTGGTGGGCCTCTTCCAGCAGGTGTCCGGGCCCGCCATGGCCAAGGGCCTCGAGGATACCGCCTTCTATCGACATGCTCGCCTGGTGTGCTTGAACGAGGTGGGCGGGGATCCTTCGCGCTTTGGCGTGAGTGTAGACGAGTTTCACCGCTTCTGCGAAGAGCTGCAGCGAAACTGGCCTGCCACCCTGCTGGCGACTTCGACGCACGACACCAAGCGGAGCGAGGACGTCCGCTGTCGAATCGCCCTGCTGACTCAGATCCCCGACGAGTGGGAAGCGGCAGTCCGTCGCTGGTCCGAGCTCGCCCAGCCGTTCCGCACCGGCGATTGGCCTGATCGGCTCACCGAGTATCTGTGTTGGCAGACCCTCGTCGGAGCGTGGCCCATCGACGGCGCCAGGCTCACGGGCTACCTGGAAAAGGCGGTGCGCGAGGCAAAGCGCCACACGTCGTGGACCGACCAGAACACGGCGTACGAAAACGCCGTGCGTGACTTCGCACTCGGGGTACTCGGCCATGCCGAGCTGCGGCAGCAGATCGAGCGCTTCGTTCAGCGGATCTCGGGCGCCGCCCGAGACACCTCACTCGCCCAACTGCTGCTGAAACTCACGGCGCCAGGGATCCCGGACGTGTATCAAGGTACGGAGTTGTGGGACCTGAGCCTCACCGATCCCGACAATCGCCGCGCCGTGGACTTTGTCGCCCGACGTGGGCTCCTGCACCAGCTGCTGGGACTCTCGGCCGCGGCCACGCTCCAGCGTTCCAATGAAGGTCTGCCCAAGTTGTTCTTGCTTCACCGCGCGTTGCGTTTGCGTCACCGGCAGCGGGAGTGCTTTGGCAGAGAATCCAGCTACCGCGCCCTGACCGTCTCGGGCAAGCTGCGAGATCGCGTCGTGGCCTTCGCCCGCGCCGAACGCGTCGTGACCGTCGTGCCCCGTCTCGTGCTGGGCGTCGACGGCCAGTGGGAAGACACTGGCGTGGTGTTGCCCCCCGGGAAATTCTCGAACGTGCTGGCCCCAGGTGCGCCGCTGCAGGGTGACGCACCGGTCGCGAGGCTCTTCGCGGACTTCCCGGTTGCACTCCTGGAGGAGGTGAGCTCGCCGTGACGAACCCAAACGTTTGGGCCCCACTGGCCGAGTCGGTGCTGCTGCTGGCTCAGCAGCGCCAGTGGCCAATGCGGAAGACCAACTCGGGCTGGTGGGTGCTGGACGAGCCGAAGCTCCCCTCCGGCACCGACTACTGGTTCGTGGTGGATGGGGGCGAGCCGACGCCCGATCCGCGCTCGCCCTGGCAGCCCGAGGGAGTGCACGGGCCGTCTCGCACAGTGGACCACGCCGCGTTCGCCTGGTCCGACGACGGATGGCGGCCCCCCCCCTTCGGGTCGAGCGTCGTGTACGAGCTGCACGTGGGGACCTTCACCGAGGGCGGAACCTTCGACGGCGTGTTGACCAAGCTCGATCATCTGCTCGACCTCGGTATCACTCACGTGGAGCTGATGCCGGTCAATCAGTTTCCCGGCCGCCGCGGCTGGGGCTACGACGGCGTCGGCCTCTTCGCCCCGCAAGACTGCTACGGCGGACCCGACGGGCTCAAGCGGCTCGTGGACGGCTGTCACGCGCGGGGTCTCGCCGTTCTTCTCGATGTCGTCTACAACCACCTCGGCCCCGACGGTAACACCCTCGGTCGATTCGGGCCGTATTTCACCGAAGCGTACGGCACACCTTGGGGCCCGGCACTGAATCTGGATCAAGCTCACAGCGACCAGGTCCGCCGATTCGTCATCGACAATGCCCACATGTGGTTGCGCGACTACCACTTCGATGGCTTGAGGCTCGATGCGGTGCACGCCTTCTTCGACCGGTCGGCGCTGCACCTCCTCGAGCAACTCGCCGAGGAAACCGTAGCGCTCGAGGTCGAGCTGGAACGACCGCTGACGCTGATTGCCGAAAGCGATCTCAACGATCCGCGAATCGTTCGCGTGCGAGAGACCGGCGGATACGGACTGCACGCGCAATGGAGTGACGACTTCCACCATGCGCTTCACGCATTGGTCACAGGGGAGCGGGCTGGCTACTACGAGGACTTCGGGGGACTGGAGCACGTGGCACGTGCCCTGCGCCACGGCTACGTGTATGCGGGACACTACAGTACTCACCGCAAACGTCCGCACGGCCGCGTCCCGGTGGGCATCCCACCGAGCCGGCTGCTGGGCTACCTGCAAACCCACGACCAGGTGGGAAACCGCGCCCAGGGCGACCGCATCACGCACCTGGCCCCGGTCGGCCGCGTCCAGGTGGCGGTCGCACTCGTGCTGTGCTCACCGTTCGTCCCCATGCTCTTCCAAGGGGAGGAGTGGGGCGCTTCGACCCCGTTCTGCTACTTCACCGACCACCAGGATCCAGAGCTCGGCAAGGCGGTGAGCGTGGGGAGAAGGAGCGAATTCGCCGCGTTTGGCTGGACGCCAGATGCGGTCCCGGATCCTCAGGATGTCGAGACGTTTCTGCGCTCTCGCTTGCCCTGGGACGAACGCGAGCAACCGGGTCATCGACAGCTGTACGACTGGTACCGAGGCCTGCTTCGCCTGCGCCGATCCCGACCCGAGATCCGTCGGCCCCCGGTGGCGGTCCACTACGACGAGTCCGCCGGCTGGCTGCGAATGGAGCGGCCAGAAACTTGGGTGGTGGCCAACTTCGGCAAGCAGACGTACGCGGGTTCGGTTCCACCCGGGGCGCGGCTGCTGCGCGCCTCCACCGACGCAGTCCAACTGCGACAGGACGACTTGACGCTGCCGGTGGACTCGGTCGCGATCCTGGCGTTGGATCCATCGTAGCATGCGTCTCTTTGTGCAGGGCGTCCGACTCGCGGAACTCGGGCTGTGGGTTCCGTGGCTGATGGCCTGCGGCGCGCCTGGGGCACCCTCACCACGTGCCTCGACCGCGCCACTCCAGGCTTCGGCACCGCCGCCACCGTCGACGCAAGCCCAGCGCGCTGACGAACCAGTTTCCGTCCAGGACGAGGCGTACGCGGCACCGGGAGAGACCATCGACGACTACGTCGAGGAGCCCCTACCGCCAGAGACGGGCCGACCCCCCGCTTCGCACCCGCTGGACGATTGGCCTCGGGAGAAGCTCGAACGCGCGGTAGTCGAAGACCCCGCGGCCCTCGGACCCATATCCATCGGGAGCCCCAACGGCGGCATCCTGCTGAACGGCGTGCAGATGCCTCCAGGCGAGCACTACGAGCTCGTGGATCCACTGCACGCCTGGGGCACACAGGAGACCATCGACAACTTGCGGAGCTGCATTCGCAGGGTCAACGAAGTGCACCCTGGGTCTCACCCCCTGTACATCGGACATATCAGTGCTCGCGGCGGGGGACGCTTAAGTCCTCACGTCAGCCATCAGTCCGGACGCGACGTCGACGTCAGCTACTACTATCGTGACGCGTCTCAGCGTTGGTACCGGCGAGCAGGATCGGGCAACCTCGATCTGCCCCGTACGTGGACGTTCGTGCGTGCGCTGCTCACGGAAACCGACGTCCAGCTCATCCTGATCGATGCTTCCATCCAGCGGTTGCTGCGGCGACACGCCACGGAGATCGGAGAGGATCCGGCGTGGCTGGAGAGCGTGTTTCGCGGAGGACCCGGCGGCGAGCGCGCCATCATCCGTCATGCCCGCGGCCACGCCACGCACATCCACATCCGTTTCTACAACCCCATCGCCCAGGAAACCGCACGGCGGGTGTACCCGCTGCTGGTGCAGCACGGTGTCGTCGAGGGCGTGGCCCAGTACGTCCGGCACCGCGTCCGCAAAGGGGAGACTCTCGGCAGGCTGGCGCGCAGGTACGGCACCACCGTCAAGGCGATCATGCGAGCCAACGGGCTGCGGTCGACCGTCATCCAGACGAGACGGGTGTACCTGATCCCGAAGCCGACCGACGAGGCACCGACCCTGCCACCGGTGGTGATACCTCCCCGACGCCTGCCCCCCACCGGGTAGAGGTTCCAGGGAGCACCGGGCCGGCCAGTCAAGCCACTCGTCGTTCTGCCGACGCACGCATATCTGCTACGGTTCGTCCCCATGCCGCAGAGCGAGACAGCACCATCACGCCGCAACATCGGGCGATACGTGCTGTACTCGGAAATCGCTGCGGGCGGCATGGCGACGGTGCACCTCGGGCGGCTGCTGGGACCGGGAGGATTCTCGCGGACGGTCGCCATCAAGCGACTCCATCCACAGTTTGCCAAGGACCCCGAGTTCGTCAGCATGTTCTTGGACGAGGCGCGACTGGCCGGGCGCATCCGCCATCCCAACGTCGCCTCGGTCTTGGACGTGGTGGCGCTCGAAGGCGAACTCTTCCTGGTGATGGAGTACGTGTTGGGAGAGTCGCTGTCGCATCTGCTGCGCAGCGCGGTCGAGCGCGATCAAAACGTGCCTCTGCCGATCGCCGTCGGGATCGTCAGCGGTGCACTGCGCGGGCTGCACGCGGCCCACGAGGCGACCAGCGAGAGCGGCGAACTGCTGAGCCTCGTGCACCGCGACGTGTCGCCGCACAATGTGCTGGTCGGTACCGACGGCGTCCCGCGAGTGGTCGACTTCGGAGTGGCCAAAGCCGCCAACCGCGCCCAAACCACCCGCCAGGGCCAGCTCAAAGGCAAGCTCAGCTACATGTCGCCGGAGCAGGTTCGTCGGCATCCCATCGATCGACGCACCGACGTCTACGCCGCTGCCGTGGTCATGTGGGAGACGGTGGTTGGGCGCCGACTCTTCTACGGCGAGGACACCGCCGCCATCGTGAACGAGATCCTGAACGGCACGGTGCCATCCACGAGTGAGTACCGCGAGGGCGTTCCCAGCGCCCTGGAAGAGGTCATCCAGCGCGGGTTGGCCCGAGATTTGGCGGAACGCTACGCCTCGGCACGAGACATGGCGCTGGCCTTGGAAGACGCGCTCGCCCCAGCGTCGGCGGCCAAGATTGGAGACTGGGTCGAAGCCACTGCCCGGGACACTCTGCGTCAACGCGAGCAAAGCCTGGCGCAGGTGGAGAGCCATTCGGTAGAGCGCGACAGCCTGCCCGACGACGACGGCTCTGACCCTCGCTCGCAGCCCATCACGTACGGCAATCTCGAGACAGCGCGAGTTTCCAGTCGCCCGGACTCGGAAACGGGCGTAACCGTCGTCGATGGAAATGCGCGACGTTCGGGCTCGGGTCCCACGCTCGTGCCCGAAGTCACCCCGGCTCGAGCATCCGAACCTCCATGGCGGCGAGTTGCCCTCATGGGGTTCGCGCTGGGCATCTTGGTGGCAGCCGCCGGCGCGGCGTTGTGGCTTGGACACGGCCAGAGTCCGCAGAGTCAGGACGACCCGGCCGGTCCCCCTGAGGGCACCCACCCGAGCGGCACCGCTCCGTCCGCCCCTGCACAGGGGCCGGATCGGCAGCAGTTGCAGAAACCGGCGCCCGAGCCTGGATCGGCCGGGGCAGGGGCAAGATCACCGTCCGTCGGACGCAGCGCGGATGCTGGCGAGGTGTCAAAGCAGGACAGCCACCGCTCGCCTGCCCCCAGCAAACGAGGTAAAGGAGTGAAACGGTCCCATCCTGACTCGCCGCCTCCGGTAGAGCCCGGGAAGCCATCGACCGGTATCGACTTCGACGACCTGACCCGACAATGATCCCCCGGGGGCTCGGCCTGAATCCGCGAGCACGATTTGCGCGTCACCGCACTTGGGTTGGCGCGCTGGCTGCCGTGCTCGGCTTGCTGTCAGTAGCAGCGCCGACTCGCGTCGCTGCACAGACCGAGGAATCCACGCACAACGCGGCCGCCGAAGCGTTGTTTCGCGACGGCGTGACCCTGGCGAAGGCAGGGAGGTTCGAGGAGGCAGCGGCGAAGTTCGAGGCGAGCTTCGCCCTCGACCCTGCTCGAGGCACGCTCCTGGGCTGGGCCATGGCGGAAGAGCGAGCCGGCAATCTGGCCAGCGCTTGGGGGCACTATGAGGAACTGCGCGACCTGGCCCGGGCGCAAGGCGACCAGGAACGGGCCACCGTGGCCGTGAGCAAAATTCGGGAGCTCACCCCACGCGTTCCCACCGTCACCGTTACCGCCACGGGCAAATTGCCCGACGGGACCAAGATCACGCTCGACGGCAAACCGTTGCGACGGGGCGGGCTCGGCTCGGCGTTACCCGTCGATCCGGGCTCGCACGCGCTTCACGCGATGGCACCCGACGGATCCAGCTTCGAGCGCCGGATCTCACTCGCTGAGGGTGCCCGCGAGAAGGTGGTGATCGAGCTCGTGGGCGGCACCGAACCAGCGGTGCCGCCGCCTCCCGATGCGCCCGCACCGACCGCACCACCGTCCACCTGGACGACTTGGCAGACCACCGGTGCGGTGATTGGCGCAGTGGGCGTGGTGGCACTGGGCGTCGGGACCTACTTCTGGTTCAACTCGGGTGCGATCTACAGTGACCTCGAATCCGAATGTCCCAATCGAGTCTGCACCCCCGGGCAGGAGTCGAGCATCGATGAAGGACAGCGCGAGGAGAACATCGGCCGTGTCGCTCTGATTGCAGGTGGCGTGGGGGCGGCTGCGGGCCTGACCCTCATCCTGTTGGGAGGGGACGCACAAGCTGCCGAGCCCGGCGACCTGGCGGTACGAATCGGGCCCCGCTCGTTGGCGCTGGGCGGGACGTTCTGAGGTTTGACGATGCGAGTGCACCGGCACCTGATCTCATGCGCACTTGCCCTCCTCGCGGGCTCGTGTGCCCGGGATTGGAACGGCTTCGAAGTGCGGAAGCCAGCCGCGGGCTCTGCTGGGGAGACCTCTGCCGGCGGTGCTGCGCACGCGGGGGAATCGGGTCTCGGGGGTGCTCCGGCCGGAGCAGGCGGAACAGGCGGTGGGGCAGGCGCGGGCAGCGCAACCGGGGGGGCACCTGCCTGCGACGCCGTGTGCGGCACGTACGGCGGCAGCTGTCTCGAAGGCACCTGCGTCATCAGCTGCGTGGAGGACGACTCCTGCACCTCCACGCCAGTGTGCCCGCCAGGCATCCCGTGCCGCGTGCTGTGCCAAGGGCGTCGCACCTGTATTCAGGGCGTCAACTGCGAGCGAGCCACGACTTGCTTGGTCGAGTGCACCGGGGACGACACTTGTGAGCAACTAATCCGCTGCGGCAATGCGGCATGTACGCTCGACTGCCCGGGTGCCAATGCCTGCGACCTGGGCGCCCTGTGCACCGGGAATACCTGCGAGATCCGGTGCGAGGGGGCGCAGACCTGCGGAACTCGTGTTACGGCCAGCGCTCTGGTCAGCAACACCATCGTGTGCTCCGGAATGAACTCCTGCCAGCAAGAAATCAACTGCAGCGGTGCCGAGTGCACCGTCGACTGTCGGGACGGCGTCAACAGCTGTCAGCTGGGGGTGTGCTGCACTGCCCAAGACGCCTGCAACCTGCTCGGCACTTCGAATCAATGCTAGCCGTCAGCTTGGACCGAGCACGACTGATGTCAACGCCATGACCCTCGACTCACGCCAGACGCAAGACCCACCGAATCGTCGCCCCATCCGCGACGTTCTGCGCGACAACCCGGCGCTGCGCTCGTTCAGCGACGAAGAATTTGGCGAGCTCGTCGGGCATTTCGAGGAGATCGACTTCGCTGCGTCGGAAGCGGTCATCCGCGAAGGGCAGAGCGACCGTTCCACGTACTTCGTCCTCGAAGGCCGTGCCTGCATTCTGCGGGGAGGGGTGAACCTCGGCGCCCTCGAGGCAGGAGACCACTTCGGCGAGCTGGAGCTGATCGCCGCCCGTGCCCGCGCTGCCTCCATCGTCGCGATCACGCCCATCCGTCTGGCACGTCTGTCGCGCAAACGGTTCGAGCACCTGTCGGAACGGAATCCGGAGCTCACCTTGAAGCTGGTCCAGACCTTCCTACGCGGCGTGGGTGACCGTCTGCTGGAGATGACGGAAAGCTACGGGCGTCTGCTGGGCGAACGCGCCAGTCCACGCCGCGCGTCGGTAGTGGTCACCGTGGGTGGCGAGCGGCGGACGATACGCACCGGTACTACCGTGGGGGAGCTGCTGCCGGATCGGGTGGGTCGGCACCCGGTGGTCGCGGGTCTGATCGACCGCAAGGCAGCATCCATGGGGACCCGCATCACCTCCGACTGCGAGGTCGCACCGCTGACCACGGCCGGCGAGGAGGGGATCCGCATCTACCGTAAGAGCCAGGCGCTGCTGCTGCTGGAGGCCGCCTATCGGCACTATCCCGCACTGACGGTTCGGCTGAGTCACTCCGTCGGATTCGGCCAGCGCGTGGTGGTGACCGGGCCCAACCAGCCACCACTGGCCAAATTGAGCCAAGCGCTCGAAACGGCCATGCTGGAAATAGCCGATGCCCGGGAACCGTTGCGGGAGGAGTGGTGGACGGTGGACGAGGCCCGAGACCACTTCGCCGAAGCCGGCTGGCACTCGGCGGCAGCACTGCTGTCGACCTGGCGCGACCCGGCGGTCCCCCTGGTGTCGTACGGACACGTGTACGCGCTGAACACCGGGCCCTTGCTCTCCAACGCGAGCTACGTGTCCGGGTTCCAGGTCCTGGCCGATCAGGGCGAACTCTTGCTGATCCACGGCGCTCAGGCCACGTCTCGCTTCACGCGATCCACGCCCAGTCATCGCGCGAGCTACCCGCCGTCAGACGCGCAGAGCATCATCGCCCGGGAGGCACTCGCCGTCTCGCACCAGACCTCGAACATGACCGACCGGCATGAAGTGTGGCTCCAGACGGTGGGGGTGAACAGCGTCGGAGAGTTCAACGACAGCTGCATTCGGGGGCACGTGACGGAGCTGATTCGAGTCAGTGAAGGGTTCCAAGAGAAGCGCATCAGCCGCATCGCCGACGAGGTGCAACGGCGTCCTGAAACGGCGCGCGTGGTGTGTATCGCCGGACCGTCCTCGGCCGGCAAGACGACCTTCATCAAGCGGTTGGAGACCCAGCTGCAAGTGAATGGCATCCGCCCAGTCCCGATTTCGCTCGACAACTACTATGTGGACCGCGCGGTCAACCCCAAGGACAAGAACGGCGAGTACGACTACGAAGCCGTCGAGGCGCTGGACCTCCCTCTACTGCAGCAGCATCTGGCCACCCTGCTGCGGGGAGAAGAAGTCCGCACCGCCCGCTACGACTTCGGCGCGGGCGTCAGCATCCCGGACGGCGGACCCACCATCACGCTCGCCGAGACTGACGTGCTGATGCTAGAAGGGATTCACGGCCTGAATCCACGCCTCCTACGCAATCTTCCCGATCGGGACATCTTTCGGATCTTCGTCTGCCCGCTGGTTCAGCTCCCCTTCGATCGGCTGACGCGGGTCCACGCTTCGGACGTCCGACTCCTGCGACGCATCGTACGCGACCGCCACAACCGGGGGACGAATGCGGCGAAGAACATTCTCCGGTGGCCCTCGGTCCGTGCCGGTGAGCGCAAGCACATCTTCCCGTTCCAGCACCACGCCGATGCGGTCTTCGACTCGTCGCTGGTCTACGAGCTCGCCGTACTCAAGGTCTTCGCGGAGCGCTATCTGCTGGAGGTTCCGCAGAGCCACCCCGCCTACACCACCGCTTTTCGGCTGCTGCAGCTGGTCGACCGCTTCGTGACCATCTACCCAGATCACGTCCCGCCCTACTCCATCCTGCGCGAGTTCATTGGCGGGAGCGGGTTCGAGTACTGACCGGAGGACACTTCATATGCTGACCAAGGCTCAGTTGGCGATCAAGACACTCGGCGAGTGCACACGCCGGTCACCGCTCAATCTTTCCACCATCCCCAACGACGAGATCGCCGATTTCGTGCCAGACCGGGCTCGCGTGTTGATGCACGCAGAATCCCTGGACGGCGAAGAGGTGGACACGAGCCTGACGTTCGAGAAGGCGGGACCGCGCGAGCACATCTACTTCGATCCCCCGGCAACGCGGGTGGCGCTGGTCACCTGCGGCGGTCTCTGCCCCGGCCTCAACCACGTGATCCGGTCCATGGTGCTCGAGTTGCATCACACCTACAAGGTCAAGGAAGTCGTGGGCTATCGATACGGCTACGAGGGCTTGAACCGGGACCGTGGCGTCAAGCCCATTCGGCTCGGGATCGATGACGTGCGCGACATCCACCGCCGCGGAGGAAGCTTCATCGGCGTCTCCCGGGGCGCAGAGGATC
Source organism: uncultured Polyangiaceae bacterium (assembly GCA_964610275.1). Lineage (GTDB taxonomy): Bacteria > Myxococcota_A > Polyangia > Polyangiales > Polyangiaceae > JAFGBI01. The sequence goes on along the minus strand of CAZSVU010000068.1, from coordinate 11,211 downwards.
CGAAAGTGATGGTGAACACGCTGGAGGCAAACGACGTCCAGATCCTGTTTACCATCGGCGGGGATGGTACGCTCAAAGGCGCCCACGCGATTCATGAGGAGGTGGAGCGACGACGGCTCGGCATTGCCGTTGTCGGCGTGCCCAAGACGATCGACAACGACGTCGACTATGTCGAAAAGACTTTCGGCTTCGACACTGCGGTCGAACTGGCCCAACTCGCTCTCAACGGTGCGCACACAGAAGCCCTGAGCGCCCGCAATGGCATTGGTCTGGTGAAGGTCATGGGCCGCGACTCCGGGTTCATCGCGGCCGCCTCGACCCTGGCGAGTTCGGAGGTGAACTTCTGCTTGGTCCCAGAGGTGCACTTCGACCTGGAAGGCCCCAGCGGGCTGTTCTTGGCCCTGGAGCGACGCCTGCGCGACCGCGGGCACGCGGTCATCGTCGCAGCCGAAGGCTGCGCGAAATCGCTGATCACGGAACAGGCCGAACGCGATGCGTCCGGTAACGTCCGCTATGCAGACGCGGGTGCCGACATCGGGCTCTTCCTGAAGCAAGCGCTGGGGCAGTACTTCAAGCAGATCGGCATGCCGGTCACGCTCAAGTACATCGACCCGAGCTACATCATTCGTAGCGTGCCTGCCAACGCGCAGGACAGCGTCTTCTGCGATATCCTCGCCCGCCACGCTGTGCACGCCGGCATGGCCGGGAAGACGGATCTGGTCATCGGCCGCCGCCACAACGTCTTCACCCATGTGCCGCTTGCCCTGGCCACCGCGCATCGAAAGCAGATCGACCCCGACAGCGGCTTCTGGCTCGCCGTGACGGAGACCACCGGCCAGCCCTCGCTGTCGAACATGCCCGTGAGTCGGCGGGCCGACGCTTGGTACCGAGAGCAGGCCGCGCGCAAGTGAGGGGCCGCAGCCTCAGAGGCGGCCGACGCGCCCGACCTTGGGGCCGTTGACATTCTGTCACGACAACCCGCATTGCCCGCACGTGTGGGGTCAATCTGACGCGGCCGGGGCAGGCGCGGCCGGGCCATTCTCTGGGAATGTTGATGCCTCTCGCAATCCAGGGCTCCGGCACGCTCCTTGCTGTGGCGCGAAGCGTATGGCGCGAAGCATAGTCTTGTGTCGGCGTCGCCGATCCGTCGCCGCCCGCCGCGGCGTTACCCTCGTCGAAGCGGGCGCGGTCTCCACTCTGCTCACGGTCGTGGCGGGCGGGCTGGTGCTGCTGATCGGCTCCCCTTCCGATGCCCGCCTCCAGGAGCAAGCGCTACGCGACGCCAACACGATTCGCGAGGCAGTCCGGGAGTGGAAGGATCAGGACGGTGTCGGTTGCCCCACCCTAACGCAGCTCCGACGTGACGAGCACCTGGGTCGCGATGCCGCCACCGGCGACCCGTGGGGCAATCGCTTCCGGGTCGTCTGCGAGGATGGAGTCGTCAACATCGTCGCCGCCGGACGGGACACGCGCCTGGGCAACGACGACGACGTGCGGGTTGTGCTCGACTAGACCAGCGAACGCGACCGTCAAACGGTCCGACCGGCCGTTGGCGTTCGGTTCAGGCGGGGTTGGTCTGTTCGTCCAGAGCGATGGTGGCCTCGGTCACGCCATAGCGTGCCACCAGGAGAGTGATATCGTCCTGCCGGAGTTGCATGTATCCCGCGAGCACGTCGAGGAGCCGGTCGCGGATGCGCTCGACGGGATCATGCTGAAGTCGCTCGATTTCCGTGCATAGGCGTTCTTCACCGAAACGCTCTCCGTGCTCGTCGGTCGCGTCGACGGCACCGTCGGTGTACAGCACCAGCAGGTCCCCTTCCTCGAGCTGGGCGTACGTGTCGACAGTAGCCCGGTCGATGTCGACCACAGCGCCCACGCGAGTTCCTGGCGTCCTGAGCCGAGTGCACTTTCCATCTGCCGCGCGGCAGACGATGATCTCTTGGTGGGCACCCGCGTAGGTCACGCGGCCACCGCGCTCGCAGTGAACCAAGGTGAGCGCGACCGGTTGGTCGCTCCCCTGACGACAACGAACCGCCTCGAAGTATGCGGCGTTGACCGCGCAGAGCGCCTCGCGTGGTTGCGCGGTTGGACGATACGAAGTGACCGCCGAGATGATGCTCTGCAGGGACACCAGCGCCAACGCGGCGGACAGGCCACGCCCCTGTACGTCCCCGATGGCGAGCCAGCAGCCGGCCGGGACGGCGATGACGTCATGGTAGTCGCCGCTGACCTCGCCGGCCGGGACCATGGCGGCAGACACCCTCAACCCCGGCACCTCGAAGTGCCGGGGCCTGAGCGATTGTTGAATGGCTCCCGCAATCCCGACCTCCTGGTCCGTGCGTTCCTTCTCCGCCAACTGGCGCTGGGACGCTTCGTCCATGACCTGTTGAAACAGCAGCGTCGACTTCAGAGCGGTATTGAGCTGGTCGCGCAGGTGCTCCGACATCGCAGCTTGCGCCGCGACCATCTCGAACACCGCAAACCCGAGTTGATCGCTCTCGAAGTAGAGCGGTTGGACGACGTGGGTGGTTCGCCGTGGCTTGGTCAGGACCCCAGGCGGGGCCAACTCGCGTGCGTCAAACAGCTCGCCGGACGGGCTACTCATGGTCACCCCTTGAGGATCGTGCGCGGCCACCATGCGGGCCTTTCCGTCTGGACGATCGTCCTCGAACAGGGCAACGTAGCAGCTGGGGATCTTGAGACGCGGCAGTTCCTGGGACAGCACGTTGGACAGCGCCGCCGCGTCGAGGGTGGTCGATAGTGCGGCGCCGGTGCCCCGCAGCACGCGCGACCAGTCTTGCTCCTGCAGTCGTTGCTGCGCCTGCATGCGCTCAGCCGCATTCCCGACCGCAACTCGCGCGTGGTGCCAGAGTTCCTCGGCGCGAGCACAGGCGTCCGGGTCGCTCTCCGCGCAGGCGCGCACGTGGTGCCGAAGGATGGAGATCGCGCCCTGCCAGGCGCCCAGGTTTCCGCCCAGAGCAGCCACCGTGGTGAGGACTTCATCAAACGTGGACAGGAAGACGCCTTCCGGATCACTCTTGAGCTCCGCAGCCAGCGCGTCCAGCAGCCGCTCGCCAAACCCCGCATCCAGGCTCCCGGACAAAGACCGCAACGCCTGGCCCATGTCCTGAATGATGCGCTTGCGCTGGCTTTCGAGCGTCTCGAGCAAGTGCTCGGACGACACGGCCCGGGCGTACTGTGCCAGTGGCAGAGTCGTCTGGGGTGGACAGCCGCAGGATTGGCGTACGGCGAGTTGAGTGCGCAGCACCACCCGGTCTTCAATCGCCTCGTGCCGGGACTCGGACAGCACCAGCTGCATGGCATACGCCCCCTTTTCGTGGAGCGGTTGCCGCACGGTCGTCAGCGGCGAGCTGGCGAACCGCGCCGCCTCGATGTCGTCGAATCCCACCACGGCCACGTCGTACGGGACGCGCACTCCGCGCGCCTGCAAAGCGTCCATGGCGCCGAGCGCCATGGTGTCGTCCGCAGCGATGACGGCGTCGAACTGCACCCGACGTTCTTCCAGCAGGGTCCGGATGGCAGCTCTCCCGGCCGAGAACTGAAAATCTCCTTCAACCACCAACTGCGGTTCGAGCGGAATACCGTACTCTCCCAGCACGTCCCGGTAGACGCGGTAGCGCCCCTCCGCCTCGGTGTTCACGCTGGGACCGCGAATGAACGCCAGTCGCCGGTACCCGTGCACCTGGAGCAGATGCACGATCAGGTTGCGCATGCCACGTTGGTTGTCGACGAGCACGCAGGGCATACCGGGAAGCGCAATACCGACGCTGCACATGGGGAGCGGTTGGTACCGTTCGCAGTACCGCGCGAGCTCGTCCGTACCGACATGGTTGCCCATGGTGCCCGCCAGGATGATCAGGCCGGACACGTTGTGCTGCCCGACCAACTCGAAGACGAAGTTGCGGTGCGCACCGCTCCGGTGAGGCGACCGCAAAATGCCACCTGCAACCACCACCAGGTCGACTCCGAGCTTGCGGGCAGCGTCCTCGACGCCGGAAAGGACGTTCGCCTGGTACTCGTCTTCGAGCCAATCCAGCAGCAACCCGAACCGGGGTCGGTCGTTCATGGCAAGGGGCCTCCGCCCCGCGGCGGGAGCCGGCTGTCGCACGCAACCCACCAGGGCTTTCGTGCATCTGGGCTACCGAAGAGAGTCACCGCCACCATGCTAGGTTCCTGTCGCGACCGCGGGTGATGCTCGTCAACACAGGCATCGGACAACCTCGACCGTCTGGCACAATACCTGGTTGTTGCTCTATTTCCAGTCGATCTGCCGATCTCCTGGCCAATACCGTCCCGGTGCCAGTCACGCCAATGTGGGCTCGCGCAGCGAGCTGGGGCGACTCCGCGGGGTTGAAGCCGCGGGGGCAGGACCTCACAATCGGCGGCGCGGGCCCTCGGGGGCGACGGCTCATCCGGTTCGGGTCCCGCCGCGAGACGCTTGGCCATGCGCCCACGAACTGGTCCGACGTTCCTCAGACCCGGCAAGCCGCTGGCGTTCCCGGACCCGCGTCGAGCCGACGAAGATGGTCTGCTGGCCGTCGGTGGTGACCTGAGCGTGGCCCGACTCCTGCTCGCGTACGAGTCCGGCGTCTTTCCCTGGTACGGACCAGAGCTTCCGCCCCTGTGGTGGAGCCCAGACCCGCGTGGGGTGATCGAAGTTGAGGACCTGCACGTATCACGGAGCATGCGTCGGATCTTGCTGCGGGGCGACTTCGAGATCACGTGGAACCGAGCATTCTACGACGTGATGCACGCGTGCGGGCAGGAGCGCGACACCGGCACCTGGATTCTTCCCGAGCTGGAGCAGGCGTACGGTGCGCTCCATCAACTCGGTCACGCGCACAGCGTGGAGGTGTGGACGCGGGGGCAACTGGTGGGCGGTCTGTATGGCGTGCAGCGAGGGGCGCTTTTCGCGGCGGAGAGCATGTTTCATCGGCTCCGCAACGCGTCCAAGGTTGCACTGATCGCCGCGGTTCGCAGCCTGTTCGCCCGGGGTATTGAACTGTTCGACGTGCAGTTCACGACCCCACACCTGCTCTCGTTGGGAGCACGAGACGTTTCGCGGGACGAGTACCTCGAACGCTTGGCAGCAGCGCGGCGACGGCAGGTCGACCTGACCGAGCTCCGGCTCACCCTCCTCGGTTAGGGTCGCGAGGAGCTGGAAGGGTACAGCCGGCTCAAGGGCCGCGGCACGGTTGGTGCAAGCGTGGAACGCGTTCGTCCGCGGCGGACGGGGTTTCGGCGGCACCCGGCACGGAGCGTGACAGTTGGGTCACGGCCGCAGTGGCGGGTTGGTTCTCTACGCACTAGATCGCTGGAGTGCAGGAATGATTCCATCCAGGCTTCAACTCGAATCTGGCGTGAACATGAATTCATGCTCGTAAGCATATGTTCATTAGTCTGATGTCGTACGAAATCATGCTTGTGCATCCTCCAGTGAACCGATAGTCAGCGACTGAACCTTGGTCAGTGAATGAGTCTTCAAACCCGAGGCCTGAGGATCGCGGAAACGATCGCAGTGGCTGCGGGAACGACTGGGTCAGTGAAAAGGTCTTGAGTCCTGCGGACAGGGCACGGCATGGGGACGAGGCGCGCAGCAAAGCAGCGGTCCACTCTGCGTAGAGCGATGCGCAAGCACGCTCGCGCAGCCTACCGGGAGGCCATCCTGGAGGCTGCCGCGACGGTCTTCGGCCGAGTCGGTTTCCGTGACGCGACCATGGCGGACATCGCGGCAACGGCCGGAGTGTCCGTGGGGACTGTGTACAACTACTTCGCGAGTCGGCACGTGGTCGTCTGCTCTCTCATCAGCCGGGAGCATGAACGGTTTCGGGCGCGAATGGTCGAGGTCGAGCGCACCGAGCATCCACTCGAGCGGATACGCCTGGTGATCGACAGCTCGTATCGATTCTTGGAGGAGCGTGGCGCTCTGCTGGCCATGGCGGCTGAGGCCGGACTTCTGCAGCCGTACGTCGGGTCCCCAGAGTCCCTCGACGAAAACCAGAACGCGCATGAGTACATTCTGGCCCTGTACCAATCCGCCCTCGAGCAGGCGGCGGAGCACGGGCTGATTCGGGCTACGCATCCTCCCGATCAGCTGGCGATCTTCCTGAATGGCATGGTCTCCGCGCCCGTACAGGAATGGTTGCGAGCCGGCCGCGCGCGGGCACCAGCGTTCGACACGGAGTTGGTCGTCGACCTGTTCATGAAGGGAGCGTGTCAGGCGTGAGGCGGTCATCGGAGCCATGCGCATTGACGCGTGCGTGCGGCGAGTACGACGCTCGCGGTCCACACTCGACGGCACGGCGATCGAACCGAAAGGACGCCGCCTAGTGCCGTGGCTGGAGCGCGCCCGAAGCTTGTGGGGACCGTGGTGGGCACTCCCCGGGGGCCTCCCACTGGCCTATGTCAGCGCCGTCGCCGCCGCCGGCGACCTGCGCCCGGAGCACGGCGCGGTGCTGCTGGTCAGCGTCGTGTTGGCCTACTGGAACGATCGGACGAAGCGGTTCTTCCAATACGCAGTGCCCTATCTCATGGTGGCCATCGGGTACGACGCCGTGCGCTACGCGCGCCCGCTGCTGGTGGCTCCTGACGACGTGCTCGGCTGCGGTCTGCGTGCCGCCGAGTTGACCCTGTTCCGAGTCGCGCCGGGCGTCACCTATCAAGACTGGTTTGCCGCACACCACAGCGCCGTGTTCGACCTGATGTTTGCAGTTCCGTACCTGATCTTCGCGTACGTCCCGCTCGGATACTCCATCTACCTATACTTCGTCGACCGCCCGCGCATGCAACACTTCCTGTGGGCCTTTGCGGTCGGCAACTTCATCTCCTTCGTCATGTGGATGCTGGTGCCCGCGGCGCCGCCTTGGTACCTCCGAACCCACGGCTGCACCATCGATCTCGCCGCCGCTCCCAGCCCAGCCGCGTTGACGCGAGTCGACGCGCTGCTCGGGATGACGTACTTCCAGAACTTCTACTCCCGAGCCTCATCGGTCTTCGGTGCGCTGCCCTCGATGCACTGCGCGTTCCCGCTGATTGGATTGCTCACCGCTTGGCGTGCGGCCGGTTGGAAAACGCGCCCCATCCACATCGCCTACACGCTGGTCATGGCCGCCGCCGCCGTGTACCTCGACCACCACTGGGTGCTCGACGTACTGGCGGGTTGGCTCGTGGCACTGGTCGCGGTGTTCGTGGCCGGCTGGGGCTTGCGCCGCTGCGGCGACCTGGCAAGCCAGAAGTGGGTGGCCACCGACGCGACGACTGCCGCTACCGACACGCTTGAGCCATGGGAGGACCCCGCGGCATGAAGCCCACCAACCCCACGCGCAGCGAACGACTCGTGGCCGGGCTGATTCGTCACCGCTGGCTCGTGCTGCTTGCGGCGCTGCTCGTGGGAGGCGCGAGCACGTGGCGAACGGTGCTGACGTATGCTGCGCTCCGCAGTGACCTAGAGGAACTGCTGCCCAAGAGCGCACCGAGCGTCGCGGCGCTGCAGATGATGCGGTCCCGACTCTCGGGCTTGCGCTACCTCGGAATCGTCGTCGACACCGGTGGACCGGAGCGGGTGGCGGAGGCCAACCGGTTCGTCGACGAGATCTGCGCACGTATCCAGAAGTACCCGCCCGAACTGGTCGGTGCGGTTCGCAAGGATATCTCGGCGGAGAGGCAATTTCTCGAACGACACGCTCTGCAGCTGATGGACCCGAACGACGTGCGGGAGTTGCGCGAGGCCGTCGAGCGACGCCGAGATTGGGAAGTGGCCCACGCCCTCGACCTGTCCCTGCTCGACGACGAGGAGGACCCGAAACCCAAGATTCCGGTGGAGAAGCTGCGGCGCAAGTACGAGACGAAGCACGGAAGGCCCCGTGCATTTGCCGGGGATCGATTCGTGTCCGACGACGGGCACACCGTAGTGGCCGTGGTTCGTGCCAGCAGTCACGCAACCAGTTACGAGGCCGACAGCGAGCTTCTGTCGCGGATCAAGCAGGATATCTCCGGCCTCGGTTTCCCGGCGGCGTATGGCGGGGGAATGCGGGTCGGTTTTGCCGGTGACGTCCCCACACGAGTGGAGGAAATGGATGGCCTGTTCTCCGATCTCGCCGTGTCCGGTGCCATCGTCGCGCTGCTCGTGGTGGGGGCGCTGCTGCTGTACTTCGGCTCGTGGCGTGCGCTCCCCGTGCTGTTCGTGCCGCTGTTGCTCGGCACGGTCTCCACGTTCGGCGTGGTCGCTCTGCCGCCGCTCAACATCCGGCACCTCAACACCAACACCGCGTTTCTCGGCTCCATCGTCTTGGGTAACGGGATCAACAGTGGCATCATCCTGTTGGCGCGCTTCTGTGAGGAGAGGCAGCGCGGTCGTTCGCTCGACGGTGCCGTCGTCGGGGCGGTGCAGAGCTCCTGGCGCCCCACCCTGGCCGCGGCGCTGGCCGCAGCGTCCGCGTATGGTTGCCTCGTATTCACCGACTTCCGGGGCTTCAGCCAATTTGGGTGGATAGGGGGAGTCGGCATGGTGGCGTGCTGGGTCGCGACCATGCTGTTGGCGCCACCTCTGATCCACTGGTTTGGGGCGAAGCTGGCCGCACGCGACGGCGGCTTCGCCCAGGCTGGGCACGTGCAGACCGTGCTGGGTGCCATGCTCAACCGCCCACGCCTGGTGATCGGAGTCACCGCTGCGCTCACCTTGGCCACCGGAGCCGGGCTCGTCTCGCGCGGTTGGAACTGGCTGGAGCACGACTACTCCAAGTTGCGTCGACGCGACTCCTACGTGGACGGAGAACGGTATTGGGGCCGCCGCATGGATGCTACGCTGAAGCGCTATCTGACGCCCACCGTCATCATGGCGGGCAGCGCCGAGCAGGCTCGCGTCGCGGAGGCGGAAGTCCGTGCGCTGATGCAGGCAAACCGTGCCGGTGGGCTCATCGGGTCCGTACGCAGCGCCTCCCAGATCCTCCCGGACACGCGCACGGCGGCACTCGTTGAGGCACGCAAGCTCAGGGCGGCGCTGACCCCGCGCCTCAAGAGCGATCTCAGTCCGGACGATCGCCGGATGGTGGAAGCCGCCCTGACCGACTCGGCGCTACAGGAGGTTGCGCCCAAGGACGTTCCCGAGGTGCTCGTCGCCGGGTTCAGGGAGCACGACGGCCGCCTGGACCGGACGGTGCTGGTGTATCCGCGAATATCCAGTGGAACCTGGGACGGAGCGCTCATTCGCGAGTTCACCGACGATCTGCGGCACGCTGCCGCAACCGCAGATCCCGACGCGCGGGTGGCCGGCCCCATCACCCTGTCCAGTGACATCACCGCGGCCATGACCAGCGATGGGCCGCGCGCGACGGTGTTGGGCCTACTGGCCGCTCTGGTCATTTGTGCGCTCGCGTTCGGCTCGATGCGCCTGAGCGTCGCTGCCGTGGCGTCCCTCATGGTGGGGTTCGTGATGATGATGGGAGGGCTCGGTTGGACCGACGCTCGACTCAACTTCGCGAATTTCGTGGTGCTACCCATCACCTTCGGCATCAGCGCCGACTACGCCATCAACGTACTGAGGCGCTACCAAGCAGACGGAACGAGGGCGCCTGGCCCAGGGGTGGCCAGCACCGGCGGGGCGGTGGCGATGTGCTCCGCGACCACGATCATCGGCTTCGGCTCCTTGCTGGCCGCGAAGAATCAGGCACTATTCTCCTTCGGCGTTTTCGCAGTGGCGGGCGAGGTGACCATGTTGGCAACCGCAGCGGTGGCATTGCCCGCCGCTCTGGCTCTGCGCACTCGGCGCAGGGAAGTGGCTGGCTCGCTCGAGAGCCAACCTGGAGTAGCGCCATGATCCAGACCTTGCTCGAGTGGCTGCAGGGCAACCTGTCCCCCACGGCGCGCGTGCTCACGGCCGCCGGCCCTGCGGTGCTGCTCCTGGCGATGGTGGTCGGCGGAATGGGAGTCTTCGCGCTCCGCAACCGCGTGCGTGAGCCGTACCACGACCCCGATGTGGAGCGGCGTGGCTCGACTCCCATCCTGAACATGTGGCTGCGACGGTACTTCTCTTGGTTGATGCGACCCGTGCTCGCCGTATTCCTCAAGGCGAAGCTACCGCCAGCCGCAGCCACCACACTGTCGCTCCTCCTGGCCACGGGGGCCGGTGTGGCCATGGCTGCTGGCAGGATGGCCCTCGGCGGTTGGCTGTTCGTCGCTGCAGGCGTGTGCGACTTCCTGGACGGTCGAATCGCGCGAGCGTCCGATTCCGCCGGTCCGAGTGGGGCGGTACTGGATTCCGTCGTCGATCGCTACGTCGACGGGATCGTTTTCATGGGGTTGGCTTGGTTCTATCGCGACAGCTGGATCCTGGCCGTGGTCATGCTGGCGCTGTTGGGGTCGCTTCTGGTCTCCTACGTCCGCGCACGCGGCGAAGCGCTCGGCGTCGAGTTTCCCAACGTCGGGCTGGCACAGCGCCCGGAGCGTGTCGCGATCCTCGGGCTTACCGTGGCCCTGAGCCCCATCGTGGAGGCGTTGGTCGTCCCCAACGACCCCCGGCCCATTCACCGTTTGGCCGTCATGGGTATCATCATCTTGGCCGGGGCCACACACTTGACCGCTCTGCAACGTCTGATCCACGCCCGACGCTGGCTGTCCGGGGAGCAGCCTCGGCGCAGCCTCCACGGACGCGGCAGCGTGGCAAGAAACGCACTGTCTGCGTGTGTCTCCACGGCCTGCGACTTCGGTGTGGTGGTAGCGTTGGTCAGCCTGGCAGGGCTCTCGGCGCCACTCGGGACCCTCTTGGGGTGCAGCGTGGGGGCAGCGGTGAATTTCACCATCAACCGCGTGTGGACGTTCAGCGCGCCCGGGTCACCGATCGTTCAGGGAGGAAGATACCTGGTGGTTTCGGGAAGTAGCGCCCTGCTGAACTCGGGACTGGTCGGCGTGCTCCTGTTGATGCCGGCGGTTCCATACCCACTGGCCTGGGGTCTGGTGCGCGCGCTGGTCTTCGTGGCCTGGAACCACCCATTGCACCGTGACTACGTCTTCGTGGCTCCATCCAGCGTCGCCCAGGAAGCGCGCTAAGTCAGCGAGCGCGATCCTGATCACGGTTTTGCGAGGCCCCAGCAGGGTGAGGGCTCGCAAAACCTCAGAGGGCCGCGATTGTGCTCGAAACTGATTCCAGTTGCTTTTTCGGGGTCTTCGCCAGACCCCGCCCCGCAGGGTTCCCGC
>CAZSVU010000067.1:0-29629 GCA_964610275.1 uncultured Polyangiaceae bacterium | reverse complement strand
CCACCCGCATTGGCCGTCCCTCCGAGCCCGGCGCCGCCACAGATGCAGTCGTCCCACTCGCCGTCCGCACCGCAGTAATGGAAGCCGTTGGCGCCGTTGGCGCAGAGGCACGTGTTCATGATGCCGGGCACGCAGGCACCGACCGCCCCGCCAGACCCAGGTGAAACCGAGCCACCCGTGCCCGGTTCTCCAGCGGCTCCACTCGGGGTGGGCGTGCCGCGGTCCACGGGCTCACTACCGCCCTCTGCGGCGTCCGCGCCGGCGTCCCCACTGCCGGGTGCACCCCCGCTGCCGTCGCCGCCGTCCCCAACAGAGGTGCCCGAGGGATTTCGAGTGCTCCCACCGCAGGCGCCAAGAACCGCCAACCCCCACGCCCCAAGCCACCACTTCACCCGCATCGCCGCCTCCGCGGAAAGTGTATCGCAACCGACGCTCCGGGGCGAACCGCACGCTCTTGTCGGAGAGTTGCGCGTCGGATAGTGGGGCCCCACCCCAAGCGGTTCACGCGCAGCGCATTTCCACACGGGGATGTGCATTCGCGCTCCCCCATCTAGAGGAAGTCTCCGCCGACGAACAGCTCCGAGCGCACGCCGGTGAGGGTCCACCTCAACTGCTCGCTCTGCGCCTCGTACGTGCCGAGATCAATCCAGTAGAAGCTGGCCAGAAGGTCCAGTCGCAATCGGGCTCTCACTCCACCGTAGATCCACCCCACGCCGGCGGCGCCCCCAAGCCCAAAAGCCGGCTCTCGGTCGCACTGCTGTGGCTGAGGAGCGCGGGCGCAGGCTGCGTGGATGGCATCCAAGCGAGCCTCGGTGTCGTCCTCTGCGAACAGCTGAAGAAAGCTGACTTCGCCTCGGGGGGCGAGCCACATCTTCTCGGCGATCGGATAGGCCACCTCGCCCTCCAAGTCGAGCGAGAGCATCGTCCCCAACACCACTCGATTGTGTCTCTCGGTGTCGACGCGCGCTGGGGCGCGGTACGTCATTCCGGGCCCAATACGCAGCATTCGTCCCACTCGAAACAGCCCCGTGAACTGGACGACCAGGTTCGTTCGGTGCACGTAGGTCGTGTCGCCGCCGAGGCCGAAACAGTCGCCGACGCATTCCACCTGGCTCTTGCCGAATCCTCCCAGGGTCAGTCCGAAGCGGGGCACGATGGTAGCGGGAGCGATCACGTTTGGGTCGCGCTGGTGGAGCCACCTCTCGTGCTCCGCCTCCTCCTCCCGCTCCTGCCTTTCTTCTTCCGCCTCTTCCCAATCCTCTTCCGTCTCTTGCCTCTTGTCTCGCGCCGCCTGCCTCTCTCTTTCTGCCTCTTCCCTCCTCTCTTCGGCAGCTTCCTCATCCCACGGCGTGGGGGTGCCCGCGACCTCGTTGGGGCCCAGTGGAGTGCCCGGCGGTGCGGGCGCGACATAGCCAGGCGCGCCGGGTTGGGTGGCGGGCGCGCCTTCCAGCCGGGAGGGTGCCCCCACCGGAGTTCCGGGGGGCGCCGGCCTGACGTGGCCTGGGGCCGCACGCTGCGTGGCAGGAGGGCGCGCAGCGGGTGGCGTCGCAGTGGGTGGGGTTGCCGGACGCTGGGAAGCGGTATCAGTGGGCTGAGCCTGGGCAATGCCGAGCGTACCGGGCAGTAGGGCCACGACCCAAGCCGCGAATGCCGGACCTACCCTCAGCGCCAAGTCGCTCCTCCCGCAGCGCGCCACAAGGGCACGACACGGGAGGAGCGTAGCAGGAAATCGTCGAGCGTCAGGTGTGACAGGGATGTCACACCCGACGCGTCGACGTAGGTCGCGTTGGAGATGTCAGAACGCAGTGGTCGGGCAGTAGTCGGTGCAGGTGGTCGGATCGCAGACGTCTGGTCCGAAGGTGCAGAACGGCATGCCGGCGCAGAGGTCGAGGCCCATCAGGTGGCAGTCGGCGCATTGGTCGAGCACTGCTGCGTCCTGGCCGTCCAGCGCTGCCGTGCATTCAGCCAGCGTGACCGTGCGCCCTTCGCACCCATCGAGCGTCTCACAGATGATCTCCGCGTCGGTCCGCGCGTCCGGTGGATCGGTGGGCGTGCGGGTCTCGCCGGCGGGACGCATCAGTCTTCCCACGAACAGCACGGTGCCCGTGTCGTGGTCGTAGATGAAGAACAGGAACGGCCGATTGAGTCTAATTTGGGGATTGATCGACATGGGCACCATCACTTCGCCAGTAGCCGACGCGGCAGTGGTCCCTTCTTCGTCGACCCCCACGGTGGTGCGATGCACAAGCGCGTCGACATAGAGATCTCCGGCCGGGTCGATCCCGGAGAAGTCCGCCTGGCTCAGGTCGAACGCAGCCTGCATGCCTAGAGTCTCGAGCGGTTGTTGCAGATCCACCGAGGCCGCAAACTCGAAGCGCGGCACGGACAGGCTCAATGACGCGCCAGTAGCGCCGTCGGCCGGGGCCGCCTCCAGCGCCGTGACGATCTCCGCCAATCGCGCACTGTCCAAGTTGGCCTCGAACTCCTCGAACTCACCCGCATTGGGCAGCACGAACACCATGCCCATGTTGGCGCCCTGGAACCGAAGCTCCACGGCCCGCCAGTCGACGTCGAACACGAAGGGGAACTGATAGACCCGTGTCATCATCTGCACGTCGACGGCGTTGCCGTCGGCCAGCAGGAACTCGTCCGCCGCGGTGTGGTCCGCGTCGAATCGGTCGCGCCAGGGTGCCGATAGGTACGCCGCGTTGGCCAGCGTCACCTCGGTGTTGGGGCCAATGGCTCCCTCGGCGAACAGCTCGTCGATCAAACCGTCGGTCTGATCGCCGACCCATTCGTTGATGCTCTGGCGTGCCCCCTCGGAGTCCCCCGCAAAGTCCACCAGGTAGACCCCGGTGTCGTAGTGCTGGGACAGCACGTCGAGGAACGGGTCGGCCGTGGCGTGGTTCTCTGCGAGCCAAATTGAGTGGATGGTGTCGAATCGCACCGCGGTGTTCTCGGTCCCGGCTTGCAGGGCCTGGTGCAGGGCGTTCATGGCCGGATGCAGGGTTTCCGCCGCAAGCTCCCAGTGCAGCACCGAGGCCATCTCGGTCGCGGTGTCACCGCGAGCCCCGGCGTAGGTCATGCTGAGCACAGTGGAGATGCTGAGGGGACAGAGAAAGACGTTCTCGTCCGCGGCCGCAGCACCGGCGACCGTACCGTACAGGTCGAGCGCAAACGCACGATTGGCGTCGCGCAGTGCTTGCTGGTCGTCCGCCGGGACCTGCACGTCGGCAAGGTAGGAGAGCTCGGATCGGCGCAGCTCGATCCCTTCGGGGCCGGCCGGGTTGTCGGTTTCGGTTCCGGTGTTGGCACAGTGAACGGTGAGGGACGCCGCACCCAGCGCAAACAGCGCGTTCTGCCACCTCTTCATGACTCGGTCTCCTTCGGTTCGGACAAGGGAAAAAGCTGAAAGTTGACTTGGACGACGCGCTCCGGATCGCCACCCAGCTCGGCCGCCTGCAAGAGCTCTCGACGGAACTCGCGAATGCGTTCCTTGAGATCCAAGAGCACGTCCTGGCTCACGCACAGGGTCACGCTGGAGATCTCACGTTCGTCCCGCGGCACACTGTCGAGAGCGTCGGCCGCGCGCTCCAGCATCGCGCGGTGATAGTTCACGATGTGGTGCCCCAGGGGTCCGGCTCCGGTCGTGACCAGGGGCTCGGACTGCCGCAGCTTGCCCTGCTCGTCCCGCGTCAGCAGTCCCAGCGAGACGAGGGTGCCGACTGCGCGCTCGGCCTCGTCGGCACTGATGCGGGGCCTGAGGGTGCGGGCGATCCACTTGGGATCCTCGCTGAAGTCCGCGCGCGCAACCAGCTCGCGGATCGCGGGGGTGTACCAGTGGTTGTGGTAGGCGGCCTGGGCCGCGTCCAGTTGGTGAATGGAGCGGTACTGCTTGAACCGCGACAGGCGCTGGTAGCACCGGTTGCGCTCGGCTGCGCTCCCGCTCTGATTGAAGGCAACGAGCTCGCAGAAGTAGTCGGCGGCGCGGTGCTCCAGCCCACACCCGTGGGCGAACTGGTGCGCCATCTCCGGCGTCAGGTTCCGCTCCCCCTCCATCACGAGCTTCAGGTAGTTGGTGGACCGGAGACCCGCCCGCCGCGAGAAGGCCCGGTAGGAGAACCCGTACTCGGTGGCCTTCTTCTGCTGGTAGAAGTCCCGAAGGAACTCGCGGTAGTCGAGGTACTCGAATACGTTTACTCTGTCAGTGTCAGTCACCCAGTTAGGGTTACGTGTCTTCCGCCAATTGTCGCGCTGTTTTGCACTTCCACGTTAAGTATGTGTATACTGTTAGTATACATATTGACCCGTTTTGGACGTGATTCGGGCGCCCATACTCACGGGTGCCGCCTAGATCCCCGCATTCCACGCCGCGGGCCGGCGGTCCCCGCCAGCGGCCCCCAGTTTGGGCAGCGTGCGTCAGGGCACGCACTCGCGCTGCGAGCGCCAGATCTCCCGGGTCCCAGACGTGGTGCACGAGAAGAACAGCTCGCTTCCGTCCACAGTGAGCGCCGGTCCCGCGTCATAGCCGTCGGTGTTCACCACATCCAGATTCTGGGGATCGTCGAAACGGCTCGCAGGGTCTGGCCGGGTTGCGTACCAGATGTCGGTCTGCCCCACACTGCCCGTGCGATCCGACGCGTAGTAAATCGTCAATCCGTCCGCTGAAAACGCGGGCCCAGCATCCCATCCGGTCGAGTTGAGCTGCGTGATGTTGACGGGACTGGAGAAGGCGTCCTGCGTGCTCGCGCGCTGCGAAAGCCACAGATCTTGGCCCCCTGCGCCTCCCGCCCGATCCGAGGCAAACGCCAGCAAGAGCCCGTCCTCGGTGAGAGTGGGACGCAGCTCGTCGTCCGTGCTGTTCACCACCGGCACCAAGCTGGGGTCCGAGAACGGAGCTGCGTTGTCGGGACGCGTCGAGAGCCAGAGGTCCTGACCGCCCACTCCGTCGGGTCGATCCGAGGAGAAGTAGAGTGTCAGCTCGTCTGCGCTCAGGTGCACCGTCCACTCCAGGTTGGTGGTGTTGACGTTCGGGACCAGGGTCGCTGCCGAGAAGACCGTTCCTCGATCCGGCCGTGTCGCCACGTAGATGTTGGCACCGTCAGAAGTCTGCTCGGTCACGTACATCGTCAGCCCGTCCGCGGACAGGCTCACGCTCCACAGGTCGCCAGTCAGTCCCAGCCCGGTAATGAGCTCGGGCGCGCCAAACGGACCCCACGTGCACGGGCAGGGGGCACACGCCGCGCCCCCACAGTCCACGCCCTCCTCGTCTCCGTTCTGGACCCCGTCACTGCACGTCGGCTCGCACGCCGCACAGGTCGACCCCCCACAATCCACATCCGTCTCGTCTCCGTTCTGGATCCCGTCGCTGCACGTCGGGTCGCAGGCCGTGCACGTCCCGCCCCCGCAGTCCACGTCCGTCTCGTCCTGATTCTGGATCCCGTCGCTGCACGTCGGATCGCAGGCCACGCACGCCGTGCCCCCACAGTCCACGTCCGTCTCATCCCCGTTCTGGATCCCGTCGTCACAGGTGGGTACGGACCTTCCACCCGCTCCCCCCTCTCCCGTTTCGTTCATTGGTCCTGCAGGAGGAAGATCCAGCGACTCGATGCCGATACGACCACAACCAGCCAGAGCACCGGCCGTCCCCCACAGCACTGCGCTTGCCACCAAGGCCAGCCCGCGCCCGCCCGTGGGGGCGCGATAGCCGTGGCGGTGCACATGGCGCAGCATGGTTCCCTCGCTCGCAGCAAAGCCAAGGCGAGGTTTCTAACCTAGCACGTCACCGGTGAGACCGTTCGAGTTTCAGTGTGGCTGAACGCCACTGCGGGCGTTCCCGCTGGCGCCTGCGCCTTCGTCGAGCTTCTTCGTTGTTGGCTCGCTCGTCACCCGAGCTCGTAGTTCATCGTCACCATGTAGAACATGCGCACGCGGTCACATTGAATCGGCAGTACGGGACCGCCTCCCTCGGCGGCGTGCTGCATGCGCGCCGCCATCGGGGGCGGCATCGGGAAGCCTTCACCTTGGCTATCAGCAATACCGATGATGTCGCCCAGCTCCACGCCACTGGCCTCGGCGATCTGCGCGGCGCGAGCCTGCGCGTCGGCAATGGCCTCGGTGCGCGCCTTGCCTGCGAGCGCCTTCCGATCTTGTACGTCGCAGGCGATGCCCACCACGCTGTTGGCGCCGGCACGCGTCAACGCTTGCAGCACCTCGCCGATGCGGGTGAGATCGCGCAGCGTGACCTCGTATCCACTCATGACGCGATACTCCCGCTGGTCGGCTCGAGTGGTCGATTGGGACATGGCAGGAGGCGCCCCTTCGGCGGCCGAATCCGCAGTAGGCTCGGCACCACTATCCTTCACCGTTGGAGGCGGACCTGGCGGGGGGGGCGGCATCGGGGGGCCGCCAGGTGGCTGGGGCCAGAAGCCCGGTCGCTCGGGGTAGAGCGTGAACCCCGCGCTCTTGATGTCGTCCTCGGCAACGCCCATCGTCTTCAGGGTCTGGTTGATGGCAGCACTGCGCTCGGCGGCTTCCGCCATGGCAAGAGCCACGGTCGGGCTCGTCGCTTCGACGCCGACGGTGATGCGTGCGAGCTCGGGAGCAGCGCTCACCTCGCCTTGACCCGTGGCCGTGATGCCGGCAGGCACGCCGCGTGGCGGGCCGTTCACTCCGTACTGCGCGGAAGAGCAACCAACCGCTGCGAGCAGTGAACCAGTCATGAGGATGCGAACCATCGAGTTTCGATACATCTAGCCCTCCATTCTCAGCCAGAACGCCGGAATCGCTGCCACCTTACACTCCCGGGCAGGTGCCGCACTTCGCAGCGGTCGTAGAGGCCGCCCGGGCCAGCGTGCCTTCGACACGAAGCCTGAGATCCGCCCGCCAGGATGCGCGCGGATCCCGCCCAAGGGCCGCACCGGTGGCCCACGCTCCACGGCAGCGCGCTGCCGTGGAGCCATGCCTGGAAAATTGACCTTGGGCGCAGTGATCGGAGTGATGTCGGCCTCTGGAGCACGACACGGCCGCAAAACGTGCGCTGAGCGAGCACAGCCACCGACACGCGGACACCTGGACGTGCAGCCAGGAACGAGCGCCACGGCACGGTCGTCGAGTCGCGAGCAAGACGCCACGGTGTGAGTGGCGCGTCGGGGCCTACGGGTCGCTTCGAGCGCGAGAAGAGCAGCTGAGCTGGGTTGGAGACAGATCACGGATCTGTCTTGTCGTCGTGACGGGCTAGGTCCTCCTTGACGGCTCGAAGCGACCTTGGCAGTGCGCCGGGGATTCTCGGCGGAGCAGGCTGAACGGGATCTTCCGACTCAAGGCGCTGCCAGCACCGCGGCGCAGAAGACCGACTCGTTCATGAAGGGGTAGTCGAAGGACTCGCCTTGGAGTGGGTCCCTGACCTTCAGGAAGTACTGCGAGAGGCGGTTGCCGTCCACACCCGTGTCACCCGGCGGAACGGACACGTTGTGCGCAAGGTCGAAGCCAACCGCCTGCCCGGCGGCGAGGGACCAACTCGCTAGGTCCAGATCAGGCGCGGTGACGAAGGCTTCGACGACGTAACCGAAGCCCGTGGGCAGCGAGATCCAGCCGGCATCCCAGGGGTTGTATGTGCCCATGGGGATGCGGATTTGAGCGCGCGTTCCGGGCACTCCATCCTCGGACGGCGCTGCGACGAAGAACTGCCGAGTTCCCTGGTCATCGTAGTACGGAGGATCGGTGTCGAACGACCCGTCGTGGTCGACGTAGATCTCCACGCTGTCGCCCATCCAGACGTCCTCACCCGCAGGAGCTGTGTTCCGGTCCGGGTCGGTGACCTCGAGGTAGAAGTAGAGGCCCTCCGGTCGCCAGCCGGCGGCGTAGCGCATCTCGTGACCAGCAGGCAGTGGCGTGCTGGGTTCTCGCCACCCCACCGGCGCGACCGTCTCGAGAATCATCCCCGCTTCGATGGTTCCGTCGAGCACCGGCGCCTGATCCAGGTAGGGCAACTCAGAACAGTGGGGAACGGCAGGCCCGCCGGTGCTGCCACCGGCGCCGATGGCGCCTGCGGCGCCCGCGGCGCCAACACGGCCAGCGGCACCTGCGGCGCCCACGTCGCCACCGGCGCCCACGGTGCCGGCCACACCCACGTCACCACCGACACCGCTGCCCCCGGTCGAGCCAGCGGCGCCGCCGACCTCCGCGCTCCCGCCCTCGCCACCGGCGGGGACCTGACCCGCTGCGCCCGTGTCGCCGGCGGTACCGGTCGTTCCGCCAACGGTCGATCTGCCGGACTGACCCGCTGCACCGCCGATCACCGTGCTGCCACCCGCACCAGGACCGGCGTCAGGAATCAGGCTCTCGAACCCGATGCGCCCGCACCCTGCGAGCAGCAAGCCGAGCCACGGGACAGATCGCCCCATTCTACCCATACTACCGAGACCTGGACCTCTGGTCCACGACCCGTGCGACGCGGGCGTTCCTCGCCGCGCGCCACATGGGCTGCATACGATGTATGCAAGTGTGCGCAGTGTGCACCGTGTCTCCGTCTTCGACGGTGGACTCCGACTGACTGAGGATACGGACACCTCTGATCCGGCGCGCAGAATGCGCGACGCGAACAGGCGCTCTCGGCATGAGACGCGTCGCACGACTCAGCGTGCCGGCTCCGGCGTCAGTCCGAGAGGGGCCCCGACCCCAGAACCGTTGCGCCAGTTCCCCGCGCATCTAGCGCCGGGAACCAGCTAGGCCTCCGAAATCCAGGTCTGCATCGGGTTCGGGCCGCGGTTGCACCAGAGAAAGTAGGGGACGGCGGTCAGCCTTGCCGGACGCGTGCGTGGGGGTTCGAGGCGGTAGAGGTCGCGCCCCCAGTCGTCGGATTCGAGCGCGCTGCCATCTGCAACCAGTGTCACGACGCCGTCGAACAGATCCGCGCGCGCGGTCACCTCGATCGCTGCGTCACGGGGTAGCCGGGTGAGCCCCAGAGGGGCGGTGGGATTGTCCACCTGTTCGAAGCAGTACACCAGCGGGCCGCGACTCAGGGCCACGCGTCCCCGATCGGCGCGCACGGCCGGGTGCGCATAGATTCTGCGCACGGGCATCGGTAACTCCAACTCGACCCGGTCGCCCGACTGCCAGCGTCTTCGGATCTCGAGATAACCGTGTCGCGTCTGGGCGGCGACATCGATGCGCGTGCCGTTGACTTTGGCACCCGCGCCGCGCACCCAGCCGGGTATCCGCAAGCTCAGGCCGAAATCCGCGGGCTCGGCAAGATCGACCCGCAGTGAGATGAACCCAGACCACGGATAGTCACTGTTCTCGGTGAGGATGACGTCACGGTCGCAGACTCGTAGTCGGGCTCGGCTACCGCCATAGAGGTGAACGGCAATCACATCGTCAGCGGTCGAGTAGAAGTATCCGTTCACCGACGCGATCAGTCTCGAGACGTTCATGCTGCAACACGGGCACACGTGCCAGGCCCAACGCTCGTGCGAGCCGTCGCTCTCCAGCTTGTTGTCGTAGAAGTAGTGCTCGCCGTCGCGTGACAGCCCGGCCAGTGCCCCGTTGTAGAGCGCGCGCTCCAGCACGTCGGCGTACTTGCCGTCGAGGTCGAGGTGGAGCATGCGTTGCGCCCAGAAGACCATGGCGACCGAGGCACAGGTCTCCGCGTAGGCGGTATCGTTCGGCAAGTCGTAGTCGGCGGTGAACCCCTCGTTGCGCGCGGACGGGCCGAACCCGCCGGTCACGTACATGCGGGATCCGGTGACGTCCTCCCACAGGGTTTCGCACGCACGCCGGAGGTCGGCGTCTTGGAGCTCGGCAGCCAGATCTGCCATGGCTGAGTACAGGTACAGGGCGCGCACGGCGTGTCCCACGGCCTTGGTCTGTTCCCGGACCGGTTGGTGGGCTTGCGAGTACTCGTGGTTGCCTCCCCACGCGGCCTTGGGATCCTCCCCGCGAGCCCGGGCCTCGGCGTCGAAGTAGTGCGGCTCCCGGCCCCGCTCGTCGATGAAGTACGCGGCCAGGTCCAGTCGCCTGCTGTCACCCGTCACGCGGTAGAGCTTGACCAGAGCGAGCTCGATCTCCTCGTGCCCCGGATAGCCGCGCTGCTGCTGATCGCCGGTGCCGAAGGTCTCGGTGATGTGATCGACGTACCGCTCCATGACGTCGAGCAGGTGCCGCCGGCCAGTGGCCTGGAAGTACGCGATGGCGCCTTCGAGCAGGTGCCCGGCACAGTACAGCTCATGGTTGTCGCGTAGGTTCGTCCAGCGCTCGTCCGGGCAGCGTGCGATGTGCCAAGAGTTGAGGTAGCCGTCGGGCAACTGCGCCTGACCGAGCGCGTGCGCGATGGCGTCCACTCGAGCTTCGATTTCTGGGTTGCGCTGGCGCGCGAGGGCGTATGAAGCAGCCTCCACCCATTTTCCGACGTCCGAGTCCCAGAAGATCTGCGGCGTGAATCCGCGCTGGTCGCGGGGGATGCGCAACGCTGGCGAGGGATGTCGCGTCGTCAGCGATGCCAGCAGGCCTCGCTCGTCGAGCTTTCTGTGCTGGCTCGGGATCGTCTTGGTGAGCACGGTCTCCAGCCGCTCGCTCCAGAATGCCCCAGTGAGCTCGACCGCGGAAAGGTCCGCTGGCCTGTAGTTCCCCATGACCCGGCTCAATAGCCCCGAGGCCCCCGAAACGCGAGTGGCACGCGGCGGTGAGTGCAACGTGTCGGTCGTCCTGGACGGCGAGCATGCGCCCTGCCTCGCGAGCACTGCGTGCCGGAGCCGAGCGGACGTCCCGATCTCGCCACGCGGCGAGGTCCCGCCAGACGCGTCTGCCGCTCACTCCTCGATGCGGACGCGCGGCTGACGTTGTGAGTCGGGTGGTGGCTCGCTGCCGGAGTCGCCCTCCTTGGCGGTCGCCTCGGCCGACGGTTCGCGCTCCTCCACATCTGGCGGCGAAGGGCTTGGGCGGCCAGTGCCGCCGCGAACCATCGAATCGAGCCGTTCGGT
The DNA here is from genome assembly GCA_964610275.1 of uncultured Polyangiaceae bacterium. Classification (GTDB taxonomy): domain Bacteria; phylum Myxococcota_A; class Polyangia; order Polyangiales; family Polyangiaceae; genus JAFGBI01. The sequence goes on along the minus strand of CAZSVU010000067.1, from coordinate 18,650 downwards.
AACGCGCTCGACCACCCCGAGCAGCTCGCGGCCCGCCTCTTCGGCCACCTCCTCGAGGTTGCGCGGGTCGAGCTTCTGCACCGCCCTGCGACCGAAGTCCTCCACCTTCTTGCGGTCCAGATGCTCCACCTTCTCCTTGGCCTTGCGCCCCAGCTCGCTCACGGCCTTCCGATCCAGGCTCTCCACCCTCTCCTTGGCTTTGCGCCCGATCTCACTCACGGCCCTCGGTTCGAGTCGCTCCAGGTTTTCCCTGGCCTTGCGCCCCATCTCCTCCAGCCGACCCACGTCGAGGCCGCGCACGGCCTTGCGCGCGGCGCGCATCATCAGATCCAATCCGTCGGCCAGATCTCGCGCAGCGCTGGGGCTATCTTCACCGTTTTCGCGCGCGGACTCGTCCGGCCGCCCACCCTCGGAACCGTTTTCATTCGACATGTGACGCAACGTGTCCACGCCGGCCCAGAAGCGCAAGGGGGAGCAGACTGATACAACTCGGCCAATGGCCTGGCGCCGAGCGTGTCCATTGGATGTGAGCCTGATCCACGGCGCCCGGACGACGGCGGCCTCCGCAGTCCTGCTGGCTCTTCTGGGCCTGTCCTGTGGAGGCCCTGCCCCCTCCCAGACGACCCCACAGACGCCGGCGTCCGGGCGCCGTCAGGCTCCACCCAAGCCGGGAACGAGCATCTCCCACACCAAGATGTGTGCCTGCACGAGCTGCGACCCGGCCTCGTGCTGCCAGGGCGACGTGAGTGACATCGAGACCGAAGCCTGCCGAGAGGGCTACGACTTCAGCACTAGCGAAAGCTGCGGCATGAGCGTCAAGAGCTGCTCCAGCCGGTGCTTCGAGCACCACTGGCGCGTGGCCCTGACCGAGGACTGCGAGACCACCCAGCCGGACGTCTGCTGCGGCTAAGTGGCGGAGCGCCATCGGGGATCCCGACGGCGGCGTGCGGGGACCCACCCGGCCGGCGCTGGGTAGCCGGTCCGCTTCGGTACAGTCCTTGCTCGCGGCTCGGGGCTGTCGTTCACTCGCGCCGCATGGTGCGCGCGGTCCGGCAGCGGCGAGCCGAGTGGTTGCGGTCCGGGACTCTCCTGGCAGCACTGGTGGGGGCGCCGGCTGGCTGCAGCGCCAGCCGACACGTCGAGCTGTGCGCACCGGCCGCATCCGCCCCGCCGGAGCATCGGATGATGGCCTATCAGGAGCTGAGGCCGGTGGAGCCCGCGCCCGAGTCATCGACTGGCCCCAAGGGAGGCAAGGTCCGCGGCTCGCACACCTCGAGCGTGCTGCCCCTGGCGAACGGCGCTCGCATCTTTCACGCTGCGGACCTGCTGCCGCTCGTACCCCGGACCTCCGCGGCCGCCCAGGCCGCCCAGCGAGCCGAGGCGCGCGAAGGCACCTCCGATGCACTGTCCGCAATCCGCTGGGGGCTGATCATCGCAGGTGCCGGTGTGGCCCTCTTGCCGGTGACGACACCGCGCGAATCTGGCGAGGCCATGGACCTGAGCCCGCTCTACGTCGGGCTGGGGATGATGGGGCTGAGCCTGGCGTTCACGTTCTGGGAAATCGGCGAACGCCACGCCGCCAACCGGGAGAAGGCTCGCACGTTCGAGCTCTACGAGCCCGCACTGCGCGAACGCCTGAACCTGTGCGGCGACGCCAACGCCGCCGTTCCCTGCGAGGCAGCGCCCGGGCCGACGGCGAACTCCCATCGCGCTCGCAGCGCAAAAAGTTCGTACAGAGCGAACTATTAGGGCCTTCAGCCAGGCAAGCGGGTCGAAAGTTCGCGCAGCGCGAACTTTTTGGACCGGAGGGCGACAGAGGTCCGGGGCTACACTCCCGCTCCGTGACTGACTCATTGCCCCTGGCCACCCGCATCTGGTTCGCGTGGATCTGTTTCTTCCGGGTGCTGTTCGACGGCGAGTTCGCAGCACGAGCGTTTCGGGCGCGCGACCCGAACGACGTCGAGCCCGAGGAGCCCGAGCTTCCCGCGCCCAAGGTGGACGAAGCAGCGCTCGCCCGCACCGGCGCGCTGCAGCTCCTCGGGTTGCTGCAGCGTGAGGGGCGCCTGGTCGACTTCATCCAGCAGGACATCGCCGGCTTCGACGACGCGGACGTGGCGGCGGCGGCGCGAGTGGTGCACGACGGCTGCCGCCGCGCCGTCGGGAGCCACGCCGACATCCAACCAGTTCGCTCTGAAGATGAGGGCGCGCAGGTCACTCTGGAGAAGGTCGACGCCGACGCCATCAAGCTCACCGGAAACGTGTCGGGCGCGGCGCCGTACACCGGAACGCTCCGGCATCGCGGCTGGCGTGCCGCAGAGTTTACCTTGCCGCGGGCCATGGAGGGCCACGACCTAGGAATCCTGGCGCCGGCCGAGGTCGAGCTGTGAGCGAACCCCGTCACGCCATCGGCATCGATCTGGGCACCACGCACACGGCCATGGCGAGCGTGGCCCTGGACGGCGAGCATCGGCCAGAAGTCTTCGCGGTGCCACAGTTGGTTTCGGCCGGCCAGGTCCAAGCCCGGGCGCTGCTCCCTTCGGTCGTCTACTTCGCGCACGAGAGCGAAGGGAAGCTTGGCCTGCCCTGGGATCCGGACCGCACGTTTGCCGTGGGCGAGCACGCCCGAGCGCGCGGCGTCGAGACTCCGGCGCGGTTGATCTCCAGCGCCAAGAGCTGGCTTTCTCACACCGGCATCGACCGCCGCGCTGGCGTGCTGCCGCTGGATGCGCCCGAGGACGTCGAACGCATCTCGCCAGTGGAGGCGTCCTGGCGTTACCTCGATCACCTGGCCGAGGCGTGGCAAGCGGAGCGCGCCGCGGGCAGGAGCGACCTCGCCCTGGCCGAGCAAGAGGTCATCCTCACCGTGCCGGCTTCGTTCGACGCGGCGGCGCGCGATCTCACCGTGGAGGCCGCGTATGCCGCGGGCATCGAGAACCTCACGCTGCTCGAAGAGCCACAAGCGGCGCTGTACGCGTGGATCGAGGCCAGCGGCGACGACTGGCGAAAGCACATCGGCACGGGCGACGTGGTGCTGGTGATCGACGTCGGTGGCGGTACCACGGATTTTTCGGCAATCGCCACGCTCGAATCCGAAGGCAACCTGGAGCTCTTTCGCATCGCCGTGGGCGACCACATCCTGCTGGGCGGCGACAACATGGACCTGGCGCTCGCCCACGTGGTGGCGACGAAGCTCAAAGCCGAAGGCAAGCAGCTCGACAAGTGGCAGCAGCAGTCGCTGACGCAAACTTGCCGCACGGCCAAGGAGGTGCTGCTCAGCCAACCGGATCTCGAGAAGGTGCCGATGGCCGTAGCCGGCCGAGGCTCGCAGCTGATGGGCAGCGCGGTGCGGGGCGAGCTCACGCGCGAGGAGGTCGAGGCGGTGCTGGTGCAGGGCTTCTTCCCCGAGGTCGAAGCCTCGGCCAAGCCTGCCACGCGAGCGCGCACCGGTTTGACGCACCTGGGGCTGCCCTACGCGGCCGATCCCGCGATCAGCCGCCACCTCGCCGCCTTCCTCACGCGACAAGCCGATGCCGCCAAGGTCCTGCAGGGGCGAGTCAAGGAAGGTGGCTGGGGGTCGCTCCTCTGTCCCACTGCGGTGTTGTTCAACGGCGGAGTGCTCAAGTCCGACCTTCTCCGCAATCGCCTGCTCGCGACCCTCAACCGTTGGCTCGAAGCCGAAGGCGCTCCGCCTGCGCGCGAGCTTCCAGGAGTGGACCTCGACCTCGCGGTGGCGCGAGGTGCGGCCTACTACGGCTTGGTCCGTCGAGGCCGCGGTCTCAGGATCCGCGGCGGCACGGCGCACGCATACTACGTCGGGATCGAGAGCCCCGTGCCTGCGGTCCCCGGCTTGGAGCCACCCATCACCGCGCTCTGCGTTGCCCCCTTCGGCATGGACGAGGGCACCGACGCCAAACTTCCACCCCATCAGCTGGGTCTAGTGGTGGGCGAGCCGGTCCGCTTCCGCTTCTTCGGCTCCAGCGTGCGTCGCGACGACCAGGCCGGCACCGAGCTCGAAGACTGGACGTCGGAGGAGCTCCAAGAGCTCGCACCGATCGAGATCACACTGCCCTCCGAAGGCCGCGAGGAGGGCGACGTGGTGCCCATTCACCTGAGCGCGTCAATCACCCCGGTAGGCACGCTACTGCTCGAAGCCGTGCCACTGCAGCCGCTCGAACCCGGTGAGCGCTGGAAGATCGAGCTCAGTGTGCGGGAAGGGGGGTAGCGGGACGGAGACGGGGAGATGCCACCCAGCGCGAGTGGCCCAACCACACCGACGCGGTGTTGCGATGGTCGGCTAGCGGTTCAGCGTTGGGCTGCCCGCTGCTCTGCCCGACCGGACCACCTATGGCGCGTCCCGGGCGCAACGGAAACCCATTCCGAGGCCACGGGCAGTTGGGTTGCCGCCAGGCCGGCCCGTCACGCGGATGGCCGAGGCATTGGCGGCCCAGTCGCCACCGCGTGACGGGTGGGTGGTGACGGGCGTGAGGTTGGCGCAGTCTACGCAGCCGGTCTGACTGGTCGTGTACCAGTCGGACGCGTACCAGTCGAACACCCACTCGGACATGCTCCCGGCCAGGTCGGCGTGACCCCACCGACCGTTGCCGTCAGCGTAGCTGCCCACGGCAAAGAAACTGTTGCTTTGGATTAGATTGTAGTTTGCGGGCAGTGGCTCAACAACGGTGTTTCCCCACGGGTAGACGCGGTTCTCGTCTCCACCAGCAGCCGCGTACTCCCACTCCGCCTCAGTGGGGAGGCGTCCGTCATCCCAGATGCAGAACGCAAACGCCTCGTACCAATTGATGCAACTCATCGGGCAGCTCTCGTTGGCTCCGGGACTGGACGTCCACGTGGCGCTGCCGCTCCCAGTCCCGCAGGTGAGTCTGCTGACGAGCGTGGCCTGATCGGCGGCCAAGTCCGCGTTCCACGCGCTGTCCCATCCACTCCCAGCGATCAGCGGGTGAGCCCCAGTACCCACCCAGGGAGGGCTACCCTGGGTACCACCGCCAGCCTCCACGAAAGCGCGGAACCGCGCCACGGTCACCTCGTACTTGTCGAGCGCGAAGCTGCTCACCACGGCGGAGTGCTCGGGCTGTTCGTCGGCGCCGCAGGTCATCCCTGCTGGACACCCGTCTGCGCAGCCCGAGCAAGTCTCGGTGCCACGGCCCATGGGGAACGTCCCGCCAGGCACCACGATGGTGGTGCAGCAGCTCTCGCCGTTGCACTCGGTACCGCTCATGCCGACGCAAGATGGTCCTTCCGGAGCCAGCGTGGGACCACCGGCGTCGCCGCCCGAACCCGGCGAGCCTGATATCCCAGCAGCGCCCGCAGCTCCACCCACGTCTTCGACGCCCCCTGCCCCGGCAGACGCGCCCGCGCTGCCGCCGCCAGCGCCAGCGAGTTCCGCCGGCTCGCCCGCACTGCCTGCCATTGCGCCGCCCTCGCCAGCACCGCCTCCAGCACCGCCGCCCGTCGTGCCGGCCGTGCCACCTCCCTCGCCGCCGCTCACTGACTCGAGCCCCGCTGCGCCGCCCGCGGTTTCGGCCGTTCCCGCCGCGCCGCCAACGGTGCCGGACCCAGCCGCGCCGCCACTGCCGGCTGGCCCGCTGCCGCCGGCGTCACCCCCGCTCCCCTCGGGTCCACTGCCGCCCGATCCCCTGCCCCCGCTGCCGGTCGTGCCAGCCGCGCCATCGCCGTCACACTCGCACTCCCCCCACGCGCTCCCGTCGTCCTCGCACGCCTGCTGCCCGAAGCTCCCGTCATCGCACTGACAGTCCCTGGCTTCGCCGCTCTCGCACGGCGCCGAGCCGCCTCCTCCGCCGCCGCATCCCGGACCGATCAGACCTGCTGCACCGAGCAGCGCACTCGCCAAGAATCCCCGCTTGCCCCACATCGTCATCCTCGCTCGCTGGAAACCGTGCAGGGCCTCTACCACGAGAGTCGGTTGGCGCCCATCCCCCCACCTTGGCAGCCCGCCACCGTTGCGCACGATTGCTCCGAGGCCACTGCAACACTTCAGACACGCGATGCTGTCGCCGCGGACGACGTGGGGCGCACCGCGCCAGGCAACCCACCTGTGGATGCCGCGCGGTCGCGTCGCTCAGGGCGTCAGCGCGAAGCAGTAGAATCCGCCGTACCCACCGCCTTCGCCCACCGTGAGGATGTTTCGGTCTCCAGCGCCGTCCTGTGTGAGGCTCACGCCCGGGGCGCACCCGTTGGCGGTGTACCCGGATATCCAGTGGGATCCCTCATCGCCCATGCCGCCGCCGCCCATGTTTCTGGGAAACGACATGCCACAGCGCGGCTGGCCAGTGTTGCCCACGGCGCTCGTCCAGTCGTTGCACGTGTCGCCCTGATCGTTGGTGTAGAGCTCACCGTTCGTGTCGCTGCCGGTCAGCATGTGGTGATTGTCGACCGAGCCAGTCCCGTCGGGGTTGCTGTTCGGGACGCCGTACTCGTTGGGCAGGTCATCGACGATCTCCGGGTCGGCGTTGTTCGGTCGCGTGTTCTGCAGGTCGTCCACGGTCATGGCCAGGACCCTGCCCAGGCGGTCGTACCAGGGCCCCGACCCCACTCGGTCGATGGCATTCACGGGCTGACCGTCGGGCCCCGACGTCACGCTCAAGAACGCGCGCCACTGTTTGGCGCTCGACCCGGGCATCGACATCTCTGCGATCTCGGCGCAGATCTTGTCGGCGCCCGCCAGGCCCGTGGCTTCGCCATAGCGGAAGTCCCCCCCGAACCCGTCTTGGTTGCCGGAGAGGGTGCGCAGCGATTCCAGGCTGGTGATGAAGAAGCTGAAGGGCTCGAGGTCGTCCACCGCCCCGCTCCCGCCGGTACCGGTCGAGCTCGCGCCGCCGCTGCCGGTGGAGCTGCCGCCGCCGCTGCCGCTGGGCGTGCCGCCCGTGCATAGCCCGGACGTGCAAGTCGCGCCGTCCGTGCACACATTGCCGCAGGTGCCGCAGTTGGACGGATCGGTCAGCGTGTCCACGCAGGACCCTGAACACTCCTGTTGCCCAGCCGGGCAACCGCAGAGTCCGTTCACACACGCCTCGCCTGCTGCGCAGGCCGTACCGCATCCGCCGCAGTTGCTCGGGTCGGTGTCGGTGTTGACGCAGCTGGAGTCACACTGCGTCGACCCGACGGGACAGCTCGCACGACAGGACCCAGCCGAACAGACCTCGTCCGCCAGACAGGCATTGCCACAAGCGCCGCAGTTGGCGCCATCCGTGCCGAGGTTCGCACAAACGTTTCCGCAGGCCGTCAGTCCCACCTGGCAGACGCAACCGCCGGCCATGCACTGGCTGCCCGTCACGCAAGCGCGATCACAGCCTCCACAGTGCAGACTGTTGGTTTCGAGGGTCACACACTGCGAATCACAAGCGGTCTGCCCGACGGGACAGTCGACGCTGGAGCCGTCCCCTTCCTCACCACAAGCGAGGCCGAGCGTCGCCACTGCCAACAGCCCGCCCAGAAAGCCAAGCCTCTTCTGCATCGTCATATCTCCGAAAGCCATCGTCGAGCACGGGGGAGATTCTGCGGTCCCGACTCGTGTCCGACGACAGCCGCCAATTGCCCACTCTATGTAGTGCAGCAAACGCCCCGGAGGAGGCACGCAATCCGAACGATTCCGGCATGAATTGGCGGGCCGGTACGGAGTGGGCGTCGCGTTGGGGGGCGATGTGACGAGGCGAAGCGGCACGGCCATGCAAGAAGCCGCACGGGGGCTGCAAGCGTTCGGAGCCGGCGCCCAGCACAGCGCCAAGTCCACGCGGTCGTTGCGGAAAATCCACGGCAACGGAGCGAAAATGAGCGGCTTCGCCGACACGGCGCCTCGCGCATCGAGCGCCCGACCCAACCGTTGCCGCGGCACGCTCTGCTCAACGACGGAAGAGGGTCTCCCAGGTCTTCGAGTTCTGGCAGGCCGCGGCACCCAGTGGGGTGAGCTTCCAGGCGGCTACGTCTGGGTCGGGCCGGATGATCAGGACCATCTTCTGGAGAAGGTCGATCTCTGCGTCGAGAGCGGCGTCGTCGAACCCGGACCGCTCCAGGAGGACTCCGCGTGAAAGCGGGCCGTCACCCCCCGGCTCGTCAGCTTCGATCGCATCCCGAAAGACGGCGAAGACCGTCTGCGTGCTCGCCGGAACCATGGGCCGCTTATCGCGTCGGGTTCCGGAGGATGCAAGGCGGGACGGCACCAGCTGTCGCTTGCCCTGGCCTGCTCGCGCCGGACCGCGGACACCTGCGGAGGTACTGCTGAACGCTTGACCCAGGTTTGGCGTTCGTGCTTCTGACCTTTCCGTGGACTTCTCCGCGCCCATTTCACCGGGGCTCCTGCTCCGGCGCACCCAGCGCTTTCTGGCCGACGTTCGGCTGGACGACGGACGAACCGTCACGGCGCACTGCGCGAATCCCGGCTCGATGCTGACCTGCCTGAAGCCAGGAACCCGTGCGTGGCTCACGCGTTCCGGGAACCCGGCACGCAAGCTGGAGTGGACGTGGGAGGTCGCCGAGCGAGGCCGCACGCGCATCTACGTGAACCCCGTAGGCGTCAACGCGGTGGTGGCCGAAGCCTTGGCGGGCGGTGTGGTGCAAGAGTTGCGTCAGTACTCTCGCGTGCAGCGCGAAGCGCGCTGGCGCGATCACAGCCGCCTCGACTTCCTGCTGACTCGAGGGCAGCGCCATTGCTACGTCGAGGTCAAGTCCGCCACGCTCGCGCTGGGCGGAGGTCGCACGGCGTTTCCGGATGCCGTCACCACGCGGGGCGCCAAGCACCTCGACGCTTTGATGCAGATCCGCGGCGCCGGTCACCGCGCCGTGCTCTTGTTCTGCGCCAGCCGAAACGACGCCCGCTCGGTCGAGCCCGCGGACTTCATCGATCCCGAGTACGGGGCCACCCTGCGCCGAGCAGCCAAGGCCGGGGTGGAGATCCTGGCGTACAAGTGCCGCATCACGCGCCGGGGAGTGACCCTCTGGCGGCGCGTGCCGGTGCTCCTCTGATCGCCAGACCCCGCCCCACGAGCGGGCTGACCATTAGCCACAAGTCCGTTCCGCTTACGGATTCTGCTGCAACCCCGGACGCGGCACAGAGGGCTTCAGTGCGCAGCCAGAGCTGCCGCGTCTGCACAGGCAACTCGCAGAAGCTCCAGGGGGCGCTGCCGGGGGGGGGGGGAGACGGCGCTGCAACGGAACGGGGTAAGAAAAACGCTGGCCGGCGCCAATCCGACGCACAGGCCCGTGAACAGGTCGCCGTGGTAGTCGATGTGGAAGTGGGAGGTGTCGTTGAGGTCTCCCCAGCAGCGCCGATTGCGGAACTTCTCCGCGGGCGCCGCGGCAAAGCAGTGGCGGAGGGCGCGCGTAGCCCGCCCGCTGGGGATGACCTGGTAGGCGGAAGTCGAAAACTCTCGGCCCCGGCAGTGGACATCTGCGGTGGCCATGAGGATAGCAGGGATCGGCTCGAACCCCATCCGCGGGTTGCACACAGGGAAAGGCGGGACGTGGATCGACACTGGAAGCCACGGGTGGGCAGCGATTGACCTCTGCAGCAGATGTCGCATCCTGTGTGCGTGAGGTGGCTGGTCGCGATGGGGTGGCTGCTCGGCGGCTGCGTGCTGCACAACGCGTGCGACCGGGATCGCACCGAGCGCGACTACCAACTCCAGCGGCAGGAGCTCGTGCGGGAGAGCATGGAGCGCCGCGACATCCGCAACGAGCGCGTGCTCGCGGCCATGCGCAAGGTCCCGCGGCACCTGTTCGTTCCACTACTGGCTCGCGGCGCAGCGTACGCGGACCGCCCCCTGGAGATCGGTCACGGGCAAACCATCAGCCAGCCCTACATCGTGGCCTACATGACCCAGGCGGTATCGCCCAAGCCGCGAGATCGTTGCCTCGAGATCGGCACGGGCAGCGGCTATCAGGCGGCGGTGCTGGCGGAAGTCTGCGCCAAGGTGTTCAGTATCGAATACATTCCCGCGCTCGCGGATTCGGCGAAGCGGAACCTGAAGCTGGCCGGCTACGGTCCGGACCGAGTGGTCGTGTTCACCGGTGATGGCTACCGGGGTTGGCCCGAAGAGGCTCCTTTCGAGGTGATCGTGGTCACGGCCGCCCCGGGCCGGGTCCCCCAGCCATTGCTCGACCAACTCGCGGTCGGGGGCCGTCTCGTGATCCCGGTCGGTCCTCAGGACGACGCTCAGTGGCTCGAGCTCTGGAGGCGCGTCGAGGCCGGTGACGGTCCAGCAGCGTTGGTCAGCGACCGGCTCACGGCCGTGCGCTTCGTGCCGTTCTTGGGTCCAGGGATACGCGGAAAGTGACCTACTCCGCTGGACCCGTGGCGTAGCTGCCGCCCATCAGCTTGTTGCCGCCAAACGGCTTCACCTTCGGAATGGCGTCCCACACCTTGCGGTAGAGCGCCTTCATCTCGGCGAACTTCTCCGGTTCTCGCTTACGAAGATCGCTCTTCTCACCGGGATCCTGCGCGAGGTCATAGAGCTCGAAGCGCCACTCCTTCTCGTACACGAGCAACTTGTAGTTCCCCGAAATGAGCGCGCGACGCTCCATGTTGTTGCTGTCCGCCGGCAGGTCCAGCAGCACCGGGCGCGCTTCCGGCTCGGCCCCGAACAGCTCGGGCACGAGGCTCTTTCCTCTCATCTCCGGCGCCGGCTCGACGGACATCAAGTCCAGTACCGTGGGCGCGAAGTCGATGTGACTGCGCGGCACGTCGATGCGGCGGGGCGTCGCACCCGGCACCCGAAAGAACAGGGGGACGTGCACCAGCGGCTCCCAAACCTCGAATGCGTGCCGATAGCACCCGTGTTCCCCGAACGCCTCGCCGTGGTCGCCGGTGACCACCAGTGCCGTCTTCTTCCACCACGGTTGCTGCCGGCAGTAATCGAGAAACTTCCCGACCCATAGGTCGGTGAAGAACAGCTCCTGATCGTACTTGTCACGCTGGCGCTTGCCCCACTTGGGGGACTCCTTGTGACTGATGTAGGTGTCGTGCGGATCCATGTAGTGCACGTACATGAAGAACCGCTTGTCCTTGGGAGCGGCCTCCAGCTGGCTGATGGCCAACCGGGTCACCTTGTCGCTGGTGACATTGGCGTCGTACTTGTTGTGGAAGGAGATGCCCTGCACCAGCTGCCAGTCCACGAATCCTTGGGCCAATCCATTCTTGGGGTTCATGTACTGGTGCGCATGCGTCGCCATGGTGTGCATCCCGGCCTGCTGCAGTAGCTCTGGGAAGAACAAGTCGCTCTCGGGATACTTGGTGAAGAAGTAGCCGCTGCGCTTGAGCGATGACGGGTATTGCCCGGAGAGCAGCGCGGCCACTGCCTTGGCCGTGTAGCTCGCCACGCTGTGGGCCTGGGTGTAGCTGACGCTCTCCTTCTCCACTGCGGTCAGGTTCGGTGCCGTCTGCCTGGGGTATCCCGCCCAGGGCATGTCCGCCCGCATGGCGTCCACCACCAGCAGGATCACGTTGAGCGGCTCCGCCGGCCGGGTGAGCGGCTTCGGTTCGGTGGGAGTCGCTTCCGCGGTCGGGGCCACGGTCGAATCGACAGCGGGCGGCTTCGGGCTCGCCTCGGACTCGGCCTCGGCCGTTGGAGCTTCGGAACCCGGCGCCTCGGCAGACGGTCCCGCGCAGGCAGAGAGCAACAATGAACCCCAGAGAACGAGATGTCTCATCACGGTGCCTGGAGTATCGGTCGACTTGGCTCGGCTCGTCATCCTCTCCTGACACGTGAGCTGTGGATTCGCGCGATCATGGCAGCCTGAGCGACCGAAAGGTCCGGACCGTCAGTTGAACCGCACGGCGCGACGGTCCGTGGCCCGCAAGCAACAGCCCCATGCCGCTGGGTGCGGAACGGGGCTGTTGGGTCATGGCGTTGGTGGGTGGGACCGGGTGGCACGCATCGACGTGATCAGGCCGAGTGCACCGGGATCTGGCGCGGTTTGACTTCTTCCTTCTTGGGAAGGATGACGGTGAGCACTCCGTTCTCGTAGGCCGCCTCGATCTTCGAGTCGTCCACGTTGCTGCCGAGCTTGAAGCTGCGGGCGAACGACCCGTACCGGCGCTCTCGGTAGTAGCCGGTCGCGCTCTTCTCCTCCTGCTTGGACTCGCGCTTGCCGGCCAGAAGTAGCGTGCCCTCGTGTGCGCGAACCTCGATGTCCTTCTGATTCATGCCGGGCAGGTCTGCGCGAATGACGAAGCGGTTCTCTTCCTCGTCGATGTCTACGGCCGGGCTGAGAGCGCGAGAATCGCCGTTGCCAGGCTCTGCGTCAAACAGGCGATCGAGCTCACGGCTCCAGCGAAACAGGTCGTGGTGGGGTCTCCATAGGGTCAACATGATGTGCCTCCTGCGCTTGGGATGGTTCTGCTGGGTGGGGGGCAGCGCTGGGTCGGAGTCGGACCGTGCCTGCACGCGCTCTCGGCTCGTCCGCGCTGGCCTCGGGGGGTGGCGTCAACTTGGCGCCGCCGCCGGTTTGCATCGAAGGCAAGGCTGGCGTTCGATGCGGGTGACTGAGGCTGTCTTGGCCTCGAACACCATGAATAACCACCCCAGATGGGAGTGCAACCCCACCCCCAACCGGCCACCAGCGGGGGACCACGCGGTCGACGCAACTGGCAGCGCCAGCGGTCGAAACCGCCGGCGCTTCGGCGGATTGAGGGTGCACTGCCCCGGCGGACTCTATTGCCCGAGAAGACCGCGGGCCGTGCCGAACAACGTGACGAACTCGGCTCGGTCCGGGTCCGCGCCGTGGTCCGGACCCGAGATGATCTGACCCATCAGGTCGAGCTGACTTGGATCGGCGTAGGGGCTCTGCTTGAGGATCTCGGCAAACGACGCCACCACCAGCGCCCACTGGAAGTCACCGTCCAGCGCCGTGTAGCTCTCGGCTACGTCCGCCGGAGCCAGGGTGGTGGAGACCTCCTCTGCCGGGTCCTCGGCGGTCGCGCCCAGCGTCTTGTAGCGAACCTTCACCAGCACCATGTCGTCAGCGGATATCTCGACCTCACCCGAGTACGGGTCTCCGCCCGTGGGGGCCGGCGCTCCGTCGGGCAGCGGGATCTCCACTCCCGGCATCACCAGCTCGTACAGTGCCGTGACCCGGTGCCCCGCTCCCACTTCGCCGGCATCCACGGTGTCGTCGCGGAACTGCTGATCGCCGATCGCGCGATTCTCGTAGCCGAGCAAACGGTAGGCGTAGACCTCGTTCGGATTGAACTCGATCTGGAGCTTCATGTCCTTGGCGATGTACGTCATGCCTTGCAGGAGGCGCTCCTGGACATAGCGTGTGGCCTGGTCGCTGTCGCTGATCACGCCGTAGGTGCCGTCCCCGGCATTGGTTACCGCCTCCATCATGGAGTCGTTCAGGTTGTCCATGCCGAACCCGAGCGCGGTGAGGGTGATGCCCGTCGCTCGCTTCCCTTCGATGAGTGCCAACAGCTCGGCGTCGCTCGAGGGACCGATGTTGAAGTCGCCGTCGGTGCAGAGCAGCACGTGGTTGACCCCATCGTCGATATACGCAGCTTCGGCCTGCGAGTACGCGAGGTTGATCCCGTCGGCACCAGCGGTTCCGCCACCCGCAGCGAGGGAGTGGATGACTTGCTCGATTGCCGCGCGGTCGGACAGCGGGGTCGGAGGTAGCGCGACCTCAGTGGTGTTGGAGTAGGTCACGATGGAGATGGTGTCGGTGGCGTCGAGCTCGTCCAAGGTGAGCAGGAGCACTTGCTGCACCAAGGGAAGCTTGTCGGCACTGCCCATGCTGCCGGACACGTCCACCAGGAATACGAGGTTGGCGGGTCGCTTCTCGAAGGGTGGCGCCGCCTTGCCCTGAATTCCCACGCGAAGCATCACCGTGTCGCGGTCGAGGATGTTCGGCGCGGCGGCCAGCGAGATGCTGAACGGAACCTCGGCGTCGTACGCCGGCGCCGGATACGCGTACGTGAAGTAGTTGACGTACTCTTCCAGGCGGACGGTTGCCGGCGGGGGCAGACTCCCCGCGGACACGTACTGCCGGAAAATGTCGTAGCTGGCGGTGTCGGTGTCGGCGGCGAACGTCGACAGCGGGTCGAAGGACGTCAGCGTGAAGGGGTTGCTCGCGATGGAGACGGGCGGATCGTCCGGTCCGGCACCGGCTGAGCCGGCAGCTCCAGGGCCCTCTCCCGCGCCACCCTCTTCGTCGGCTGCCGCGGCGCCGGCGCTGGCGGAAGGGGCGGCACCGCCGGCTCCGGTCGGCGCTCCTCCAACGCCCGAAGCTGAGCCACCCACACCGCTTCCTCCGGTGCCCATGTCGCCTCCGGTGCCCATGCTGCCTCCAGAGGCGGCCAATGCGCCGCCGCTGCCGGACATCGCACCACCGGAGCCGAGCATCATTCCGCCAGAGCCCTGTGTCGTTCCCCCGGAGCCCTGTTCCGTTCCGTCGCTGGTGGCGCCTCCTCCCCTACCGGTGATCGCCTCCGATCCCGACCCACCCGTTTCGTTCACCGCGCCGTCCGGGGTGTCGTCGATGGCGGGCAATCCGCCGTCGACTTCGTTCTCAGTCGAGGACGCGTCGTCGTCATCGTCACCCGTCGTGGATGACGGGGACGGCGTGTCCTTGCCCGTGTCAGATCCACAGGCAGCCGCGAGCCCTGCGATGGACACGGCGACCGCAATCATGATTGCACGATTGGTCAGCATGGCATGAACCTCCGCCCCCCCCGCGATGCAACCCGCGTGCCCATGGTCTGTGCCAATGATCTTGCTCGGAGGTTGTCACTGGTCGCCTGGACTGGCGCGCTGCCGCCGAACGTGCTTGTGCCAGACTGAGCCAGGGGGGGTGGGATGAGCACGGCACCAGCCTCGGCGACAGTCCGTCACGCGCGCTGCTCGGCACGCCGCTCGACGTGTCCGGGTCCCGCCGCAGACTCGAGACAAAGCAGTGCCGGCGGTTTTTCGCCGCCGGCACTGGGTCGGATTGGAGGTGAACTATGAAGCGGGCGCTATTGCCCGAGAAGACTGCGAGCTGTGCCAAACAGCGAGACGAATTCGGCTCTATCCGGATCCGCGGCGTGGTCCGGACCCGCGATGATCTGACCCATCAGGTCGAGCTGGCTCGGATCAGCATACGGGCTCTCCTTGAGGATCTCGGAGAACGACGCCACCACCAACGCCCACTGGAAGTCCCCGTCCAGCGCGGTGTAGCTCTCGGCCACGTCGGCGGGAGCGAGGCTGGTGGAGACTTCGAGCGCCGGGTCGTCCTCGGTCGCGTCGAGGGTCTTGTAGCGAACCTTGACCAACACCAGATCGGTCGGAAGGACTTCCACCTCACCGGAGTACGCATCGCCGTCCTTGGGTGCCGGCGCGCCCTCGGGGAGTGGGATATCCGTTCCGGGTAGTACCAGCTCGTAAAGCGCCGTCACGCGGTGCCCCGCCCCGACTTCTCCTGCGTCCACGGTGTCGTCTCGGAACTGGTCGTCCGCTATCGCCCGGTTCTCGTAGCCGAGCAAACGGTAGGCGTACACCTCGTTCGGGTTGAACTCGACCTGCAGCTTCATGTCCTTGGCGATGTGCGTCATGCCCTGCAGGAGCCGCTCCTGAACGTAGCGCGCCGCCTGATCGCTGTCGGTGATCACACCGTACACGCCGTTGCCGGCGTTGGTGATCGCCTCCATCATGCCGTCGTTGAGGTTGCCGGAGCCAAAGCCGAGCGCGGTGAGTGTGATGCCGGTCCGGCGCTTCTCCTCGATCAGGGCCACCAGCTCGTCGGTGCTCGAGGGACCGACGTTGAAGTCGCCGTCGGTGCACATCAGCACGTGGTTGACGCCACCGTCGATGAACGCGGCTTCGGCCTGCTCGTAGGCCATGCCGATGCCGTCGGCACCGGCGGTACTCCCGCTGGCGCAGAGTGCGTTGATGACCAGCTCGATGCTCAAGCGATCCGAGACCGGCGTGGGCGGCAGGCGAACCTCGGCCGTGGTCGAGTAGGTGACGATGGAGACGGTGTCAGTGGCGTCGAGCTCGTCCAAGGTGAGCAGGAGCACCTCTCGCACCAGGCCCAGCTTCTCCAGGCTGCCCATGCTTCCGGAAACGTCCACCAAGAAGACGAGGTTGGCGGGTCGCTTCTCGAACGGTGGCGCGGCCTTGCCCTGAATCCCCACCCGGAGCATCACGGTCTCGCGGTCCAGAATGTTGGGCGCGGCAGCCAGCGAGATGCTGAAGGGGACCTCGGCGTCGTGGGCGGGAGCCGGATAATCGTAGGTGAAGTAGTTGACGTACTCCTCCAGCCGGACGCTCGCCGGTTGCGGCAGCGAACCCGCGGCCAGGTACTGTCGAAAGATGTCGTAGCTGGCGGTATCCACGTCGGCTGCGAAGGTCGACAGCGGATCATACGTCGCCACCGTGAACGGGTTGGTTCCGACTGGAATGAAGGTGTCTCCGGAATCGGAGCCGGCAGCACCGGCGCTGCCCACTGGAGGAATGAGCGCTCCGCCGACACCCGATGCGGAGCCGCCGACGCCGCTGCCGCCGGTGCCGCTGCCGCCGCTGCCCATGGCGCCCCCGCTGGCCGCACTGTCGCCGCCGGTGCCCATGGAGCCGCCGAAGCTATAGTCCGGGGACTCGCACACGACCGGTCCGGCGCCTCCGATGGCGGTGAGTCCACCTGTGCCTGGCAGCGCGCCCCCGGTTCCGGCAGACCCACCACTTGCGCCCCCAGATCCCCCGAGATCCGGAGGGGCACCGCTGGATCCCACCGCGCCTCCGGCATCGGTGCCTCCGACTCCGGCGCCTCCGGCGCCAGTGCCACCCATGCCACTGCCTCCGACTCCAGTGCCTCCGACTCCGGGAGCTCCGGCACTTCCCGCAACGGACTCGGCCGGCGTTGCCCCGCCCGCGGCGGAGTCTGGAGCTCCGGCGGCGTTCTCGGCGGCTGCCCCTGCACCGCCGTCGTCGCCCAAGTCCGACGACTGCGCTGGGTCGTCGGTGCTCGAGCTACACGCAACCACCAGACCCGCGACGGACACGGCGACTGCAACCCAGCTGATGCAATTGGTCTGCATACCCCTGAACCTCCACCCCCCCAACTGCAACCCGCGTGCCCGCGGGGTGTGCCACGGCAGATCTCGCGTCCTACGCTGTGCAACTGAAGTCGGGCGGCACCCGACACGTTCGGCGTGTGCCAGTCTGCGCCATGACGGCTGCGCGTTCGCAACGGCGCGTGTGCCGTCGGTGGAGCGTGTGGTGCGCACACCACACCCACCCACCCGGCACGCTGAAGACTGCCGGACATAGTTTGGCGCCGGCGGTCTAGGACCGCCGACGCCGGGTCGGCTTGGAGGTGGACTATGAAGGCGGGCGCTAGGGCCCGAGAAGACTGCGAGCTGTGCCGAACAGCGTCACGAACTCAGATCGGTCAGCGTCCGGAGCATGCTCCGGGTTCGAGATGATTTGGGCCATCAAGTCGAGCTGGCTCGGATCAGCATACGGGCTCTCCTTGAGGATCTCGGAGAACGACGCCACCACCAACGCCCACTGGAAGTCGCCGTCCAGCGCGGTGTAGCTCTCGGCCACGTCCGCCGGAGCCAGGCTGGTGGCTACTTCGCTCGCAGGGTCGTCCGCGGTCGCGTCCAGGGTCTTGTAGCGAACTTTGACCAGCACCAGATCGTCCGCAGAAACCTCCACCTCACCGGAGTATGGGTCACCGTCCTTGGGTGCTGGAGCACCTTCGGGCAGCGGGATCTCCATTCCAGGGAGCACGAGCTCGTAAAGCGCCGTCACTCGGTGGCCCGCGCCCACCTCACCCGCGTCCACGGTGTCGTCGCGGAAGAGCTCGTCGGCGATGGCGCGGTTCTCGTAGCCGAGCAAACGGTAAGCATACACCTCGTTCGGGTTGAACTCGATCTGGAGCTTCATGTCCTTGGCGATGTACGTCATTCCTTGCAGCAGGCGCTCCTCGACATACCGCGTGGCCTGGTCGCTGTCGGTGATCACGCCGTACACGCCGTTACCGGCGTTGGTGATCGCCTCCATCATGCCGTCGTTGAGGTTGCCCGATCCGAAGCCGAGCACGGTGAGCGTGATGCCGGTCTCGCGCTTCTCCTCGATCAGAGTGACCAGCTCGTCGGTGTTGGACGTGCCGACGTTGAAGTCGCCATCCGTGCACAGGAGCACGTGATTGATGCCACCCTCGAGAAACGCCGCCTCGGCCTGCTCGTAGGCGAGATCGATGCCAGCCGCACCTGCAGTGCTGCCGCCCGCGCTGAGCGCGTTGATGACCTGCTCGATGGTCGCCCGGTCCGACACCGGCGTCGGTGGCAGGCGCACGCCGGTTCCCGAGGCGTAGGTCACGATGGACACGGTGTCGGTCCCGTCCAGCTCGTCGAGCGTCTCGAGCAGTACCTGTTGCACCAACGGCAGCTTGGCCGCGCTGCTCATGCTGCCGGAGACGTCGACCAGGAAGACCAGGTTGGCAGGGCGCTTCTCGAACGGCGGTGCCGCCTTGCCCTGGATGCCAATGCGAAGCATGACCGTGTCACGGTCGAGAATGCTGGGCGCAGCGGCGAGCGAGATGCTGAACGGGACCTCGGCGTCATATGCCGGGGTCGGGTAGTCGTACCTGAAGTAGTTGACGTACTCCTCCAGGCGAACGCTGGCGGGCTGTGGCAACACTCC
>CAZSVU010000066.1:0-30196 GCA_964610275.1 uncultured Polyangiaceae bacterium | reverse complement strand
AACCATCCCATGTTTCGGCGGTCGCTGGCGGCCGCCGAAACATGGATCAAGGCTGTCGTCGCTCCGCGAAAACTCCACCAGCCGAGACTCTCGTGGTAAGCCGGTCATCGATGGCGCGTCGATCCGATCCGCAGCTCTGCCTGGCGTTTGCTCGGCCCCAGCCGAGCCGGGGTGGGCTCGAGGTGGACCAGTATCGCGAGCTCATCAGGCGTTTGCGCCAGGACGCAGCCCGGATCGCCGAGCGCTTCGGGCTTCCCGAGTTCAACCTGGATGCCGATCGTGCCGAAGCCGCGGATCGCTACGGACTTTGCTGGGACGACGGCCGCATCCGCGTCCGGCTGGTCAACGTGCGCACGGGCCGTCCGTTGAAGTACTCCGCCCTGATCGACACCGTGGTGCACGAGCTCGCGCACCTCCAACACCTCGATCATGGACCGCAGTGGGAGATCCTCTACCATCGCATGCTGGAGTGGTGCCGCCGCGAAGGCCTGTACGCCCCTCGCAAGCCGCGCCCACGCCCCGCGCTCCCCCCGCTGAGCATCGAAGCCGGCCGCCGCCAAATGGATCTCTTCTCCGGTCGATCCTAGGAACTCGAGTCCTGCCTCCGCCGCCCAGCGGCCGAAGCAGCGACGGCGATGCGAGCGGAGCAGCGCCTCCCGAGGAGCGCAACTCCGCCCCAGCGACCGCTGCCACCACAATGGACTCCTGAAATCCAAGCCCGACACCAGGTCCACGCTGGACTTGGTTCATCCTGGTCGGTGGCCGTGGACACACCGCGCAGAGCTGGCGCGACGAGGACGAGCGCGCTGCGAGCACGCACGCCCGGAGCAGCGGAGGCCATTGTTCCAGGGTCCCGTGGGCCGCTAGCCGCCGTGGCCCACTGCAATGATCACGTCTGGGCATGCCGCTGCCATCGAACGGCAGGCGCACCACCTTGTATCCGGTGGCGGGGCTGCGATTCCACGAGCCGTGGAACGAGACGATCGCGTCGCCGACGACTTCGGACGGGAAGGTGCTGCCAGCATAGAAGTGAATGTCCAGAGGAGCGTAGTGAGCCTGCATGCTCACTACCGAGGGCACGACGTTGGTGGGGTTCTTGCACCAGGCATCGTCGTGGGTGCCGTCGTCGATGAAGTTGGGATGCGCCCACTGCGCGTTGGGCCCTTCACCCACGCCATCCGGCAGGAGGAATTCCGACCAGCAGTACGGGTAGCCGTAGAACAGACCCGGATTCTCTCCCGCACCGCGGGATTCCCCACCGTGGCCACGACGAGTCGGCCGGGACGCAACTCGACGCGGCGCAGCCGGCCGGCCTCCAGCAGGAAGATCGACTGGCTGGGGTAGTGGAAGGCAATGCCACCGAGCGAAGTGTCGATGCGTGGGTACTCGCTGATGGCCGCATCACTGCAGTTGGAGCTCCAGTCCTGGCTGGCCTCGGCTCCGGGAAGCGCGTGCCGGCGATGGTGGCTACCGCTACGGACACCCGCAGCGATCGGCGAAGAAGATGCCGTTGTATTCGTCGGTCATGGCGCTAAAGTAGACGTTGGCACCAGAGACGACCAGGCTGGTGATGTCCTGGAAGTCGACGACGTCAATCGCTTGAGTGGGATCATCGCGATCCAAGCGCACGATGTGGTTGTTGGGCGAGCGATAGCGATCATAGACCAGGAGGTAGATGCCATCGGGGTGTGGGATCACGCGACGCACTTCCTCGTCTCCCACTGACGTCCACACGATCTGCGGATCACTGGTGTCATGGAACAACCGCATGACATTCGGATTCTCGTGCCAGTAGAGAGCGTCGCCATCTGCTGTCAGATCCTCGGGACGGTGTGTCGACGGACCATAGATCACTTCCGCTTCGCCGCCCGCCTTCGGGATCCGGTAGATGTTGCCGCTCACGTCAGGGCCCGTTGCCCCGTTGTCCGTGAAGTACACGTAGTCGCCCTGTTCGACGATCTCGGTGCATCCGTTCAAGGTGGCCAACTTGGAGTTCGCCCCACCTTCCACGGGCACGGCGTAGGCGCCCGAGCCGTCCAGGTAGTCGGTGTAGTACGCGCGGGTGTCGTCGACGGCGATGTCCCACCACATGCCGTAGGCTGTGTCCAACATCGTCATGGGGCCGCCCTCGAGCGGGGTGGTTCCCACGCCTTCATCCGACGTGAAGAACATGCCGGCGTCCCCGACCGCCAGCCCGCGGGGATTGGTGGTGAGACCCAGTTGCTCCAGCTCGCCTCCATCGCGGTGGATTCTCAAGAACACCCCCAGTTCGCCGGCGTCACCTCCCTGCATTTGCTTTCGCCAGTAGATGAAGTTGCCGTGCGCGCGCATCGCTGCGGCGTCACCTTCGTACGGAACCAACTCGAAGGAGCCGCAGGGGCCACTGGCGGCCGGGCAGGCCTCGGTTCCGTCAGGATCCGGCACACTCGGTGCTCCTCCGTCGCCCGATCCCGAACCCCCGGTGCCGCCGAAGAGGTCAGGGTCTTTCTTGCTGGCGCAGCTGACGAGTGTCAGGGCAGCGAAGCCAAGTCCCAGGGCCAGTGAGCGAGTAGCGGCGTGCATCGATGCTCCTCTTGATTGTTGCTCATGGATGCGTCAGCGGCACGTTTCGATCAGCCTGGCAATGGGCCGCGAGCGATACTCGACAGCGTATCGAGCGAGACGCACCCTCGCCAGCTTGACCGGGGTTACGACCGGAGCCGCGCCATGGAGGTATAGCGAGGTTGTCGCGTCGGACCAAATGCGACGTGTCGGCTGGTCAGGCTACTGACCCGGAAGGCAGAGGCCGCCGATGGCAGGTAGGCCGTTGGAGCACAGGTTCGTACACTGGCCGGTCATCAGATCCGGAGCTTGTCCCTGCGCGCAGCCACCCCCGCCTCCGGGTGGCGGTTGACCGGGCTGCGGGGGCGACGGTGGGGCACCCCATCCGGGCAGTGCAGGCAGGCAGACTCCTGCAGCTGGAGGCGATCCGCTCTGACACGGCGTCGAACACGTACCGTAGACCGCGTCTCGGACTTGGCCGGCGGGGCAACCATTGCCGCCACTGGGTGGCGGAGGCGTGCCACCCTGAGCGGCATCCGCCACTCTCACGCGAAAAGCGCTGCGGAGCGCCGTCTGCACCATGCGCTCGGAGATCCAGGCGTACCCGTTTTCGCCCCACTCTGGTCCCCAGCTATTGTGAACCAGAAACCACTTGGAGTTGTTCTCGGTGCGGTACCCGTCGAGCGTTACCGCATGCCCGGAACTTTGCGTCGAGACGTAGTCGGGTATCACGCCGTCCCGTCGGGCATTCTGCTTCCAGGCCGTTCGGTCGACATCGAACGCGGCCCACACCGCGTCCCCGGCAGCCAGCACGGCGGCCACCTCGGTGGGGTTGCCGGGGCGCGATTGGAGTTGCTCGATGGCGGTGATGCGATAGCGCGCCGTCGCATCGGCTGCAGCCTGCTCGGCCTGCAGCGTCGGATCTACGCTGTTGCTCGGCACGCCGTACGCGGCAGAGCAGCTGTCCGAGTACTCGCGCATCATGCGGCAGGCTTTGGCCGCATCGTAGGGCCAACGTGGCTCGAGGGTGATGCCCTCATCGACGGTGTTGTCGCCTGCGCTGCCCATACGCGGAACGCCGTACTTGGACCAGATGTGAAGCGCCGAGACGGTTTCCGTGCGTCCCTTGCGTCGGACTGCGTTGTCCACCGTCGACGAGAGCGAGACCGCCGTGCAGGTGCCCGTTGCGCCCTGGTCCCGTATGGGTCCAGCCGTGCCATCCACGCGGTGGTCGATGCTCAGCGGAAGCTGAGTGTTGAACGTGGCGAAGTTGAGGCGGACGGCCCGGCGGGGCGGCGGCTGCGGGCCGCAGTCGAATACGATCCACTTGCCGGGTGCGACCTCCTCCGGCGGGCACGCGGATCTGCCCTGGAGGGCAGCCAGCGCCATTACGTTCACCTGGCGCAAGATCCCCAACGCGAGCTCCGGCGCCGGGAGGGTGGGCGGGGGCGCGAAGTCTGGGAAGAAGCCAGGTACTGGCGTGGCCCCTGGTGCAGGGCGAGTCGACGGTTGCGCGCCCGGCGGTGGAGCAGCGGTAGTGGCAGGCTGTGTGCGCTGGGAGCGTGTGGTGCTGACGCACGCCGAGGTGGGGAGCAACAGCGCCAGGACCGCGGTCAGACGCAGAGAACGGGCCATCCCTCCGCGTGACGGGCTCGACGGGACGTGGACTGGGGGCGGAGCAATCATGGGATGCCTCCCACAATACTACTGTCCGCCGCGGTGTAACCTTCCCGAGTGTGACCGGTGTGCGATAGACGCCCTACGGCACCGCGCCATTCAGCCCATTGCTGTGTCCGACGCCAAACCTCACCTCCACGCCGGTGCCGCGCAGAGAGGTGGAGACGTTCAGGGTGATGCGATCGATCCCAGCCAGAGCGCCCTCGACGTCGAAACCAGGCCCGGGGTGGGGGAAGAACACCGTGCATTCGAGCTCGGCGTGCGACACGGTGAAGGTGAACTCCGCTCCCCCGGAGCTCTCGGCCGCGTTGGCCAGATCGGACACGGCGCCCTGAAAGTGCATGCCGTCGCTCCAGTCGATGCCGAGGCAGACGGTGAGGTAACGCACGTGGTTGCTCAGGGAGATCACCGAAATCGCGTCGTTGATGACCACCGTCGAGCGGGGAGCTGGACGCATCCCGAGCGCGCGCAGCAGCGCGCGTTCCAGCTCGGCACATTCCCTGGCATTGCCCCCTAGGCTTCGCACGAAACGGTTGACCAGCAACGCGGCCTTGCCCACGTCCTGTTGCTCGATCTCTCGCGACAACCTATCGCGCACCGAGTCCAGGGCCGAATCGATCCGCTCCGGGGTCGCGTGGCGCCCCGCGATTCTGCGGATAACCGTTTCGAATTGCGCTTGCATCGACTGTGGTATTTCCCGGATCAACTACATTTACGGCCGGACCAGCCAAAGGTTGCGTCACCGTGGGACGCGCAGGTTGGGCGGATGGAGGTGAGCGTTCTACGGACGAGGAATTCGACCGCCAGGCCGGCCGCCTCCTTTGGCTCAGAGCGCCTGTTGCTGCTACCCATCGCAGTCTCGTCCACCCGTGGGCGGCACGGCCACGCCCACGACGACGTCCAGTGTTTGGTCTCGGTGGTCGGCCCATCGCTTCGAGACTTCGCTGGCGAACCAGGCCAGGCGCGAGTCGATCGCCCGCATGGCGATGCCCTCGTGCGCGAACGAGGGGCATGGGTCTGGGCCGAAGCAGGCCGCGTGCACGGAAGCCAGCGGATCCCCGGTGGCCTGCGCTGCGAGCTCCAGGCTGACCCCTCGGTTCCCCGCGTGCCGAATCATCCGAAGGCGGAGGGCGAAGCCTGGGTTCGCCCGAGCCAAGGCGCCCAGCGCAGGGAGTAGCTCGGTGGGCCGCACGATCGCACCACGCCAGGAGTCGAGCCACTCCGCACCAGCGCCGAAGCCGTCCAACTCGGACTTCACGATCTGCGCCGCCGTGGTCCAGGTCGTTTCCCCCAGTCCGGCTGCTGACGGTGGTGCTTCGGCGATGGGGATGCTCAGCACCTGCTGTCCCTGGGCCCGTAGCTGCGAGTTGAGCGACTCCAGGACCGCTTGGTGTTGCTCGAAGGGGGTCTGGTACCGCGGCGGAGAGTAACCGCGTCCCGAGGTCACGATGTCGAGCAGCCACTCGGCGCTCGAGTCGAGCGCGGCTCCGGTGGCGTACTGCCCCCCCAGTCGGATCAGCTTGGCCCGGAGCGCCTGCGCAGCCACCCGGGACAGATCCCTTTGGGTGGCATCTGGAATCTGGAAGTTGCCCCCGTGGTTCCGAGCCAACACCAGGGCCTGAGACAGCCCGTGCGCAGCTGCCCCCAGAGTCCGCGGTTGCTCGGGATCCACCAGCCGGCTGGCGATCGTGATGGCCTGCCCCTTGCCGCTTCGCATCAGCACGCGGATGACCCGTGCGCGCTGGGCCGCGCTGCCCGCTCCCGAGTCGAGCGTGGCTGCGTAGCGCGAGACGGGTTGAACGCCCTCGTAGCGACCCCACGACAGGAGCGCGTCTGCTGCAGCCACGCGGACTTCCGGGCTGGAGTCATGGATGCTCTGCAGGAGCACTCGAAACATTGCGCGGCGTTCCAGCGGCGGCAGCAGGATTCGGTCGCGGCTCAGCCGCTGCATCGTCTTCCACAGCACGCTCTCTGGGAACCAGCGTAGCGTCGACGACGGGGGGGGATCGACGGTGGCCGGGGACGCGCACTGTCCGCGGGCGAAAGCAGCAGTGAGCTCTCCTGCCTCGAGTAGCTCCACCAGACGCGCGCGTACCCGCGCGTCCTGAGTGGCGTGGGTCAGAGTGCCGAGCTCGAGCACCATCCGATTCGGGTCCCGCTCCCCCAACTCACGTGCCAGAGCGACGCGTTCGGTCTCGTTGGCCACACGCAGTGCCGCCGCGGCGAAGTCCGCGAAGCTCTGGTGCTGGGCGGAGTTCCACCACGCGAGCACCGCCTCGCGAGCTCGCTTCCTATCAAATCTACGAACGGCAACCCGCTCCAGGGCACTCAGAGCGACGTCACCGACGCTGGCGATGGGGAGCAGGGATCCTGGAGTCGCGCGCACGGTACGTGTGAGTCGGTCGTCCTCGACTCGCTCGATGAGCGCGGGCACGCTGTCGGGGCCCAACCGAATGAGCGCTGCGGTTGGGCTCGACTTGGAGCAGCGATATTCCGGCGTTTGCGGGCCGATTCCGGTTTCGTCAGGCAGAAGGTCCGCATAGAGTGCGAGCTGAGCGCGAGGTTCTAGTCCGTTCGGATTCACTTGGCTTGCTCTGCGTCGGGCTTCATCCCGACCGAGCTCCTGCTCCAACCGACCTGCGAGCTCGCGAGCCTGTGTCGCGATGGGGGTGTCGGATTCAGGCGCAACTCGGACTGCCCGCCGAGCGAGTTCGAGGACACCCTCTCGCGTCATCCAGGTCGCACCCAGGCCAAGCAGGGCGCTGCCAACCAACACGCGTTGCGCTTCGGCTTCGAGCCGGCGGAGGATGTCGCAGGGTGGTGTTCGACACTCCGTCTCCGCTTGCGCAGCCGCGGCCGCCAACGCGCGCGCTGCGAGATCTTCGCGCCCCAGTTGCCGTGCCCAGTGAGCGCAGGCGGTCCACGTCAGCGCGTTGGTACTTCCGGTGGTCGCTCCCGAGGGCATCAGCGCCGGCAACGCGGGCCAAGCCGCATCCGGAGCGCCGCGCGGGGTCTGCGAGACGTTGCGTGCACATTTGCGTTGCGATTCGGCTCCCAGGAGCC
Organism: uncultured Polyangiaceae bacterium; assembly: GCA_964610275.1. Taxonomy (GTDB): domain Bacteria; phylum Myxococcota_A; class Polyangia; order Polyangiales; family Polyangiaceae; genus JAFGBI01. The sequence goes on along the minus strand of CAZSVU010000066.1, from coordinate 22,915 downwards.
GCGCTTCGAGTTCTGGTAGGAACTCGCTGGGAACGGCGGACAGGCGCAGCCGCTGGCACCCACGCTGATGGATCGAGTCGAACTGCGAGGCCCCCAGGGCCACGGGCGCGCCCTGCCACGCCTCGCAGGGGTCCGACACTTCCCAGAGCTGGTCCCGCAAGTAGCGAGGTGGCGACGTGTCCAGTTGCCAGGCGAACTGGGCTCCGTTTCGGACCGGAGAGATGAGCTCGACCCGGCTGTGGCCCTGCACGTCGGGGAACCCCGCCCGCTCGTACACCTCCAACCATTCGAGACGTTCGCTGGGGATGGTGTCCGTTGCGCTGACGGCAGGAGGCTCCGCTCGGGTTGGTGCCGCCGGCGACGGAGGCGAGCCACAAGAGAAGGCCATCGTGACTGCCAAGAGCCCCCAGCTGGTTCGCATGGGGGCTTCCTAACAAATCGCGCCAGCCCTGTCCGCTTTTCGTTACGCTGTTGGGTTCGTTCGAGGCGCCTACTCGCCGTCGCCCTGGTCGTCCTGTTCACCGTCGTCGCCGGGCTGCTCACCGCCCTCTTCGTCGCCGCCTTCGTCAGCGTCTTCCTCCTCTTCTTCCTCCTCGTCTTCGTCGACCTCGTCTTCCTCGTCTTCCTCTTCTGCGACTTCGGCAGCCGGAGCGGGAGGAGGGGGTGGGGGAGTCAGTGCGTGCGCTGGGCGCACTGGAACCGGCGGTGGCGTCGGTGGCGGCGGAGGTGGCGTCGGTGGCGTCGGTGGCGTCGGTGGCGGCGGCGCCGCCGGCACGACCGGCGGAGGCGCGGGCGGGATGGTCGAGATGGGTTTCCGCGCGATGCGGGACTTGGCGGTACGAGCGCGTCGCTGCGCGGTCCTTTGTGCCCGCGCTGCGCGGTCGACCTGAGTTCGGCCATCGGAAACGACCGGTTCGTCCTCCTCTCTGGCGCTGGAAGCTTCGGCAGGAGCTGCCAGACCGGAGTCCAGATCGGACGGAACGATCAGGACGATGAAGAACACCAAGCAGACGGAACCGCCGATCAGCGCGAAGCACGGCGTCCACCGCCACTTCAGTAATTCCAGCAGCTGCTTCATGGCTCGGTCCTGCCGGGGAGAGTCTAGCGCGGCGGAAAAAAGTCACAATCCCGTCTGATGACTGGCCGGTCCATGGCCCGTGAGCTGCCCTGGAACGGCCATTTTCCTGCCCTGGCCGGGCGGGGCCGGGCCGGGCCCAGGGTACGCTTCTGGCGCCCGCCCGGGCGACGGCCTCTACGGGTCTGGGGTCGTCCCCCAGCGCCGCAACGCATCGGAATCGATTCCTAGCTGGTCGACGGCGCGGGCGGCGGTTTGCAGCACCAGGTCCTCGATGGACTTCAGACCGGCGTAGAACGGTGGCACCGGTGGCATGATGATTGCGCCCGCCACGGCGGCATCGTGCATCAGCCGTAGGTGGCCAGCATGAAGCGGGGTCTCGCGGACCAGCAGAATGAGCGGACGGCGTTCCTTCAGTGTTACGTCCGCAGCGCGCTCGAGCAGGTTGCTCGAGCGACAGCAGGCCACTGCTGAAAGAGTGCGTATGCTGCATGGGGCCACGACCATGCCGCCTGTCTTGAAGGTCCCACTCGCAATGGGAGCGGCGATCTCCTCCTCGCTCCAGCACTGGGTGGCCCTGGTTCGCACGTCCGCCACGGCGGCTTTGGCTTCCAGCTGGAGGATGCGTGCGCCGGCGTCGGTCACGACCAAGTGGGTTGGTACCCGAGCGCGCCGCAGTAGATCGAGCACTGCGAGTCCATACGCGGCGCCGCTGGCGCCTGAGATCCCGACGATGATCGGCAGCGTCATACGTCCTCCAAGCAGACGCGTGTGCCGACGTCGGCGTCGGCCAGCGCTGCGGCCAAGCGTCCGGGAATGCGAGCGCTGACGATGTGCGAGATGATCCCACGTTCGGCCAGCTCCAGGAGCCCCCCTACCTTGCCGGCCATGCCGCCCGTCACGTCGACTTCTCGTGAACCGGCCAGCAGAGGTCGCACGCGCTCCCAGTTGCTCGGTGTGATGCGCGGGACCCGTTGGGCGTTCGGCTGCACGGCGGGATCCGCCGTATGCACGCCGTCCACGTCGGTGAGATGGACCAGCCGCGCGACACGCAGTCGGCCGGCCACGTACGGCGCAATGACGTCACCGGAGAGGATCGAGCAGCCGGTTGCCTGGTCCAGTGCCGGCACTCCGTACAGGAGCGGCACCAGCCCGCGATCCAGTAGACCTTCGAGCACGGATAGATCCATCTGCTCGAGTGCGCCGTCGCGCAGGGTGGCAACGGCCGAAGCCTGCAGCGGCATCACCGGTACGCCGGCCCGAAGCAGCGCGTCTGCTACCTGACAATTCAGCACCTGCTGTAGTCGCTGCGTTTCACCCATGGCGAGCAGGCTCTCGGAACCGGACAGTCCGTGATGGAGACCAGTGCGGCTCACGATTTGGTGGCCGTACGACCCGGCGCCATGGACCAGCACCAACGGGCGAGTCTGCAACTCGGCGAGCTCGCTAGCCAGGCGTTCGAGCAGCTGCTGATCGACGCATGGCGTGGAGTCAGCCTTGGGGGCCAACACGGAACCGCCGACTTTCACGACTGCGCCACTACTCGACATCGTGCCCCACCTCGTCCTCCACGATCCACAGCCGATCTCCGTCGTTCCATGCGCTGATGTCGACCTGATCGACACAGGGGATCTCGGCGATGATGGCGCCCACCGCTACCGTGGTATCACAGGAGCGCATCACCAAAGCTGCCGGGCCCACCCCGCCCCGTACCATTCGCAGCAAGGCGAAGGATCCTACGGTGGATCCCGTACCAGTCGGGAACACCAGAACGCGCCCCGCCACGGCCTGCCCTTCGAGGGGGTGCCCCCGCTCGGTGACGACGCCGGTCTCCAGGTCGAAACCACCGAAGAAGGAGAGAGACTGCTCACTGGTCAGCGCCCTGCCGGAGGCCCGACCCCGGTGAATCACGCGACCGCGCTGCGGGCGCTGGGACGGGGGAGCGTTCACTTCCACCTCCCGCTGAGGGCAGCGGCCACACACTGCTCGACCGACCCCAGGCGCATCTTGAGCCGATTGTGGCCGCGTCCGTAGTAGCAGCCCTTGGCCGAGTCCGTTGCCACGGTGGCGCCTTCGCGCTGGAGTGGTGCGACGGCGAAGCAGGTGTCACACACGAGTTTGGCGCCGCTCCTCTCGATGCGTTGCGCGTAGCCGGCCAGGCGAGCCGCTTCGGCGGTCGGTCGCGCCGTGCAGATCCACATGTCCGTCACGACCCGTCTTCCATCGAGCAGATTGGCGAGCGCGGCCAACTCTGCCAGTGACATGTGTGGGCAGCCCAAGCTGACCAGATCTATCTCATCCTCACCATCGTCCAGGTTGGTGCGAGCCGTGGCCAGATCCTCCGGCGTGATGACGATGGACGCATCGATGCGGTCACGATCCGGTGGTGACGGAGTGATGCCCTCTAGGTAGTAGAGGGGGCTGCCGCCAAACGTCACGAGCGCTGCACCGAAGCTCTTCAAGGCCGAGAGGTCCGCCTGCGCGACTCCCCGAATCAACGTCACTCTGCCCTCGCTTCGGCGCCCCACCACGCAGCCCAGCGCGCCCCAGTCGGCGGTGCTTTCGAGCGGCGTTTCGACCGCCACCTCGAAGCTGGGTGTCCGCAACTCCGGTAGATGCAGGCCGTACTTCGGGGTTCTGCCCGTCAGGGCAGCGGCGAGCGCCGAGGGTCCCCCCTCGCGATTGGTCCGCGCGCCCAGCACCGAATTGGCGAAGGCGACGGCACTGGACTCGGCCCACGCAACGTGCTCACCCGGCGCAGGGAGATTGCCGATCAGGTACGGCGTACACGTACAGGTGGGCGCAATGCCCATCCTTTCGTAGGCGCGGACGAGGCGTAACTGTTGTTCGGCGAACGCCTCGCTCACACCCTGGCAGCGCCAATTTTGTAGGTCCATGCCGGCGGGGTTGAGAGTGCTCAGCGCCCGCACCTTCCCGTCTCGAGCCATCTCTTCCAGCCACTCCAGGCCGGCCTCTCCGAGATTGTGGAAGGAGACCCCTGCGATCTGTACCGAGCTGACCGGTACCATCTCGTCGGCGCGGTAGATCTCCCCCAGCGCCACCAGGATCTGCATCGCCTTGCGGGTGGCGTGCCCGCATTCTCCTGCGAGCATCGAGCGCTCTTCAGCGGTGAGCTGCACGACTACTCCTCGGCCCGCAGGAACTCACTGCGCGGTCGCCCCGTCGGGATGGTGGCATCGACGATCCACTTGCCAGTGGTGGCGGTCGCGGCGTCGCGCGAGGGATCGAGCGACGAACCTCGGCACTCGGGGACCACGATCAGGTCTCGTTCCGGCTGCACGCGGGTCGCGATCGCCCACTCCACCTGCTCCGCATCATGAATGTCGATGTCCTGGTCGACCACGACGACGCGCTTGAGCGACGGATGCCCGCCCAGCGCAGCCATGCCGGCGTTGCGAGCTTGGCCCGGACGGGGGTTCTCCAAGGCGACGACGGCGTGGAGCCAGTTGCAGCCGCCCGAAGTGAGCGCCACCTCTCTCAGGCAGGGCACGGCATTGGCCACAGCCTCGTGAATGCGGGGTTCCTGCGGCATGCCCATGAGCAATCGATGCTCGCGGCCGCCGGGGACGAGGGTGTGGTAGAGCAGCCCGGGGCGCCGGTAGATCGCATCGACGCGCAGAACCGGTTGCTGCCGGACCCCGTCCAGCGTGCCGGTGAGATCGACGAAGGGGCCTTCCTCGGCGAGATCTCGCGTGATCCGCCCCCGCATCACCAACTCGGAGTGCGCGGGTACCGTGAGGCCATCCAAGTCGACGGTCTCCAAGCCTCCCACCAGCGCGGACGCCATCTCCAGTTCGTCGAAGTCTGGACCAGCAGAAGTGGCTGCTGCCAAGCTGACGGCGGGGTGCACTCCAACCAGTACCGCCACGTCGGCCTCGCCGTCACCCTCCTGCAGGATGAGGCTGAGGTGGCGTGGAACGATGCGGACGGAGAATCGATTGCCTCCCAGGTACATCATGCGGTGAAAGGACAGGTTCATGCCGTAGCGAGCGGAGCGCGCCGCAATGATCGTCGAGGTGGTGTAGGGGCGATCGGCGCCCGGCTGGAAGGTGAGCAGGGGGATCGCGCTCCCAACGTTCGTACCCTTCAACCGGTCACCCAGGAAGGGCGCGTCTACGGTGCGCACGACCGGTTGCGGATGTCGGCGAGCTCGACGCAACGTCGTCACCACCTCGTCCGGTGCGACGCCCAGCGCGGCAGCCACCAGCTCACGGCTGGACGACACGCCACCGACCACCGGCACGTTGGTGCCTCGTAGCTGCTCCAGCACTACGATTCGGCCCTCACCCTGCGCCAGGAGGCGCCCCGCGTCCCGAACCGGGTCGACCGGTTCGCTCACCCGCAGCACTCGGCCGAGTTGCTCCTGCTCTTGAATGAAACCGCGCAGGTCCCGCATGGCGCTCGGCACGCTAAATCAGCGAGCACGATCCTCGAACGCTTCTGCGAGCCGCCCTCAGGGTGAGGGCTCGCAGAAGCTCAGAGGGCCGTGCTAGTGCTCGAAACAGATTCCTGTTGTTATTTCGGGGTCTGCCGCAGACCCCGCCCCGCAAGCGGGGCCCCACCCCAAGCGGGGCACTCACGGAGCGAATGCAATCAGTGTTCGACATTTGCGCTCCCCTGTCTAGCTGAGGGACGCAGTGCGAGCAAGCCAGGCCAGACGCTGGCGAGTCCCCACTACCACGCGGCCAAGTAGAATTCTGCGTAGGTACCGTCGCCGTCGGTCACGGTGCGGCCCTGAGCGACGCGCAGGAAGTAGAGCTTCTTCGAGCCTTCCTTGCGCACGAAGATGTTGTCGTCGTCGAGCTCCCCGAACAGCTGCACGCTCGGGCCCTTGGTGGTGACGGCTCCCCATTGCTTCTTCTTGGGCTCGTACGCTTCCACGTAGGGGAGGGTCTGATTGCGCTTGCCGGCTACGCCACCGCTCGCGAGCGCAGCGACGAGCTTGTGCCCGTGGAGCTCGTGCTCTTCCGGGAGGGGGTCGAAGTCGACCTTGATCGGCATCTCTCCCGGCCCCACTTCGGCCGTCGGCACAGTCTTGGCGCGGAGTACCAACATCACTTCGGTCTCCACACCCTTCAGGACCTGGTAGCCGCGACCGATGTACTTGCCCACGCCGGACGGCGTCTTCCCGTCCCAGGTCCCTGCCGACGCGAACCCCTCCAGGACCTGGCAAGATCCCTTGCCACCCTTCTGTGGCTTCTTCCCCTTCTGGACCGTGCAGCCGAGCTTGCTCCGCAGCTCGGCGAGGTCCAGATCCGGTGGCGACGGCGTCGGCTCTGCTGGCGTCGCGTCGGTTTGCTCCGCGCTCGCTGCTGCGGAGGCCACCGGTGCGGTCGACTTGGACTTGTCCTCGCACGCGTTCAGCATGGAGGCGAGACCGATCATTGCTAGAGCGAAGGCAGTACGCATTCGATCACCTGTTCACGTTGCTGGGAACACGAGCGCACCGCAAGCCGGATGGCTGGGGTGGCGCCCTCGCTGCCATGGGTAGCGGCCGTGAGGCCGACCGTCACGCAACATACCACAGCTCGATCCATCCGCGGGCCCGGGCTGAGCAGTGGCGGAGCGCCGCGGCTCATTCCAGCTCGAGCGAGGGTCCGCGAACCACTGCGAAACGCATGGGGTCGACCGGAAAGTGAAACATCAAGAGGAAGCTTCCCGGAGCGACGTTCACGGACACGGTGCCCACCTCGCGCGGCTCCAGCACTCGCGCCTGCGCTTTGGGATCGAAGAGCTCGAAACGCGCAGCTCGGGGTCGCGATTCCGGGTACGACTCCACCAGCAACCGCAAGCAGCCTCCACGCGCGATGCGACGTGGCACGGCCGTGGTCAGGTAGCCATGCGCCTCCGCGAACAGTTGCGTGGCCCAAATGTCCTTTCCGTGCTGCGCCAGACCCACCGCGCCGTGGTTGAACCGTTGCCGCAGAATGTTCTCGCGGTGCTTGGGGCTGTTCATCCAACCGTCTGCTCCGGTGACGATCGCTGCCGCCAGCGCGTCCGCGTCCTCCTTCCAGCAGTTCTGGCACATCCAGATGTTCTCGCCGGACTCGCCGACGAGCCGTCGGTGTCCGCGATGCACTCGGTCACTCGGGGAAAGGCCGTCCGGGTTGTCGTGGCTGAAGTACGCCCGCGCGAACATGTCTTGACTGTGCTTGCGCGCGACGTCCCGAAGTTCCTCGTCCGGTTCCAGCTCCGGCAACCCCGCCGTGCGGCGCTGCTCATTGCTGAGCTCGTCCACCAGCAGTTCGACGATCTGCGCTTGGTTCGACACCCGGATTGTCGGTAGCTGTGGGCTGGGCTCCAAATCCGTCGCCGGCGGCCGACCCCGACAGGCGTCGTCCACCCGCGGTAAGGCAGGCCCAGACGGTTGCGGCTCGGCCGGAAGCGACGGATCCGTGGACCCTCCCACGTTTCGCGTCAGCCTGCCCAGACGCTTGTCGAAACGTGTCAGTACCAGAGCGACCGCAACCAGCAGCACGATCAGTGCCAGTCCGGCGACGCGCAGCGGGGAGTTGGAACGCGCAGAGCGACGCCTGGTCGGTTCGTTCCGTCTACCGCGAGGAGGCTGGGCCATCTACGGATACTCGCCGCCCCACCACCGGGTCCAGTTGTACAAGCCTTTGACCTGCGGGCGCGGAGTCCCGGTGACTTCCGCCGCCAGGTCGCAGTCGCCCGTGGCGTAGAGCTCGGCCGCGGTGTCCGTGTACATGATGATCTCTTCCCGTTCGTCGCCGCAGAGATCCGCGTGCATGAAGTGGGCAGTTGGTTCTGCGAAGGTGGCGACCACGCTGAAGTGCCCATCGTACAGGGCAGGCAGTGTTTCTTCGCCTCTGGAGTACGCCAGGATGAAGTCTCGGCCACTTCCATCCCAGTTACTCAGAGTCTGCACGATGGTGTTCCAGCCACTTCCTGGCTCGCGGTCTTCGAAGAACAGCTCTTCTCCTTGCGCCGACAGCAAGAACAGGGCGTCCTGTCCACCGTCTGCGCGCGAGACCCGATCCAGCCCGGCCACTTCCAGTCCCGGCAAGTCGGGGCGGAAGTCCCCCAAGACGACGTTCTGGGCCTCCACCGTGTCGTAGCTCCAGTGCTGGTTGCCCTCCCAGCCGTTGGCCAGCGTATCGCCTCCGCCCACCAGGATCTCGGCGCCATTGTCAGGGTTCTGGTCCAGGTCGCCGGTGAAAACCGCGTCCGCCGTACCATCGAGCGCGCCGTCGCAGGACCACACGAACGTTCCGTCGTGGTCCAGGTAGTTGCACCCCGCCATCAACTCGTCCCGACCGTCCTCGTCCCAGTCGTAGGGCCAGGGGTAGTGCCCGACTGTCCCGACGTAGTTGAAGAGCTGGTTCCAGTCACGGTCAAAGGCCCAGACCTGATCGTAGCGATCCTTGAGCACCACGTCCTGCGGCTGGGGGTTGCCCGAGAAATTGGCGATGATGATGGCGTCGTGGGCATTGGGATCGGGCAGGTCTCGAGCGAACTTCTCGGAGCCGTCGCGGCCGTCAAACGCGCGGAACATGCCCCCCATCACCGCGACCACCTCGTTGAAACCATCGGCGTCGATGTCCACGATTTGGGCCGGCATATCCGCGGCGCTCACATCCGCGTCCGAGTCGGGGTCCCCGATCTGCCAAATGATCCCCTCAACCAGATCAAAAGCGGTGAGCGCCACCACCTCATGGGGCTCGCGGGCGTCGTCGAAGCCGCTGTCGGGTTGCATGGTGACGAGGTCCCGCCGCCCGTCGCCCGTGACGTCCCCCACCAGCAGGCGAGTGTTCGGGCCGCCGGGAGAGACGTCCACCTGGGCCGCGAGGACGGGATCTGCGGAGTAGACGACGCCTGCCGCACCGGCCGCACCGCCGCCTCCGCCCGACCCTGCCGTGCTTGGCTCCGGGTCGCCGTGTGCCTGCAACCCGAGCACGTAGTCTTCGCGGGAACAGCCCGACAACAGCAGCGCGACAGCGCACCAGACCGGTGCACTGATATGGAACGCGATACGGCAATCAAGGATGAGAACTCGTAGTGGCATCTGACGACTACCTGCCCTGGCGTCTCAGAGTGACAAATCCACCACAGAAAGGGGTGCAGCGCCACCGGGAGCCCAAACTGGGTGCGGCGAGCGGGGGATAGTGGGGTCACGCTCCGTTCGTATGCGCCAACGCAACGGCGCGACAGCGGCGTCCCGCCAATGCGCGTCGGAGGCGAGCCTGCAGCAGATCGGGACGGAGGAGGAACGGCGCCACCTCCAAGCGGGGCTTGGAGGTGGGGTTTCAGAAGTCGTACTGGACGCGCAGCCGTATGCTTTGCATGGTGTTGACGCGCCAGTTGTCGAAGGCGGGCCTCAGGTCGGCTTCGGCGTAGGCCACCACTAGCTTGGCCGTGAGGTCATCCGTAATGATGGGGTGAACGATGGCGCCAAAGAACTGGGTGTGCTGGAACCAGCCGTAGACGCCGTTGTTGAGCTCGAGGTCTTCCTGCACGGTCTGGTGGGCGCCCACGCCCAGCACGAGGTCGCCAATGGGATTCACGTTCAAGAACCCGCCGATGCTGCGGGGGTTGATGCTGTTCTGAACGTCGACGCGGCCATCGGCCAGGATCCGGTCGACGATGCCCTGGGTGAAGTTGAAGCCGAACTCGACCCAGGGGTCGAAGACGAACTGCAGGGCGGCCCCGACGCCACGGCTCTTGGCTTCGGTCTGACGCCCGTCCTCCCAGTCCCAGGCGTACTTGTACTCGGCGCCGACCTTGAACTTGAGCCAGCCGAAGTCGAGAATACCCACCGGGCGGATCCCGTAGGCGTTCAGCCCGAGCTCGTTGCCGATGACGCCGCCGAGCTCGTTGCCGATGACGCCGCCGAGCTCAAAGCGCAGGAAGTCTGTCGGGTAGACGTGAACGGCGAACTGGCCGTACGCATCTTGGCGGTAGAACATATAGTCCAGCTCGTAGAGCCAGACCTGGCGCGTGTCGCGATCCACGTCGATGGCGCCGTTGTACTCCAGCGTGTAGAGGTCGAAGCCGAGGCCTTTGTGGTAGACCTCCCAGGCCTGGAAACGTCCGATCTGCAGATCGAAAATGTCCCACGCACCCCCCTTGACCCATGCGTCGTCGACGTAGATGGGCAAATTGCCGCGGACCGGATTGGACCAGGCCAGGACCTCTCCCTGCCCTTGGACAAACCAGGGCCCCTTGGTGTACGTGGGCGAAGCTCGCAGCTTGAAGCGTCCGGCCTGGATGAACCAGCTGCGGTTCTGCTCCGTTTCCAGACCGCGCTCTTGCCTTTCCCAACCATTGTCGACCCAGACGTCGCCGGAAATGGGCAGACCGGTGCGCTGGTAGATGGGCCATTGCAGCCCGTGCCAGGTGCGCGCCAGCGACCCGAACTTGATCCCGCGGATTCTCACCTCCGGTGAGGGCGGCAGCCGGGTCACGATGTCTTGGCTCGTCTGCGTGTCGCGAGCCTGACTGGCATCCGCAGCGGGCGCGGGAGGCTCTGCTGCTGGTGCCGGTTTGGGCTTGACCGACTTGACCTCGACCGACGCCTTCGTCGTCGCAGCGGCCTCCGCGTCTCCCTCCTCTTCCGGCTGCTCCTCCGCTTCCTGTTCTAGCTCAGGCTCTTCTTCTGGCTCGGGCTCGTCGGGCAGTTCCCGGTCGATGGTGTCGTCGGTCGCGTCGGCTTCGTCGGCCTCGTCTTCCGCAGGTGCGGTGTCCTTGGCCGCCGCGCCCTTCTTGCCCTTCTTCTTGCCGCCCTTCTGCTTCTTGGCCGCCGCCGTTTCCTCGGCCGCGTTCTCGTCCGCGTCCTGGGCGAACGCGGGATTGGTCCCGGCGAGAACCGAGAGAGCAAAGGCTGTGCTGACCAACGTGAGCAGACGTCCGAACCGGATGAACATGGCAGGTCTCGTGTTGCTGGGGCCCCAGCAAAGACAGTCCGCGACCGTGCGTCAACTACCGCGCCAGCGGGCAGAGAGCGAACACTGCCGCGCCCCGCCCTGAGGCTCAGTCATTCATGACTCGCGCCTACTGCACCTGGAAGCGGCCGGTGACCGGCGCCGGGTCGCCGTGGTACTGCGCCACCTCGATGCCGTACTCCATGGCCTCGACCTGCCAGGCACTCGACGACCAGTAGGCGAGATCCCTGATCCAGAGCGGAATGGTGACCGTTGTGGTGGCACCTGGCGCCGAGCCGGGCCGTGGTCACCCAGTTCCCATCGAAGTTCGCTTCTCATTGGTCAGCGGCCTGTTCCGACCAGGTGCTTTCGACCACGGCCACGGTACTGGTGCTGGCGCGCACGATGGGGAGAGCGTTGTTGTCGTTCTTGAGTAACGTGATGCTGTCGAGCGCAACGTCCCGGGAGAGGTTCTGGTGAGCGTTGCTACCCACGTCGGACGAGGAAGCCGAGCCGATGCCCAACGTGCCGGAGTTGTTGGCAATGTCGAACCGCGGGTGTTCTCGACGTTGTTGCTGGCATAGTGCTTGGGGCAGGCAGGGATGTACTCCTGGATCCCCAGTACCATCGCGGTACCCATCTTCCCGAGCAGGATTGCCCGCCCGGGCAGGCGAAGTTGCAGGCGCCACAGTGCAGAGCGCTGCTGCTCGTGTCCACACACGTGCCTCCGCAGGCGGTTCACCCGGTGGGGCAGCCACACGACCCGGCCGTGCACGATTCACCTCCAGCGCAGACCGTACCGCAGGCTCCGCACTTGGTCTGCCTCAGCGGACACTCCGTCGAGACCTGCTGCAGCCCCCCCGCTCCTCCGGTGGCGTCGAATTTGCGCTCCGCCATTTGGTCGGCGGTCCGTCGCGCACGGCCGCCCGGACACTTGGCTGTCGGTGGCCACGTTCCCAACCAGCTGCAAATACGGGCGCAGGGCGCACGTCCGTCAGGTTGAGATCCTGACAAGACGCAGTGTTCGGAGCAGGCCGAACGGGCATCCATGCGCGCGTATGCGGCGCCGGTCGCGTTTCGCGTGCCGTGTTGCGGTGAGGCTACAGTGCTACTTGATTTCCCGTCGACTCGACGGTGCTGTTCGAGTGAAAGTCCCTTCTGGCAACGAAAACGGGTCAAAGGGTCGCGAGTCCATGCTCCACCTGCCACCTCGGGTAGTCGACGATCGCAGCACCGTTCGGGCGTCGGGTCTCCGGTTTCGCACGGTGGAGACTCCGGCGGCGCTGACCGTGACGCAGGGTTCCGGTCGCTGTGGTCTTGATGTCGATGGTTGCCGCCGAGGCAGCAATGACGGTCGTCTTGGCGACGCGACGCGCCGTGACGCAGCCCGGGAAGAGAATCTTGTGATCGAATCAACCAGCTTCGGCATTAGAAGCTGTTGGGTGCCGCGGGCCCAGTACACACGCCTGTCCTGCGCGCGACTCAACCCCTTACGTATGTGCGGTTGTAGACACTGAGCCCCTCTGCCCAACCAGACTCTTTAGTCTGCATCCGTGCCCAAACCCGCGACCCCGGGGGATTCGCCACCCCGGGGTCGAACTTTTTGTGAGCTGCAGCTCCGAGCGGTGCAGCGCCACGAGCCAGGCGAAATGCCGCGAACACGCGGCCTTTGTGTGGACTTCGGCGACGGGGGATCCATCGCCGCGGGAGACGTTGTAGCCTGCGCGGCCGTGACTCGGGCGAAGTGTGCGGTGCACTGGGGAGCACCGGCGTGGATGCCGGTGGCGGTGGGAGCACTGGCCTTCTGGTGTTCCCAACCGGCCCGAGCCGACAACGGTGTCTCGGTTGGGCTGGGTTACCAGGCCCCTGCCGGATGCTCCGAGCGCGCTGAGTTGGTCAGGCAGCTGCGTGCCCGCACCGCGCGGGCGCAAGTCGCAGCCGCGGACGGGGCGGCTGAGTGGCAGTTCCAGGTCGTCATCGGGACCTCACCCGGTCGTGCCGAAGCGCAGTTGGTGATTCGTGATCCAGAGGGGCGCGAGTCGTCGCGCGAGCTGGTGGGTCGCGACTGTGACGAGCTCGTCGAGGCCCTCGGTCTGATCGTGGCGCTGACCGTCGACGCCGACGCGCGCACGGACCCCGTCTCGGAATTGACTCCAGCACTCGACGTTCCGCCTGCCAGGGAAACGACCGCCGACTCTGCTCAGAGCGGTGACGGAGCAGGGGCGGCGGAGCTGCCGCCGACATCCCGTTGGACGTACGGTGGTGGCGTGCACGGGATCGCGGTCTCGGGGATTGCTCCGGGGATACTTCCCGGGGTGGTTGGCTTCGTCGAGGCTGCCAAGACGGGCGAGGCATGGTGGTTGCCCGCTGCGCGCCTGTCACTCAGGCGGGCACAGGCAGGGGGATTCGAGGCGGAGGGTGGGACTGCAGCATTCCGCGTCACGACCGCCGGCCTGGAGCTCTGTCCGACACATCTGCCTCCGTCTGCCTCGGTCGGCATCCGCCCGTGTGTGTTTGGCGAAGTCGGGGTTCTGCGCGCTGCCGGTTCAAACACCATCGAGCCGCGCTCGGTCGACCACCGTTGGATTGGACTGGGACCATCTGCTCGACTCGAGCTCGTTCCGGTTACCGGGCTCATGCTCGAGGTCAGATTCGCTGCGGAGATACCCACGGTGCGAGGACGGTTCCTCTTCGCCCCCGAGGTGTTTCACGAGGTCGATCCGGTGACCGTTATCGTCGCCCTGGGAGTGGCGGCTCGGTTTCCATGAGTCACGTTCTGCCGTGGCTGTCGAGCAGGATAACCATTATCTTCCATGGCAAACAGAACGTGGACGGGCATCCCCAATAGTAAGGAATGGCGGCCGGGGCGTTCACGTGTGGGCAGCACCCAAATACCCCGGCTGCCCTGTCCAGTCAGCAGGGGGTGATGACACACGCTCCGCTGCGGTTCGCGCGGCCGTCGAGAACGAAAGCAGGGGTGCTGACCGGTGCGCGTGCACTCCAATGCGCTGCTGGCGAACGGTCTGCGCCAGCACGGCCCTGTTGCTCGCTCTCGCTGCGCTGCGCGAACCCACGGAGTGGTTCGCGTCTCGGGATCTCCCTGCTGAAGGCACTAATGCCGCGGAGGGCAAAATCGATCTCGGCGCTCGGCTCGTGTCCTGTCGCGGCGTCGCGCCGCCTCGGCGCAGCCGCGTAATTTGGCGCCATTTCCGCCACTTTCGTGAGTTGACGCACGACGCCTCCCACACCCACTCACACAGCACTCCCCCCGTCTTGACCGTGATCGAATGAGCCGGCCGGAACATTACTGAAATGGTACCGTGACGTTGCAGATGACCGTTCCGGCAATCGAGCCACGCAGCCGCAGCGTCGAGCTCGATCGAACCGCAAGACTCCAGCGGATCTTCACCGAGAACTACCGCGTGGTCTGGCGGGTCGTGCGCCGGATTGGGCTGCCGGTGGAGGCAGCCGACGACGCGGCACAGCAGGTCTTCCTGATTGCCGCGGAGCGGCTGGACGACATCGCTGAAGGGAGTGAGCGGGCATTCGTGTTCGGTACGGCGCTCAGGGTCGCTCGTACCTTCAAGCGCCGCTTGGCCCGCGAGTTGCCCAGCGAGGAGGGGGACCGAAATGCGTCACCACTGCCCCGCCCAGACGAACTGGCCGACCAGAAGCGCGCGCGCGAAGTGCTGGACGCGGTGCTGCAGCAGATGCCAGCAGATCTGCGCGCCGTCTTCGTCCTGTTTGAATTGGAGGGCATGACTACCCCGGAGATCGCCGAACTCTTCGAGATCCCGGTGGGGACAGCCGCATCCCGACTCCGGCGTGCTCGTGAGAAGTTTCGCGAGCGTGTCAAAGCCCTGTTCGAGCATAGGGTCACGAATCGAGGTACGCCATGAAGGATCCGCAGAGACTCCTCCAGAGAGGTGGCACGGACGTGGAGCGCACGCTGCTCCGCGCCGGTGCCAGCGAAGAGCCGTCGGATCGATCCATGCAGCGCGCGGCTGCGGCCATTGGGGTTGCGGTTGGTTTGAGCGCCACTGCCACTGGAACAGCGGCTGCGACCGCAGTGGGCAAGGTGGGCTTCTGGTCCGCATTCAAGTGGGTGGGAGCTGGTGCGCTCGTCATCGGCGGCATCACGCTCGGAGCCCATCGCATCAACGAGGCGAACGCGCCGCTGAGCGCGGTCACCCCGCAGCGTTCGGTTCAGGTCGACATGGGTGAGCCTTCTCGTGCCAGCCCAGCGGCAGCGGATCCCGCCCCTTCGGAAGTAGCGGACACCCCCGAGGAGGAAGCCCCCGCGGACGAGAGCGCCAACCCCAAGCCCGGCGCCAAGGCGCGCGCCAAGCGTTCCAGTGCCGAAGTGCCGAGCGATCCCGCGGTGTCCATCCGCGAGCAAACCGCCATGATCGACGCGGCTCGTCGTCAGTTGCGCGCTGGCAACCCGGGCGGCGCCGTGGCCGAGCTGGATCGGTATCACAAGAAATACAAGCAGGGCATGTTCGGGCAAGAAGCCATCATGCTGCGGATCGAGGCCCTCAGTCGCAGTGGCAATCGAAGTGCGGCTCGACAGCTCGCCCAGCGATTCCTGGCGAGCAAGCCGAGCAGCCAGTACGCCCAGCGCATCGAATCGCTGGTGGGGAAGATCGAGTAGCGTTTGGCATCGCCACAAACGCACAGCGCGCCGGACGGGTCCGGCGCGCTGGCAGAGTGGGCTCGGAGCGAGCCCTAGCCGGTCGCGGCTATCAGTAGAAGGCGATGTCGTCGATCACCAGTTCGTAGGCGCCTTCCACCGCGATCCACGTGCCCGGATTGGCGGGATCCTCGATCCAGCTCAGGTTTGCCCCGAATCCGATCCCCGTGATGTTGTCGCCGGAGGCTGGCACTGCCGCACCCGCCGAGCCGGTTCCGGCGTCGAAGTCACCCCACGCAAGCTGGATCTGGGTCCAGGCGTCGGTGACGTTGATCTCGGCGGAGGGGCCCGCGCACTCCGCGTCCGCCGAGGCAATACACGTCCCTCCGCCGGCCGGGTCTGCCTCGGCCGGCGGTGAGGTGTCCTCCGTGGTCAACGAGACGCTGGCGGTGCCCGGCGGCGTAGAGCCGCGAACCCAGAAAGTGATGCCCTGGTACGCCGTCGCGTCCACGCAGCCCAGCCACAAGCCCATGCCACCGCCCCACTCATTGGCTGCCGGGTTGGATACGCTCATGCCGTAGTTGCTGGCGTTGCCCGCCACGATGCCGGAGAACGGCGTGCCGGTGCCGTCATCGTAGAAGTACGGTCCGACGTACACGGCACCAGGCTCGCCAGGGAGCGCGTTGAAAGCCGTGCTGTACTCGTCAGCCGCCGTGGCTCCGTCGTAGTCCTCGAAGTTGATGATCGGGGCCGAGACGACCGCCGTCTTGACGGCACAATCCTTCTGGACCACCTCTGCTCCGCCGATTCCGGTTGTGCCGCCCGTGCCGACATCACTCCCGCCGGTGGAGGAGTCGCCGCCGCCCGTGGCCTCGGCGCCGCCGCTTGCACTGCTCGTGCCCCCCGTTCCTGTGCCACCGTCGCTGTCGCTGCTGCCACAGCCGCCCGCCACCAAACTGCCCGCGAAGAGCGCGGAGCACACCAACACCCGCCGTGACTCGCCGATTCTCAACATGACAAGCTCCGTTACGTTTTGCCCGAATGACCGTCCAGCACTGCCTAGCTTACACACTGGCCGGCACTCCGCTAGGGCAGATGGGCGCACGCCGCAATCCCGAGATCGCTCGGAGCGTGCGTCGCCGCTTTCGATGCGGTCCTACGTAGCCCGACATCCGACGCGCGGATCTCAGCGCTGCTGCTGGATTTACGCCTGCGTCGGACGCCGCTCCGGGGAGCCCCCAAAAAAATCTGCAGCGGACGGTGATCGATTCTCGGCTCTTGCGCATGCACTGCCCGCCGCGGGCCTCGTCCGCGAGTCGGGACGGCGATCTCCGCGCCGGCTCCGTTCGCGGTGTATCCTCGGCCACGGAGACCGCCATGAACCGAGTATCCGCCGACGTTGCCTTTCGCATGCCCTGCGAGCTGGGGGAGGGGAGCCTGTGGAACCGTCAGGCCGGGGTTCTGCTATGGGTCGACATCATTGAGCACAAGGTGTTCGTGTTCGATCCGCGCAATGGAACCAATCTCGCCTATGACGTCGGCGAGAGCGTGGGCACGGTCGTGGTCAGCCAGAACGACAAGCTGCTGCTGGCCCTCCGCAGCGGGTTGGCGTCCCTGGATCCCGCCACGGGCGCGATTCGGCACATCATCGATCCCGAAGCCGACATCGCCGAGAATCGTTTCAACGATGGCAAGTGCGATCCCCAAGGGCGGTTCTGGGTTGGGACCATGGTGGAGCGGGGGCCGAGGGGCGGGGCCGCGCTCTACCGACTGGACACAGACCTGAGCATCACCAAGCAGATCGAGGACGTCACCATCTCCAACGGGTTGGTGTGGAGTCGCGACAGCCGACGTTTGTTCTACATCGACACGCCCACGCACCAGGTCCGCGGCTACGATTTCGAGCCCGAGACCGGCGAGATCCGCGCGCCCAGAGTCGTGGCCGAGATCCCGCGAGAGGTGGGGGCTCCGGATGGAATGGCCATCGACGAGCACGACCACCTCTGGATTGCTCTGTTCAACGGTGGTCGTGTGATACGGGTCGACCCGGAGACCGGAACGATCGAATTCGAGGTCGAGCTGCCAGCGGACAACGTGACGTCGTGCGCGTTCGGGGGAGCCGACTTGGATGTGCTCTACATCACGACGGCACGGGCAGGGCTGGACGCCGAGCGCAGAGCCAAGCAGCCTTTGGCTGGATCGCTGTTTCGCGCAAGGGTTCCGTTTCGAGGCGCGCCGGCGGCGAGATTTGGGGCGGATTTGTAGCGGACAGGAAGCCCGTGGGGCGCATCTTGGGGTGGGGAACGGAGAGGGAACGGGTCTGGATAGGGAAGCCCGCGAGGTGCGCTCGCGGGCGGACTGCGTTCGCGGGCTGACTCGCGTTGCTCAGGGCCCCAAGCTGAGATATGAGCGGGCGTCGTGAGGCAAACGGACTGGGCAGGTCATGATGTCCCGCATGGGCAGCGACACAACTCGCCCTGGGCGCCGGAGCCATGACTGCGCGCGGCATTGGGCTGGGCCTGCTGCTCGGGCTGCTGATCTCGCTGGGGACCTACTTCAACGATTGGGTCATCGGGCAGACACAGATGATCGGCAATCACCTGCCGATCTCGGTGTTCGGCGGAGCCGTCTTCCTGCTTCTGGTCATCAACCCGCTGCTGCAGCGAATCGGCAAGGGTTTGTCGCTCAAGGCCAGCGAGGTGGCCGTGATCGTCGCCTTGGGGTTGGCAGCGTGCGGCTGGCCTGGATCGAATTTCTATCGCGGGTTCGCCACGACGACAGCGCTGCCGTCACACTGGCTGAAGACCAAGACCAACTGGCAGGCCAACGAGGTCATGTCCTATGTGCCCGGCGCGTCGGCTCGCCTCGGGCAGGGCCACGTCCAGGACCTGCAAGGCCTGGCGAAGCGCGTGCACGCCGCGTCCTCGGATCAGGGCACGTCTCCTGCCGGCCAGGTTTGGGCGTCGTTGGATGCGGAGGGCCAGCGCCTGTTCACCCAGGCCGCCGAGCAACCGAGCGTGGACCTGAGTCAGGTGCCTGGGCTGGTGAGCGGTCTGAATACCGCGCTGGAGAAGCCGAGCTTCTACTCCCCGGTGGCGTTCAGTCAGGTGACGGTCCCGGAGCGCATCCGGCCGCTGCTCGACCGGCGCGACCTCCCCCCCTACCAGGTGGTTTTGCGGAACCGCTATTTGCTCGTGGCCGCTTTCCCCCACCACGTGTTGCCGCCCCCTGCCGGAGAAGGTGCGCTCCTCGCGGGCGGTCGGGCAGACCCAGTGGCCGTCGACACCCTGATGCAGGGACGCGCCAGCCACGATCGGCTCAGTCTCTGGCAGTTGCCCTGGTCCACCTGGTGGCCGACCATCCGCCTGTGGGGGCTGCTGGCTTTGGTGCTCGGCGTCTGCGGGCTGTGCCTCGCGGTGATCGTGCATCCGCAGTGGTCCAAGCGTGAGCTCTTGCCGTATCCCATCGTGCGCTTCGTGGACGAGGTGGTGGAGCGTAGGCCGGACGCCAAGCTGCCGGACGTGGCGAGGAACCGTCTCTTCTGGATTGGATTCGGCGTGCTCGCATGCTGGCACACCATCAATGGTCTGCATGCCTGGTATCCGGAGGTCCCCGAGATCCCGTTCAAGTACGATCTCGGTGCGCTCTCTACGGTGTTCCCCAACGCGGTGCGCGTGTCCGGCCAGTACGGGTGGTTCGTTCCCACCATCTACATGTCCGTGATCGCGTTCTCGTACTTCCTGTCCACGTCGGTGTCCTTCAGCCTGGGCGCCTCCCACTTGCTGTTCTTCGTCCTCGGGTCAGCGTTGTTGGTCAACGGCATCCAGCTCGAGTGGGAATGGACCGGCGGCAGCCCCATGCTACGAACCGGTGCGTACTTGGGCTTCGCGGGCATCATCGCCTACACCGGTCGCCGCTACTACCTGGGCGTGATCACGAGCGCCTTGGGCAGACCACGCCCCGAAGATACGCCGGCCTACGCCACCTGGGCCATGCGCGCGCTGTTGGTGCTGGCCGTGCTGGCAATCATCGTTCTCCATTCCTCGGGTCTGGCGTGGGTCTTCTCGGCCGGATTCGTCTTCCTCGTGCTCTTGACCTTCGTGGTCATCACGCGAGTGGTCACCGAGACGGGGGCGTTCTTCATCCAAACCGGCTGGGTCCCGGCTGGCGCCGTCCTGGCTGCGTTGGGCTTCGACGCGGTCGGCCCCACCGCCTTCATCCTCCTGGCGCTGGCCAGTGTGGTGATCATGAGCGACACGCGCGAGTTGCTCATGCCGTTTCTGGCCAACGCACTCAAAGTGGCCGACCGCCCAGGGGGAGGATCTCCCGCCAAGACGGCTCCCTGGATCTTGGTCATGATGGTGGTCGGGTTCGTGGTGGCCGGCGCCGTCACGCTGTATTTGCAGTACAACCACAGCGCGAATCCGGTCGGCAACACGCACGCCACGCACACCCTGCCGACTCAGGCTTTCGATGCGTTTGCCCGCTACGCAGCCGAAAGCGCGGCGCAGGGCACGCTCGCCGCGTCCACGGCGGCCACGGGCTGGTCCAAACTCGCCTTGATCGAGCCGGAAGGAGACGCCCTCCTCTGGCTGAGCATCGGCCTGGCGTTGGCGGTCGGGGCAGCTGTGGCTCGCTTGCGACTCCCCTGGTGGCCGCTCCACCCGGTCGCCTTCCTGGTCTGGGATACCTTTCCGATCATCATGTTCGGGCCGTCGTTTCTGCTGGGGTGGATGGTCAAGGCGGCGGTGGTTCAGGTGGGGGGCGCCCGCGGGTATCACTCGGTGAAACCGCTCATGATTGGCATCATCGCCGCGGAGTTGCTCAGTGGCCTGGCCTGGATGGCCGTGGGAGCGCTCTACTTCTTCATCACCGGCAAGACACCCACCACCTACTCCATCTTCCCGCCCTGAAGTTTCGGTTCGAAGCTCCACAGCGTACGCGATGAATCCGGCACTGACCCAAGAGATTGAATGGTTGGGACTTCGCCTCCTGGTTCCCGAGGACTGGCAGATCGTCCGCCATGGGGCTGCGCCGGAAGCGGGAAGCCTGGTGCTCGTAGATCGTCGTCATCAACGGCTGACCGTCTCCTGGACTCAGTGCAAGAGTCGGCCTGACCTCACTCGACTGGTGGAAGACTACCTGGGGAAGGAGGCCGACACCCCGACGCCGAGCGACATTGAACGCTTCACCTGCGGGCGCCGCTGGCGTGGCCTCAGGCAGTCCAAGCCGAGCGGCGAAGTGGTCAGCCGTGGGGTGCTGTATCACGCGGAGACGTCGCGGCTGATCGAGTTGCTCGTGACCCTCCCACCGGGTCAGAAGGAGGATCAGCGGCTGGTCGATCAGATCCTGGAGAGCTTCCGGGTGACGGCTGCGGCCGAAGACTGTCGGCGTTGGAACGCCTTTG
Source organism: uncultured Polyangiaceae bacterium (assembly GCA_964610275.1). Taxonomy (GTDB): domain Bacteria; phylum Myxococcota_A; class Polyangia; order Polyangiales; family Polyangiaceae; genus JAFGBI01. The sequence goes on along the minus strand of CAZSVU010000066.1, from coordinate 1,898 downwards.
ACATCGCGCTGAGGACGCCGCCGCGCTTCCGTCTTACCTCCAGCAACGTCAAGCCGGCGGACGTGACCCTTCACTTTGTCCGGATGAATGCTGCCAAGGGCAAGCCGACGCGCACCGAGGCGTCCATTCGCAGGTTGGGCATGGCTCGCTCCTGGTACGACGGCAGCCTGGAGACGGTGGTGAAGTCCCATTTTCCAGACCAGCGTTTCTCGGAAACGACTCAGCTCTCGCACCGGGGTGGCGAGGCATTCTGCGCCCGCGGCATCGAGCCTGGGCCGCCCGTGAACCGAATGCTCCGCCGATTGCGGGAGCGCCGCGTGCTTTGCTGGCACGCTCCCGATCAGAATGCGGTCTACGAGCTCGTGACCTTGAGTCCGCGGCAGCAGCCGGTGCTGCCGAGCGATTTCGAAGTGGAATGCAGCGGAGGAGCCACGTGAGGAGACGTGCGCAGGAGTCGCCGTCCGCGGGCCAGGTACTGGATGCGGTTCCGACCTGCAATCGTGCAGTGAGGGAAGAGCGACGTGCCGGTGCGCTCGTCCTCTGGGTGCCCATCCAGCGGCGCTGGTGGATGAGCGGGCCCGTGGGGTGGCTGTTGCCCTTCCGACGCGAGAAGGGAATCGAGCTCGATGCCCTGGGTCAGCAGGTCTGGCAAGCCTGCGACGGCGAACGACGCGTCGAGCAGATCATCGAGGACTTCGCGCGGGAGCATCAAGTCCGGTTCCATGAAGCACGGCTCAGCGTGATGCAGTTCTTGCGCGCCCTGATGCAGCGCAACCTGGTGGCGCTGGTGGTCCCGGAGAAGGCGGAGGGGTCGCACGTGGGAGGCGCCGACGCATGAAGCCCATCCTCGCCCAGGATCAGGTCCGGCTGGGCCCGGGGCGTTGCCTGCAGCTGGCGCTTTCCGGCATGGCGTTCCGCATGTTCCGCTCTACGGTGACGATCTCGATCCTGGCGCTGGCCGTGGCTTTCCTGGTCCAGATGGTGACCTTCGGGATCCTTTCCCGAGAGACACTAGTCAGCGCCTACGGCGAGCTTTCCACGGAGCGTAGGTGGGGCGAGACCATCAACCGGCTCACGACGGCCGATTCACGGGCGGCCGTGTTGGAGGGGCTCCATCGTGGCAGCGAGCAGCGCCTCCGCGAGTACCAGCGTTGGTCGAAAGCTGGTGCGGGAGATTTCGCGGCTGCTCGCGAGACTGCTCGGGCCCTCAACGAGATCGGCGCGTACCTGCAGAGCCTACCGCCAGGGGCACACGCCGCGCTCGTCGGCGACCTCACGCCCAGCGAGCTGTACGACCGGTTGCAACAGGCAGCCGCATTTGAGGCGTTCGCCGCTCGAATCGAAAGCCTCGGCCTCCGGTTGCCGGTGGGCAGCACCGAGGATTTCAAGACGCTGGTGCAGGCGGACCGTCGCCGGCTGCAGAAGACGGTGGATCGCATTGTCGAGGGCCACCGGCGGGCGATCGCACGCGTGCGCGAGGCGTTCGGCGAGCGTGCGCCGTTGGAGCTCGCCGCTGCGCCGCCGTCGGGGTTTGGCGCGGCCCTGCGCCAGGCGGGATTCGAGTTTCAGGAGGAGTCTCTGCCCGAGCTGGGGCAGTACGCCCAGCGAGCGCTCGACTTGGAGCGGATCAACCGCTTGGTCGTCAATGCGAACGTGCGGGCTGCGTTGGCGCGGGAGGCGGACGTTCCGGTGAGCGAGGTCTCCTTTGCTGTGCTAGTTGACCACGTGGACTCGGCCTCCCGGGCCGAATGGCTCGCGACGACGTTGCGGTCGGCCGACGCGGCGGTGACGCTCAGCGGATCGAGGATTCGCGAGCTCTTGGAATGGTCACAACGCGAGCGCCGTCTGCTCGACGTGGTGGGTGAGGAAGCACCTACCGAGCGCGCCGGGATTTTCGG
>CAZSVU010000065.1:0-30468 GCA_964610275.1 uncultured Polyangiaceae bacterium | reverse complement strand
GGCCCCACCCCAAACGGGGTGCGTGCGGCGCAAATACAACCAGTGATCGACATTTACGCTCCGCTATCTAGCTTTCCAAGGCGCTCGCCAGATCCAGGGACACCATCGAGATCAACTCTTCGTTGCTCAGCTCGGTCAAGGCCGATTCGGCACCGCCGGAGAGGATTTCGTTGGAGAGTGCCTGCTTGCTGGCGATCATCTCGTCGATGCGCTCTTCCACCGTGCCGCGGCAGATGAACTTGTGAACCAGGACGTTCTTCTTCTGGCCGATGCGGAAAGCGCGGTCGGTGGCCTGGTTCTCCACTGCCGGGTTCCACCACCGGTCGAAATGGATCACGTGCGAAGCCGCGGTGAGATTGAGACCGGTCCCGCCCGCTTTGAGCGAGAGCACCATGAAGGGCACCCGGTCGTCCTCCTGGAAGCGCGCGACCAGCTCGTGACGCTTTCTCACCGGCGTGCCGCCGTGAAGTAGGAGCCCACCGCGACCAAAGACCTCGCGGAGAAAGCCGTCCAGTGGCGCGGTCATCTCGCGGAACTGGGTGAACACCAGCACCTTGTCCTGACGCGCGGCAATGGACTCGCAGAGCTCGCGCAATCGCGCCAGCTTGCCACTGTCTGTCGGGTCGTACGCGCCGTCTCCGACCCACTGAGACGGGTGGTTGCAGATCTGCTTGAGCCGCGTCAAGAACGCCAGGACCACGCCGCGCCGCTCGATGCCGGCCAGCTCTTCAATGGCCTTGCGCATCTCGTCGACCGACTGCTCGTACAGGGCCGCCTGGCGCTTGCTCAGCAGGCAGTAGGCGTTGACCTCGGTCTTGTCGGGCAAGTCGGCGATGACGTTCTTGTCGGTCTTGAGTCGGCGCAGGATGTAGGGCTGCACCAGCCGGCGCAGCGGGGCATAGGCTCCTGGATTGCCGGACGCCATGGACTTGCAGAGCTGGTTGAAAGCCTGGGCCGAACCCAACAGGCCGGGGTTCAGAAAGTCGAAGATCGACCACAGATCCCCCAGACGGTTCTCCACCGGCGTGCCCGTCAGCGCCAAACGCCAGGTCGAGTTCAGCGCCTTCACGGTTTTGGTCTGCTTGGCACCGGGGTTCTTGATGGCCTGCGCCTCGTCGAGGATGACACTGCGCCATGGGTATCGCTTCATCCAGTCGGTTCGCATGGCGGTCCCGTAGGTGGTGATCACCGTGTGGTGAGCGGACACCCGCTGCTTCGAGAGTTGCTTGAGCTCGGCCGAGGCGATGCGCGATGGATGCGCGATGAGCACCCTGAGCTCCGGAGCGAAGCGCTCGATCTCGAGGCGCCAGTTGTCCACCAACGAGGCGGGCACGACCAGGAGGTCCGTGCCAGTCTCCCGATTCTTACGGATCAGGGAAAGCACCCCGAGCACCTGAATGGTCTTGCCCAGGCCCATGTCGTCGGCCAGACAGCCACCCAGCTCCAGGCTTCGCAGGGTGGAAAGCCACTGCACGCCGAGCTTCTGATAGGGACGAAGTACGGCGTGCAGGCCCGCGTTTGCGTCGATGTCTGCCCGAAGCCGAGGCGACCGGAGCGCGTCCAGCCGCGACGACAGCCACTTGCCCGCGATGATCTCCGACCATTCCGGCCGAGCCTCGTCGTTGGGCTCGTCGTCATACCCCAGCCGAGCGCCAGACAGGAGGCGCATCGCCTCGCCGAAGCTGACGCCGCCCGTCTCGGCCTGTCTCTGGACGTCGCGCCACTGTGCGAGCACCTGCGACAGCTGGTCGCCGTCGACTTCGACCCACTTGCCCTTGATCAGCAGCAGCCCATCGCTGGCCGCGAGCAGCTCCTCGGTCTCTCGCTTCGACAGCTTCTTGCCGTCCAAGGTCAGCCTCACATCGAAGTCCAGGAGCGCGTCCATCCCCAGAGCAGAGGGGGCCCGGCCGCCGATCGAGACGGAAACCCTCGGCCGCGGTCTGGTCTTGACATTCCACCAGTCGGGTATGCGCACGACCACGCCGGCCCGCTCGTAGAGCGCGATTTCGCGGAGAAACCGGTGGGCCTCTCGAGGCGTCCACGCGAGAGGATGGTAGATGTCTCCGGCGTCGACCAGCTCGCAAATGAACGAGCTTCTTTCAGCCGCGCGGGAGAGCGGTGCCAGCAAGGCGAGCAGCTTCTGACGGTTCTTGGCCCCGGCGTATTCCTCGAGGGCTCTGCCGAGCGGCAAGTGCTGCGGCTTCGCCTGCTTGGAGACCTTGTGAACGTAGGTGGCGAGGAAGGCGAAGGGGGAGGCGGGGTCGCGCTTGTTCTCGGCCAGATGGAAGCAGACGCGACCGACCACGTTCCAAACCGAGCCGTGCTGCTTCAAGTATCCCTGGACGCCGTCGTCGAAGCGCCGGGCCTCAGCCGACAGGGCCGCGCCCAGGTCGGACCAGACGTCACGAAGCAGAGCGACCGAGAGTACCTCGGCACCCTGCATCGGGGGCACGGCCTCGACCAGGGCCGTGAGCTCGTCGAGGTTCGGGTCGGGAAGGGCGATCGACTTCGGGTCGGTAGGATCGATGGCGCCGCACGCTTGCGCGACGAACGCCTGCCCGACGTCGCGCCAGTAGGCAAGCCCCGGAGGTAGATCGGTCGATAGCTCGGCGACCCCGAGGTGCAGCACGCCGTGGCCGCAGCCCAAGCTGAACGCCTCGATGATCTGCCGAGCGGCCTTGGCACCAACGATGGGCCCGTCCCCTGGCGGTGCCGGCTGGACATCGATGCGACCGCTCGGCGTCAGTCGACAGACGAGGGTCTGGTCGCCACCACGCTCTTGGTCCAGGGAAAGCTGACTCACGGGTCGTGCATACTCCAGTGCGGCGGGGCGTGGAAAACGTCTGGTACGTTCTGGACCAGCGCTGGATACGCGCCCGACAGGTAGCGCAGCAACACGCCCGCGTAGAACTGCAGGCCATACGTCCTTGACGTGGTCGCGAAATCGTGTGCCGGTCTGGTGGAGCGCCCGTGCGATCGACTTGGGCATCACGTCTGCCCCGGCGACCCAGGGGTGGTGGGCGGCGAACACCTCGAACGCTCCGAGGTTGGTCCGGGCGGCGGACATCGTGGGTGCTTCGGTGGGCTCACCGAGGTGGCGCAGCAAGCGCACGACGCTGCTGGGCTTGGTAGGGGCGCGATCCCGATGTTGAGCGACGTACCCCACCTGACTCGATGCTGGACGCACCCACCGCTCAGCGGCCGGCGCGGCGATGCCGGTCGCCAGTTCGACGCCAGTGGATCAAGGCCACTCGCACACGGTCTTGCCGTGTTCGCAGCTCTGGCCCACCGCGCAATCGCGGTCGCTCGAGCAACGGAAGAAGCAGACGTCGTGCTCGCAGGCCATGTCCGGCGGACAATCCCGATCGTCGTGGCAGGAGTACGTGCACATCCCGCCGCGGCAGTTCGAGTCGTCGGTGCAGCAGATCCCAGCGTAGCAGTCTCGGTCAGTGTCGCAGAACGAACCGACCTCACCCTGGCAGCGCTCTGGCTCGTAGCGGCACGCGTCGTAGGGACTCGGGCCATCGTCGTCTCCGCACCCGACGAACAATGCCACGCTGCCGAGTACCCATGCGCACGTTCGCCGCAAGCGGCACCAGTTCGATGGCGCCCCCGCTCTGGTGTTCACGGTATCACTCCTTGCAGGTGTAGTTGTCACAGACCAGCTCCTCCGAACAGTCCTCGTCGACGAGGCACTCCTTGCACTCGTTGCGGTCGAGTCTACAGAACGGTTCCGGGTCGGTGCAGTCGGAGTCGGAGACGCACTCCTTGCACTTGTCCGTGACACACCGCGGTTTGTCCGCGTCGCAGTCGGTGTCCTCGATGCACTCGACGCAAACCTCGCGTTCCAGGGCGCAGAGCAACCGAGATCCATCGGTGCACTCCTCGTCCGATGCGCAGAGCAGAACGCACTTGCGCTCGGTGGTGTCGCAGGTCTCGCCTGCGTCCGGGCAGTTGCCCGGCTCCAGACACTCGACGCAATCGCCTTCCGAGCAGTAGGGGTTGCGCCCGCTGCAGTCTCCACTCGTTTGGCAGTCTTGGCAGGTGTACGTCGAGGGATTGCAGACCTTGTTCCCACAATTGGTGTTGGTCAGGCATTCGACGCAGTAGCTCGAAGCAGAGTCACAGTAGGGCACGGGAGGCGCGCATTCGCCGTCGCTCGAGCAGGGGAGGCTCGAGTCCGAGGCAGAGGTGTTTGACTCGCTGAGCAGCTCGATCTTCGACTCTTCCGGTTCTCCGCACCCGAGCGAAGGCGTCAGGCCGATGCAAGCCAACAGCGGCAGGAGACGGGTGGAACGCGCGACCATGGTCACTTCACCTCGTTCGAGGAGGTGGGAGCGCGACCCAGGGCAACGTCGCGTGCTTCCTGGCTGGCGAAGCCCTCGGGGTGTTCGGCCAGATACTTGCGTGCGCTTCGAGCGGCCTCTTCCGCTCGTCCGAGTCGCTGCAGAGCGCGGAAGCGTGCGACTCTGGCGTCCGGAGCGAGCGGGGACTTGGGATAGCGCGCCAGCAACCGATCGAGATACCGAACCATGGCCGCATCCCGCCCCAGCTGCTTGGCCTGCATGGCCGCCTGATAGATACGGTTCTCTTCGGTCAGCGACGTTGGCCGGGGCGGGCCGGAATCTGCCCAGACGTCGTCGTCGCGAACCGTCGACGAGGCTGCAGGCACGGCGTTCGCCTGGCGGGCATGGGAGTCGTCTGCGGGCTCTGCGCGGGCGGTCTTGACATCGTCTGGCGTGGCCGAACGCCAAGAGCTGCCCGCCTCCAGCATTGCCGCGCCCCTGGAGTTGCGGACGGAAACCTTGCCTTCGGTCACGCGGACAGACGTCACCGGCACCATCCCTGGCTTCGCTCGGCTCACCTCCACGGTGAAGCGTGTTCCGTGCACGACAACCAGTGCATCCGGTGTGGATACCGAGAACGTGTGACCCGGGGCGCGCTTGGATACTTCGACGTCGACGCGCCCCTGCGTCAGGCGTATCCGTTCGTCTCCAGCGGATGCGCGTCCGCCGGCAGGCACCAGACTTAGCTCCGTGGACGATGCCAGGCGGATTGCGGCACCGCTCGACGTGGACAGGCGTGCTCCGGAATCAGACCCAGTCTTGATCAGGTCGTGCATTCGCACCGGTTGGTGTTTCGTCTGGCTGAGGTCGCTCGTCTCGCCGTTCCGGACGATCTCCACCTGCCCGTTCACGGCGCGCGCGCTAGCCGCCGCCCCCGCAGGCGAGTCGGAGCCGTCGAAGCCACTCCGGGCCAGCCAGCCGCCGCCCACGGACAGGACGATACAGGCGGCCAAGGCGACGGCAGCAAACACTCCCCACCGACGTGCCAGCCGGCTTCTGGTTTCGCCCTCAGCGAGCAGGTCCTCGAGTCGACGAACGACGCGCCGGCGTCTGGCTGCCGTTCTGGACGACGAGTCGGGCGGGGTGTCGAGCTGACGAAGCTCGTTGAGCAAGCGATTCGTCCTTGTTCCTACTCGAGTCACGAGTGCTCCCCTTCTGAGGACACAGGTTCCTCCTCGTCGTCCATCCTCTGCCGGAGCTCGCTGCGGCCTCGCACCAAACGCGATTGTGCCGCTGCCACCGACACTCCGGTGAGCCGCGCTATCTCGGCCAGGTCGAGACCCAGCACGTCGTGCAACACGATGGGAATCGACTTGGAATCCGGCATGTCGGCCAGCTGCGCTCTCAGCCGGCGAAGATCTTCCCGCGCTGCCACTTCGCGGTGCACGTCCGCACCGGAGGGGAGGCCGCGCCCCGCTTCGTCGGCCGTCTGTCCGGCGTCGACGAATGCTCGCTCGCGCTTGCGACTGCGGATGGCGTTGAGGGCGATGTTGGTGGTGATGACCCCTGCCCACCCCCGCAGGCTGCAGGCTTTGGCGAACTGATGCCGCCGGACGGTCAGAACGATTTGCTCGAATGCCGACTGAACCAGATCGTCGTGTTCCTCCACTCGCTCGCCGAGCATCCGGTACAGGGTGGACTCCACCACGCCGATCAGCCGATCGTAGACGGCGTCTGCCATCTGGCGGTCCGATCGCTCCAGCGCCTCGATGATTTCCTGGTCGCTGAGCGTCCGCCCCGCGTCATCGCGTCCGCCGCGGATGACACGCATGGGCGTTCGGCCGGATCGTGCTCTTGCTGACACTGCCACGTCTGAAAAATAGGTAACGACCGTTGGACGGATCAGGCAAAGCCGGCCTGAAGCGTCATGGAATGCGCCACTCGGCGCCGGCTGCGAGGGACCATCCCCACACGGGCCATCCGGTCACGCGAGAGTCTCCCACCCACACTCCGACCCCCTCCCGTAGCCGCCAAGCGTCCGCCCCCAGCGTAAGACCGATGGTTCCCTCGGCGGGCCAGCCGGCTTGCGCTCCCACGGAAGCACCGGAGGTCCACTGGTTGCCGTCGTCACTGCGCCCCGTATCCGGGTCGGTCACGACCGCGCGCAGATTCTCCAGCAGTAACTCTCCGCGCAGGTCCATGCGCAGCGATCCGATCGTGGAGACCGCGCCTAGGCCGAGCGTGAACCCCGCCCACGTCGCCGACACCGAGCGAGGGTGGTCTCCGAGCGACGCCCTGGCGGAGGCCGTGCCGAAGACTGGGAGCGTGCTTGGCGCTGCACTTGCGCGCACCGTGCCTCCCCACCGCCAGGAGCCGTTCTCGAGGCCTGGGCCCGCGAGTACCCCGACACCGATCCAGATCGGTGACCGGCGCACCGTCGAGTTGGGCGGTGCAGCCGGCGCGGTGCCAGCAGTGGGGGCTGCCGAGTCGGTGTCCGGAGGCGGTAGTCGGTCCGGCGCCGGCGCACCTTCCGGCGGAGGCTCGTCCTGGTGCGGCTCCTCCGAAGCATCGGTGTTTTCTGCCAGGGTCGCGATGGTGAATCCGACCGCCCGCCAGCGCTCCTCCCGCGAGTCGTCGACTCTGAATCGCACCCATCGCGACCGCCAGCGGTCGCGTTCTGCGCCACGCTGACCCACCTCGACCCAGACACGCGTCTCCTCTTCATTGCGCCACGACACGATGGCGATGCCCCAAGCCTCTCGGCCGTGCGCCTCGTCCGCCAGAACGCAGTCCGCGCTCCGCATGGCCTGACTGCACGCCGCGATCAGAGTCGAGGCCAGCTCCGCAGGGGGCTCCAGCGGGGCGATCTCCACCAGCACTACGGGCAGGGCCACGGGTGAGCGAATCCCTCCGGCTGGGGTATCGAAGCATCGCTGTGCGCTGTCTCGGTCGTCGCCCCGCGCCGCGAGGACCGCGATCCGAAGTGACGCAACCCGATATTGCGCCTGCGAGCCTGCATTAGCTGGAACACCAGCCCTACCTTACACCAATCCCAAGAAAAAAATTCCGTCGCTGATGCCTCCTCCGGATGTGCGTCGTTACCTCTAATCAAATGGGCTGCATGAAGCGAAGGCGTGATTCCCTTCATCGGCTCACCTGCACCCTGCCTGGGGCGAACCAGTGCGGGTCGAGGTGGGTGATGGTGGGGTGGTTGGTGGTTCTCGCAGGCTGCACATCGGCATGTGGAGGCGGCGATTCCGACTCCAGCGGAAGCGGGTCGTCGGAGCCGGGGGTTGCAGGCGCCACGGCCCGAGACACTGCGCTGGCGAACGGCGGAGAATCTACGGTGAGCCGGGACTCTGGGAGAGATTGTCCAGCCTTGCCCATCGACGACACGGGGTGCACCGGTGAGGTGCTGGCTGGCGAGGCCGTGCCGCTCGACATCTACATCATGTTCGATCAGTCGGGGTCGATGTCGACGCCCACGACAGAGGGGGAGTTGACCCGAATCGACGTGGTGCGAGCCGCGCTGGCCGAGTTCCTGGAAGATCCGTCCAGCAACGGCATCGGCGTGGGCATCGGATTCTTCGGATATCACGAACTGGGCGCGACTTCGTGCGACGCGGCCGATTTCAGCTCGCCCACCCAAGGTATCGAAGTTCTTCCGCCGGCCGCTTCCGACATCGTGAGCGCCATCAGTGACGTCGAGCCAACCGGCGAGACCCCGACGGGCGCGGCCATCCGCGGCGCGTGCCAGTATGCCCAGAGTTGGAAGGCGTCGCACCTCGGCCACAACGTTGCCGTCCTGTTGGTTACCGACGGCGAGCCCAAGGCGCCGATCACGTCCACCTACAGCGCGTGCAATCCCACTCTGACCGACGCGGTCGACGCCACAGCCGATTGTGCGAGCGCCCTGCCAGCGGTCCGCACCTACGTCCTGGGAGTAGGGCCATTCCTCCAGAACCTGAACCAGATCGCTGCGGCTGGCCGCACCGAAGCCGCCTACCTGGTCGAAGACGAAACCAGCGAATCGGTGCTGGAAGCGCTCAATGCGATTCGCGCCGACGCGACCGTCCCCTGCGAACTCGTACTTCCTTCCGCGCCGTCGGGAGAGCTTCTGGACTACGCTGAAGTCAATCTGCTCACCATGGACGCGGCCTGCACGCAGCGCACCGTGGCGAACGTGTCCAGTCCGGGCGAGTGCGGTGAAAGTGCTCGCGGCTGGTACTACGACGACGCGAACGATCCGAGCTCCATCCTGCTCTGCGACACCACCTGTGCCGACGTTTCGGTACCGGGCGCACAGCTACTCTACTCCATTGGGTGCCAAACGGTCGTCCACTGACCCGGTACAGACAACGAGGCGTTTATGATGACGATGACGATTCGACGCGTTGGACCGGTCCTGTTGGCCACGTGCTTGACTGCCGCGTATGCGTGCAGCTCCGACCAGGACGAGAACTACTTCGTTGGCGAGGACGGCGTCGCGGGCGAAGGCGCTGAACGTGCAGCTGGCACGGGTTCCGGAGTTGGCGACGACGCCCTCGGAACTGCCGGCACCGGCTCCGGGTCTCCCAACTCGGGAGTGCCAGGTTCCGGAACGGGCGCAACCGGATCCGTTCACATCGAAGGCGGTGGCGTGCACGATTCCCCGTTGGGGGTCGGGTGCGGACCCGAAACGTCCACCGACTGCTACCCGGTAGGCGGGGCCTGTCGTGGGGTGGAAGCAGCGGATTACCGGTTCATCGCCGCAGCGCAGCAGTGCTTCTACGGGGCGGATCCCACCCTGCCGGCCGCAGCTGCCGAGTACGTCACCGAGAGCTACGCCGGTGAGGAGTACGTGCACATTCGCGTCACGTTCGATCCGGCGTTCGTGGATAACGTCTACGGTGAATGCTCGGTGGAGACCGGCTGGGACGAAGACAAGCCGCATACGTTCCGTCAGCTACGCGGGAGCGATCACGTCGAGTTGCTGCTCTATGAATGCGACAGCGACTTGGCGATGCACTTCGCGCTCGACTACATTGACGAGAACGAGGACGCACCCTGCGGCTATCGCTCTGCTGGCGTGTCCGATGGCGATGGCGAAATGATAGTGGGCGACGCGGCGCACGTGTTGGCAGCGTCGAGCTCGTTGGACCGCAACTTGAACGGGTGTGGGTACTGTCAGACCGAGACGTCTCCGTGTCCCGGGCCCGACTACACGCCCACCGCTGACGAACCGAACTGGGACTACCGGGTGGTCTACGAGGTGTGGGTGAGCACCGAGGCGTTCGACTCTTCCGGGTTCTGCGATGTCGACATCGAGTACGTACATGCATCGCCTTCAAAGGCAGAGGACAACACCATCATCGTCGATCCCAACGACTGCCCGGATACCCCATGGTACGGCAGTGGCGGAACAACGGGTTCCGGCGGGGCGCCAGGAACCGGTGGTAGTGGCGGCGTTCCGGTGGGCGGCGCAGGAGGGGCCGGCCCCTGTCCCGATGGGTACGTGCCGGACATCATGAGCGAAGGACAGTTCTGCGTGCCTGCCTAGCCCTCCCTCCGCGCGTTTCGGGTCGAGGGGAGTTCTCGGGCCCGGGACGGTGACGACCGCTCGCTACAGAACCGCTCCGGCCGCCAGCCGAGCTGTACGCCAGCGCCAGCTGGACGCAGCGCGACGAGGCATCAAGTGGAAGTGCCGGTGGGATTTCGAGCGGCTGACGTGGTGGTGAGCGCCTCGGCGAACCGCTCACCCCGTGACGCCGGTGAGCGCCAGCACTGGCTCTCCGGCTTCACGCGTCGCGGCGAGATCGAGCCGGAATTCCAGCGCGAAGGCGACCTCGCCGTCTTCATCCAGCACGCCCTGGGTGACCTCCCACTCGTCGTCGCTGCGGCGCACCGAGAGGTGACGCGGATTGCGGGCGACCGGATCGGTGCGCCAGGTCCCGTGCTCCTCCCAGTGGGGGGCAAACACAGCTTCGAGCCGCTCGGCTTCGCTCGCTGCGCGGCTTTCGGCCACGCCGAGCAGGTCGGCAGCGCGAGCGGTGTCGCGGCGGGCGAGCGCCTGCAGCACGCGCCAGACGGCGCTCCGAACCAACACCGTGAAAGCGTGCACGTTGCTAGTGATATCCTCCGGGGTGTCGGGAAGCGTCTCGACCCGGGGCTGGGCCAGCGCGGCCTCGGGCTCCCGCATCCGGTCCCACTCCTCGAGGAGACTCGCGTCCACACTCCGCACCTCGGTGCCGAGCCAGTCGATGAGATCGGCGAGCTCGGTGGTCTTGGCGCGTTCCGGGACGTTCTGGACGAGCACCCGATAGGCGCCCGAGAGGTAGCGCAGCAGCACCCCCTCGTAGAGCTGCAGGCCATACTCCTTCACGTAGTCGCGAAAGCGGGTGCCGGTCTCGTAGAGTGCCCGCGCGATCGACTTGGGCATGACGTCGGCCCCGGCCACCCAGGGGTGGTGGGCAGCGAAAACCTCGAACGTGGCCGACAGGAGCTCGGCCTCGGGCTGCGGGGGCTCCACTTTTTCGAGCTCGGCCATTCGCTCTTCGTAGGGGACCCCCGCGGCCTTGAGCTCCGCCACCAGGCGCCCCTTGAGCACGTCGATCTGTCGCCGGATGATGATCCCCGGAGTCTCGAGGATCGCCTCCAGGATGGACAGGACGACCAGGGCGTAGTCCGGCTCCTCGGGATCGAGCGCGCCGATGGCTTCGACGGCGTACAGGCTGAGCGCGTGATGCAGGGAGAAATCCTCCTGCAGATCCGCGTCCATCACCACCTGCCTGTCGACGATCCGTACGATGCCCGCCTCCACCAGCGAACGGAACAGGGCGAAAGCCTTGCGCTTGTGGCGCCGCTGTCGGGAGACGGGCTCGTGGCTCGCGCGGATGAGATCGCGCAGGGCGCGACACCCGCCTCCGTCTTCACGCCCGAGCACGCTCAGGATCATCTGGTGGGTCACGACGAAGCGCGAGACCAGCGCCTCGGGCTCCGAGGTGCGGAGCCGCGTGAAGGTCTTGCCGTCCCAGTGGGCATATCCCCACTCGGGGGGCTTCTTCGCCTTGAGCTTGCGGAGCTTCTTGGCGTCCCCGGCAAGCTTGCGCCGGGCGTTGAGGTTGATGATGACGTGCTCGGGCGCCTGCGCGACCACGCTGCCCCGCTCGTCGAAGCCTTTTCGTCCTGCGCGCCCGGCGATCTGCTGAAAGTCCCGCACCGAGAGGATCCGGGTGTGGGCGCCGTCGTACTTGCAGAGCTGGGTGAAGAGCACCGTGCGAATGGGAATGTTGACGCCCACGCCCAACGTGTCGGTCCCACAGATCACCTTGAGCAGCCCGCGCTGCGCCAGCTTCTCGACCAGTAGGCGGTACTTCGGCAGCATGCCCGCGTGGTGCACCCCCACTCCGTGTGGGAGCCAGCGCTTGAGGTCGTTGCCGAAGGGCGTATCGAACCGAACGCGCTTGAGCTCGGCGCGGAGCTCGAGCTTCTGTTCCTTGGTGAGAAAGTCCAGGCTCATCAGATCCTGGGCGGTCCCACAGGCTGCCTTCTGCGCGAAGTGCACCAGGTAGACCGGCGCCCGGCCGCTACGATGGAGCTCCGAGACGGTTTCGTGGATCGGAGTTTCCCGATACTCCCAGTCCAGCGGCACCGGGCGAGCGCTGGACTTGACCAGCGCGGCCTCGACCCCGGTGAGATCCTCCAGGTGACGCTGAAAGGCAGTGGCATCCCCGAGCGTGGCACTCATGAGCAGGAACTGGGTTTGCGCGAGGATGAGCAGTGGGACCTGCCAGGCTACCCCCCGATCGCGATCCGCGTAGTAGTGAAACTCGTCCAGTACTGCGACGGACACCTCGGCACGCTCCCCCTGCGCGAGCGCGTGGTTGCTCAAGATTTCCGCGGTGCAGCAGATGATCGGCGCGTCGCGATTGATGCTCGCGTCGCCGGTCATCATCCCGACGTTGTCCGGGCCGAAGGCGTGGCAGAGATCGAAGAACTTCTCGCTGACCAGTGCCTTGATGGGGGCGGTGTAGAAGGCGCGCCGATCCTCGGCGAGCGCCTTGAAGCAGGCTGCCACGGCCACCAGGCTCTTGCCGGATCCGGTCGGCGTGCTGAGGATGACGTGTCGGCCGGAGAAGACCTCGATGACGGCCTCCTCCTGCGCCGGATACAGGGTTAGCCCGAGCTCGTCGACGTAGTCCAGAAACGCTTCGAGCAGCAGGTCAGCGTCGGTCGGCTCTCCCGGCGGAGGGAGGCGTCGCGCCAGGGGGGCCGTCGAGCTCACGGGCGGAGTTCACACCAGCGGTGAGGCAGCGTAAAGGCCAGAGGGGAGGGGGCGATGCACGACGAGGTGGCCGGGGATTGCCTACCGCTGGAAAAGGGCTACTCCGCCTGCTCCAGGGGAACCAGCTGGAGATTCAGCAGTACCACACGATCCGCGCTGGAAGACTCGCCGACGATGGCGCGCACGCGATCGTAGTAGTCCAGGTGAAGCTCGTGGATGCGTTGGAACGCTTCCTCGGAGATGGCGAAGAGGTTGAACGAGAAGAGGGCATCGGGTGGCGAGCGACCGCTCTCGAGTCGCGCGAGGGCCGTGCGTGCCCAGTGGGCCTTGAGGCGACGATTGCGCTCCGGGTCCTGGCGAGTGTCGACCGTCAAGACGCGGTGCACGATCCAGTGGCTGCCGTCCCAGCGGATCTGACCCGCGCTGTCGAGCTCGCTCAGCAGCTGCTCTTCGCGCTGCAGATCAATACCGATCTGGCGACCCAGCAATCCAGGCTCGTGACGAGGCAATGCGCGATAGGGTTCGAGCTCGAGCGCGCGCAGAATGGCGTGGCTCCACGGCAGGTCGTAGGCAAGCTTCTGCTGTGCGAGGAGATCCTGGTAGGCCGCGCGCGTGGAGCGCAGACTGGCCGGGTCTGCGAACAGCCCCACGAACTGGAGCAGTCGCTGGGTGGTGACGTCGACCAGGCTCAAGAACTCGGGGAGCCGGGGTTCGGTCTTGCCGGACAGCCAGCGCGCAAGCGTGGTGCGGTCCACCCCGACCTGCTCCGCCACCTCGCGCTTGGGCGCTTGCCCGACCAGCACCTGGGTGAGGCGTTGCGTTGCGCGCGGTGACGCAACCCGCAGCCGCGCGACGTCTGGCGGCGCATCCTGGAGGAAGTCGAGCACGCGCTCCTTGACCGGCACCCCTGCCGTCTCGGCCGCGCGCAAGAACACGGAGAGCTCCGGGAACCGGCGCCCCGACTCCCACGTGTAGACCACGTTGGTGGTGAACCCGAGTGCCTTGCTGAGCGCAGCCTGGCTCTGCCCGGCCCGGAGATGGCGCACCAATTCCTGGCTGATTTCGCGAACGGAGAAGCCGAGCGCCCGGTACATTTCGGTCGCCAGTATATCGCATAATGCATCACACGATAGGCAATAATCGCTATTCGGTGCTGCGTTTTGCGCTAGCACGGCGGTCCGAGACTCATCATGCTCTAGCCATGGAGAGCTGCTGCGCGAGCGCGCGTCGGTTTGCGTTCACGACACTCACGGTGGGTCTGATCGCGGTGGGGGCCGGATGCAGCCAGAGTGGGCAAACGGGCTCGCCTGCGGACATCCCCACCTACGACAGCTTCACGAACTTCGGAGCCGACTCGGGCGGCGTCATCGACACGGATGGCGAAATGGCCGGCCCGTGCTTCGACAGCAACAGCCCCCTCTGGTCGCGCTCGCCCAACGACTTCGTCAAGGTGGTGGGGAACCACCTAGTCATGGTGGTGGAGCAGCTCCTGCCGCCGCCGTACCTCGTACCGCCACCGGCGCACTACCGCGGACTGCTGAAGGTGTTCGACGTCAGCGCGGCGGGTGATCCCCAGCTGGTGGGTGAGCTCGCGTTCGACGGACAGCCCCTGGCGCTCGAGGTCGCCGACGGTGTGGCCACGGTGGTCATGCACCAGATGAACGAAGTGGAGTCGGATCAGATCCCCACCGAGCGCGTCCCCTACGAGTCGGTTCGCCTGATCCGAGTGGACTGGAGCGATCCCGCGGCTCCCACGCGTGTCGCCGACGTGCCACTCTCCGGCGACTTCTGGGCCATGCACACCATCGGTGATCGCTACTACGTATTGAGCTCGCGCTGGGAGCCGACCGAGCCGGTCTGCTCGCAGGGTGGCGGCGGGCTTCTGTACACCGACATTGGGGAAAGCTGCCCGGTCGGGTCACTTCAGGTTGCTGCCTACTCTTTCGATGGATCCGGCTTCGTGCAGGATGAGCAGCAGGACATCGGAGGCGACGGCTACACGGGCTTTGTGGCGCAAGGCTCGTTCGCAGCTGTGGCCGGGACCGGCGAGCTGGAGCAAACGCTTTCAGCCACCTGGGTGGACGCAGAAGACGGGGCGCTACGAGTGAGCGGATCTGCATCGGTGGATGGAATGGTGCGGTCGGTCTCGCTCAGCGACGGCGTGCTTGCGGCGCTGGTGACGCCAGCGAGTGGCGCAGATGAGCTTCGCCTCTACGCGGTGAGCGACGGGCAAGTCCCGACCGAGCTCGGCTCTGTTGCGGTCGCGGCCACTCCG
This sequence comes from uncultured Polyangiaceae bacterium, assembly GCA_964610275.1. Lineage (GTDB taxonomy): Bacteria > Myxococcota_A > Polyangia > Polyangiales > Polyangiaceae > JAFGBI01. Next base: position 15,644 of record CAZSVU010000065.1, on the reverse strand, counting down.
TCCCGAATCAGCTTCCAGCCCGGCGGCGGTGCCCTGCTGCTGGAAGGCATATCGGACCCGGGAAACTCGGTTCTGGTCGACGTCTCCGACCCGTCGGCGCCCGCGCTCACCACGCTCAGCGGGGCACGCGAGGCGATCTGGCTCGGCGATGTCGTGTTGGGACTCGGCGCCAGCGACACGGGTCGAATCGTGGCTACCCTCTGGGACACCAGCGACCTGAGCGCTCCGGTGCAGCTCGACCAGGTCGAATCGAACGTCCCCTACACGTCGGGCAACTACTGGAGCCTCCCGCCGTGGACGGCCCAACCGGACACCGGGCTCGTGCTGTACCCGTCCAGCGCTTGGACCGACTCGGGCGATCTCGTCAACCAGCTATTGGTGGTGCGGGCTGAGGTCGGTGCGCTGGCCGTACTGGCAGAGCCGCAAACCTCGACCTGGTCCCCTCGCCCCAGCATTCACGGGCAGACTGCGTATTCCACCCGCGATGGTGTGCTCGAGGTCATTCCGCTCACCCAGGGAAGCACACCCCACACCATCGACCTGTTCCCGGATCGTGACCGCTGGGTGCTGAGTGAAAAGGAAGTCGGTAGCGGCGTGGCGCGCCTGGTGCGCGAAGGAGAAGACGTCGTCGTCGAAATCGAGACCGAAGCCGCCGAGCCCAGCCGTTTCGTTCTGGAGCACTTTGCCGAGGAGCTGTACGTCGATGGGGAGCGCGTGGTCGCGCTCGGCCTGCGCCGCGGTTGGGACTGCGATCTCCTAGCGGAGATGCCCGATAACCCCGACCTGGTCTATGCGTGCCCGACCCCCAACCAAGCCGGCATCACCGTGATCTCGGTCGGGGACGAGCCGCGAATCGAGGCCTCGATTCTGATCTCCTCGGACCTCATCGACCTTCCCGAGCTGCCCCCCGACGCGAGCGCGGGTTCCGAGTGGTACGGCTACCTGCCTCTGGGAGACGGTCGCCTGATCCTGCCGGTCTCACTGGTCATTCGCTGTGAGTCGAGCGCCGCGTGCGCCGAGCTCGGGATACAGGCGTACGAGGGCATGGCGACCCCCGGGTGCGAAGGCGGCGACGCGGACTGCAGCTCCCAGCCAGCGGTCATCGTCACCAACTCGGGTAGCGAGTGGCAGAAGTGGGTGTACGTCCTGGATCTCGATGGCGACGACGGACCTGAGCTGCTACCCGGTGTCAGGCTTCAGGACGACGCTGCCGGGGGCTACGACCGTTTCGAGCTGTCGGGAGGGGAGGGTCCCTTGGACCTAGCGGCAGACGTGCTCGTGTCCGGCTCGACGCTCGGATTCCCGAGCCTGGAGCATCGGTACGACGCATCCGGCAACCCGATCCGCAACGACCAGGGAGACGAGCTCGTCCGCCATTGGATCCACCTGGTGTCGGTAGACCCGGACGCGCCGATCGAGTGGGTCGGGAGCGTGAACATCCCGGGCCGCGCGCTCGCGCTCCGCCACCAGGGCAATACGGTGTTCAGCGTCGCCCCTGAGTACGCGGACGACACCAGCATTCGCGCGGTGCTCTATCGTGCGGAGATCCGCGACGGAGGCGCCTACGTCGACCAGACCCTTTCCCTCGGTGTCGGCTACCGCGACGGCTTCGCCATCGGTGGTCGCGGCTATTTCATCCGTGGCCCGGAAGATCGCTGCGAGGAGGATCCGACGGATGAGGTCTTCTCGGTTCGTCTCGGCAACGGCGACCTCAGCGCCGATCCGGCGCTCGAGCTGCCCGGCGACAACTGGTCGTTTGCTCGGTTCGACTGGCCCTGGGACGAAGGCACCGTGCTGCTCCGCGGCGGCCCTGCCGACTATCGTGGTCGCTTGAGCCTGGACGTATCCGAGGCGGGGTCGGCGCCGAGCGTGATCCGGTACTCCACGACCCCGCAGTAGTGTCGTGCCTTGCCCCGGGCGGAGACACGATCGAAGTCGGAAGTCAAGTCCGCCGCGCATGCGATTCGTCCGCATGCCGAGTCGCTGGCTGGTCGCCACGGCCCCGTGAACCAGCCGCCGCCCGAGCATGTGCACCAGCGTCCGCAGTTCGAGCTGCCGAACTGCGCCCACCCGGGCGAGCGCCCGTGATATTCCGAGCTCGGTTGGGATGTGGTTGGGGAGTCGAACCAGAGTCTCATCGGCACGGAACCTGCAAACCGCGCGGCGCGTGCGCGCGTGGGCTGTCTTCCTGCTGATACTGGGCTGCGGGCTTTGCCACGGCGCGTCCGTCCGAGCCCAACCGTCCGACTCTGAGCCAGCGAAGCCCGAGGCCGGGGACGTCGTCCCGCCCAAGCAGATTCATTTTGTCCAGGCGGAATATCCCGAGGCCGCGCAGAAGCAGGGGACTGAAGCCACCGTGGTTCTGCGGCTCCGCATCGACCCTGTTGGCACCGTGACCGAGGCGCTGATCGAGCGCAGTGCGGGTCCCCAGTTCGACGAAGCCGCCCGCCGTGCCGCTCTCGCGTTCCGGTTCGAGCCGGCTCGCAAAGACAGCGAGCCGGTGGCGGCGGTCATTCTCTACGAGTACCGGTTCGAGCTCAAACGGACTACCGCTGCGCTGAAAGGAGCCACCCCTCGCCCCACCCCGCCGGCCACGACCGGCGTGCTCGTGATTCAGGTCCGGTTGAACGCGGCGAAGATCGTGGGTGCTAGCGTGACCCTGAAAGCGGCGGATGGCAGCGTCGTTACCGAGCTCACCGACTCGGCCGGCGTGGCGACCTTTTCGGACCTAGAGCCTGCAACCTATCGGGTCGAGGTGCAGGCCGAGGGCTTCGAGCCCTACGCGCACGACGAGCAGGCGACGGCCGGGCGCGAGACCCGAGTGAGCTACGCGCTGATTCCCGAGACGGAGGGCCTGGAAGTCGTGGTGCGCGGCGAAGTGCGCCGTGACGTATCGGTGCGCCGGATCAGCCAGGAAGAATTCGTGCTGGTGCCCGGCGGCAGTGGCGACCCGATCCGAGTGATCGAGAGCTTGCCCGGTGTGGCGCGTTCTTCGGAGGGAGAGCTCATCATTCGCGGCGCCTCGCCCTTCTTCTCCGGCGTGTTCGTGGACGGGATGGCGATCCCATTCCTCTACCACCTCTACCAGATCACCAGCGTCGTGCCGGCCGACATGGTCGAGGACGTGACACTCTACCCGGGCAACTACGGAGTGCGCTACGGCCGCTACATCGGGGGCATCGTCGAGGTGGGGTTGCAGTCACCCAATACCCAGTGTGAGGAGAACGGCCGCCCGAGCTTCGGGAAGAACTGCTATCACGGGCTGGCGCAAGCCGACATCATCGAAGGGCGCCTCGCGCTCGAGGGTCCGGTGCCTCTGACCCAGCACTGGAGCTTCGGGGTCTCGGTGCGGCGGAGCTGGCTCGACATCGTGCTGAAGCAGGCCATGCAGTCCATCGACGAGATCGAGCTGCAGACCGCGCCGCGCTACTACGACGGCTACGCTCTGCTCGAGTACCAGGACGAGGGAGAGAAGCTCAGCCTGCGCGCCTACGGCGGTCTCGACGAACTGGAGCTCCTCCTCCGCGAGCCCGGCGGCGGCGACGTGACCACCGTGGGGCGGTTCCAGTTCGACTACGGGTTCAAGCGCCTGCAGGCGCTCTACACCAAGCAGCTGGCGGACCAGCTCAGGTACTCGAGCATGCTCGGCGTGGGGCGCGACCACATCACGCTGCGCTTCGACGAGTTTCAGATCATGCAGCGAGCCACCCCCATCGCCTTCCGGCACGAAGTGCAGGTGGACCTGATACCAGAGGTGGGAGTGATCGTCGGGATCGACAACTACACGTCGCCGTATGATCTCAGGCTGCGTTTGCCCCAAGCGGACGCGCTGACCCCGTTCGAGACCACCGAGGTGCATGGCACCGATGCCACCTTTGCGGCGTATGCCGAGGTTCCGATCCAGCCCACCCGGCGAGCCCGGATCGTGCCTGGCGTGCGCGTCGATCACACCCCGCTCTTCGACGAGACCACCGTCTCCCCTCGACTGCTCGCCACCTACGATCTGGTCCAGCGCCCCGGCGAGACCTGGCTCGCGCGCACCACGGCCAAGGGGGGGGCCGGCATCTACCACCAGGCACCGCCCGTCATCCTGCGCTACTTCGACGACCGGTCGGACCAGCAATCGATGCGGGCCAAGCAGTACTCTCTCGGGGTGGAACAGGAGGTCCACGAGCATCTGGAGGCCAGTGTCGAGGGCTTCTACATCGACCGCGACCGAGTGTTTTCCGGAGAGGGCCAGGATGACGGGAGCACCCGCGTCCGAAACGAAGGAACGGGTCGCACCATCGGGCTGGAAACCTTCATCCGCTACCACTCGGACGAGCGCTTCTTCGCCTGGCTCGCCTACACGCTGTCTCGCACCTGGGAACGCGAACGGCCCGGCGAGCCCAGCGTGCCCGCCGACTTCGACCAGCGGCACAACCTGATCCTGCTCGGCAGCCTCGATCTCGGCCGCGGCTGGAGGGTGGGTGCGCGTTTCCGGTACGTGACCGGCAACCCCTTCACGGACATTGCGCGGCCGCCACGCGCCCAGTCGCTGTTCGACGGCAGCTCCGGCGAGTACGTGCCGCAGTACACCGCTCAGAACGCCGAACGCTTTCCCGACATGCACCAACTCGACCTGCGCGGGGACAAACGCTGGCAGTTCCCCAACTGGGCGCTCACCCTCTATCTGGACGTGCGCAACGTCTACAACAACCGGGTCGTCGACTACTACGCGTACAACTACGACTTCACGCAGCGCGAGCCCACGCAGGGGCTGCCGATCCTGCCCAACCTGGGCGTGAAGGGAGAGTTCTGATGGGCCCCCGGAGCGCCGCTCTGCCCACGATGGTCTGCCTGGCCTCGGCCATGTCGCTCGGCTGCGACTGGCCCGAGTTCGACTCCCCCAGCGAGGTCGACAACTTGCGCATCCTCGGCCTGAGCAGCAGCGCTCAGCTGGTGCAGCCCGGCCAGACCATCACCCTGGATGCGCTCTGGGTCGACACGCGCCCAGACGCCGAAGACGAGGTGATCACGGCGTGGTTCCCGGGCTGCGCCAATCCCGAGTTCGGCGACTTGGGATCGTGTCAGGAGGAGCTGAATGACCTCAGTCCGGCGCCGGGGGAGGAGTGGCCCGCGGAGTTTGCCCCCATCGCCGGGAGCACGGTCGACGTGGAAGTGGCACCGGATCTGCTCGAGGGCCGCGAGGAATGGGGGCTACAGTACTTCTTCTTCGCCGTCTGTCGTGGCAGTCGCTTTGAATTCTCGCCCTCCCGGCACCCCACCGTGCCCATCACCTGCCGCGACGACCGGGGCCGCCACGTCAGCCAGCCCGATTTCCGGCTTGGGTTCCGTACGGTCACGGCTCTGCCGATCGACGTCGAGATCCCCCAAGCGAATCCGTTGGTGGTGGGGTTCGACGTCGACGGGCAGGTATTCGAACCGCATTGCCTCGGCGAGGCGTGTCGGGGCTACCATGCACCCGATTGCGACGCTGTCACTTGCCCGCGCCTCGAGGCGGTGGACTGCGGAGACACCGCCGAGGCCGAGCAGTGTGAAGAAGAGGGCACTGCATTTCGGGTGCTGCTCGACCAGGAGTCGATCGGGATCGACTGGCTCCTGGGAGACGAAACCGGTCTGATGAGCGTGGAGGTCTGGGCGCGCTACTTCACCACGAGCGGCGAGGTGGAATACGAGGAAGACCTGCTACACAACCGCGAGCCCGTGGGCGAGACTGCCCGGTGGGACGACCAATCGCAGAGCCGGCTTGCCGGAGCCGGCGGTGAGCGATTCCTCTGGGCCGTGGTCTACGACAGCGTCGGCGGTGTCGGGTGGGGTGGGATCGGGGTCGAGGTGTACTGACGAGCCATCCCGGCCCACCACACCTCACCCGACGTGAGGTCAGTTCGGGCTTGATCCTCACGCACCGTGAGGACGCAGGTTAGGATGGTCATCGTGAACGACACGGCCAACAGCCCTGCAGCCTTGAAAGTCGCAGCGGTCGCCCGGCGCACCGGCGTTTCGGTGCGAACGCTGCACTACTACGAGGAAATCGGCCTGCTGAAGCCGTCGGGGCGCACCTCGTCCGGGCACCGCCTGTACACGCCGGCGGATATCCAGCGGCTGCAGCAGATCCGGAGCCTGCAGCAGATCGGGCTGAGCCTGACCGACATCGGCGATTGCCTGGCTGGGGACATCGACCCGCGCCAGGTGGTGGCCGATCACCTCACGCGGGTCGTGGAGCAGAGAGAATCCCTGGAGCGACTCGAGGCTCAGCTCCGACAGCTCGCTCACCAGTTGGACCGTGGAGCTCCCGGTGACGCTCAAACCACTGAAACCCTATTGAACGCACTGGAGCTCATCACCATGTACGACAAGTACTTCACTCCCCAGCAGCAAGAACGCCTGAAGGCCCACGCCGACAAGGGCGAGGAGGTCGTGACGCCGATCATCCAGCAACTGGAAGCAGCGCGAAAGCGCGGCCTGCCCCCGAGCAGCGACGAGGTTCAAGGCCTCTGGCAGCGCTTTCAGGAAGCGGTCGAGTCCGTGACGGGTGGCGACGACGCCATGAAAGAAGCGGTCTTCAAGCTCCTGCACAGCGAGCAGTCGGCCCGCCAGGAGCACGGCATCTCCGAGGAGCTGTTCGCCTACCTCGGCAGTATCGTCGGCGGGCCCAAGCACTGACGGCTGCCCGCCCCACTGCTCCACGAGCGGTTTCCCTCCCCTCCGTTGACCCCTGCCGGGCACCCTTGCACACCGGAGGGGGCAGGAGGACGGGAACCGCTCTGGGCACACTCGCGGCGCTCGTTCTCGCCTGCGCCTGCAGTGAGAATGCCAACTCATAGGTGGTATCGGCGACGGTAGCGGCAAGCTTCTCGGGCAGCACTTCGAGTGGGGAGCGGCGCATGTCAGATCCCTCGATAGACCATCACGGCCTTCAGCAAGGCTCGGCTCTTGGGGCGCCAACCCGGTCGCTCCAGTGCCCGCAACCAGCACAACCAGGGCAAGCCGGCCGCGTGGCTGATGGCATACGTCGATCCGTAGTTGAAGGCGTGAGACACGAGCTGATCCCCGCAGACGCTCGGCGTCGAGTCGGGGCTCGACGCGTCGGCGCCAGTGGCCTGGAGGTCGTACCGGCTCCGCTGCAAGCTCGGCGGCAGCTCGTGGATCGGGTATTGCGGCGGCTGCGCGCGCCTCACCGCGTTGTAACGATGCGCGGCTCGGTGGCGGGACCCCCGCCGCTGGCAGAACGCCCAGAGCTGTCTCGCAACCACCTGGCGACATGGTTGTGCCCGGAGGCGAGGCGTTTCAGGATGCCGCGCCATGCGCACACGGTGCATCGGTTTGCTGCTCTGCCTGTTCGCGATGGGCTGCGGCGGGACCTCGGCCCAGAGCTCTGCCGAGGGCCAGCCGAATCACGCTGACGGTGTCAGCGTGGTCGGGTACGGCCAGGTTCGCTTGCAGGATGAAGCGCGCCAGCGCCCGGTCTGGGTCGACCTCTGGTATCCGGCCGATCCATCCGCCCGCACGGAGAGGTTTCGCTACGGACTGGCGATGGGCGAGGCCGCTCGCGATGCCGCGCCGGCGCCTGGCGCGCGACCGCTGATCGTGCTCTCGCACGGAGCCGGGGGCAGCGGAACGAACTATGCCTGGCTGGGCGAGCACCTGGCCGCGGAGGGATACGTCGTTGCCGCGGTCAACCACTACGGCGAGTCGCGCGCCTACGGCGAGTCGAGCCTCGATCCGCTGGCCATGTTCCGGTCGTGGCTGCGTCCTGCGGACCTGCACTTCGCCATCTCGTCCCTGCTCACCCACCAGCAGTGGGGACACCGACTGCAACGCGATCGGGTCGGGGGTATCGGTCATTCCGCCGGCGGCCACACCCTCCTCGCGCTCGCCGGGGGCGAGTACGAATCCATGCGGATGGGCACCTACTGCAAGACCGAAGCCGCACGTGCCGACAAGGGCTGCGAGTACGCACGCGATCTCGGCGCCGAGGACTGGGCCAAGGTCGGCAGGCCACCGGAGGGACCTCCTCCCACCGAGCCGCGTCTCGGTGCGCTGCTCCTGCTGGAACCGGCGATGGGACCGAGCTTCGTCGAAGCCAGCCTTCGGAAGATCGCCATTCCGATTCACATCGTTGCCGCCCGACCTGGCGACTTCCTTCCCTTCGCGCCCCACGCCGGCCACTTTGCCCGCCTGCTCCCCGAGGCTTCGCTCACCACCCTCGACCAGGGCGAGGGCCACTTCGTGTACATCGCCGAGTGCAGCTTCCCCATCGACATCCTCGGCGTTCCGCTCTGCGCGGACGCCCCCGGCGTTGACCGCGGCGAGGTGCATCAGCGCATTGCCCGACTCGCCGCGGAGTTCTTCGAAACGAAGCTCCCGCGGTGATGTTGCGTCGCTTCTTCGTGCCCAGTGCGCTTGACCCTGGCGAGAGCCCCGTAAAGAGGTATCGGGCGCATTTCGTGAAATCCTTCCTCGTTCTTGCCTTCGCCCTCGGCGTGCTGCTCCGCACCGTCTGTGCGGACGCCACACCGGACGGCGCGCGCCGTTCCGAGCCGACAAATCTGCGGGGCATCGAACGCGAGGCGGCCGAGCCGGGCGACACCGCTCGAGCCGCGGCCAACGCGCTACTCTACCTGCCGCGCGAATCCCTGGAGCTGCTCTTCACGGCGACCGGAGCGGTCGGCGGCCTGATCGAAGACGAGCAGGTGGTGCCGCGGGTGAAGAACCTCCTGAACCCGCCACCGGGCGAAATCAGCGTCTTCCCGACCCTCTTTGCCGAAACGGGTTCGGACTTCAACGTCGGCGCGCGTCTGTTGGCGCGTGAGCGCAATCTCGCCTCCACCCTGCGCGTGGGCTATGGGGGCGCCGACGCCTTGGTGGTCGATTCCCGGGTTCGTCTGGCGCTTTCCGAGCCATTGCCGTTGGCCTTGACGTTGGAGTCTTTCGCGGACCGGCAGGTGCGTTCGTTTGGCGGCCGTGGTCAACGTCCCGGATCGGACGACCGCAATCAGTTCAACCCGGGGATGGCCGACACCGCCGGCTTCTACGTGGAGATGCGTGAGCGGTTCATCACGAGCCTCGGGATCCGCGCGCTCGAGGATGCCGAGTTGTTTCTTTCGTCCAGCATGACACGACGCCGCAACGAAGACTCCGCGAGCCATCGCGGGAGCGGTCTCAGCGATGTGTTCGTGCCCGGCAGCGTGGCCGGCGCCGGGGACACGACGCGGTTCGTGTACACCGAGATGACGGCGAGGGTCGACACGCGGCCGTGGCGCGGTGGTCCGGCGACCGGGTTTCTCTTCGAGTCGTACGCAGGCCGGGCCCACGACGCCGACGCTCCAGACCACCGTTTCTGGCGCGCCGGCGGTCGCCTGGCGAGCTTTCATGAGGTCGTGCGATCCACCAACATCGTTTCCCCGAAATTCGTCATCGACACTGTCTCCCGTGTGGACGATACGGAGATGCCGTTCACGGAGCTGGTGGGGCAGCCTGACTTTCGTGGGTTCGACACCCGGCGCGACGACGTCAGTCTGGTCGCATCTCTCGACTACCGATGGGGGATTTGGCGGTACGCGGCGGCGCGGGTGTTCATCGACGGCGCCACGGTTGCGCCGCGCGTTGCAGCACTCCGCCTCGACCATCCGCGCTGGGCGAGCGGCGTGGGCTTCGACCTCTTCAGCAACACGACGTTGCTCGGCAGCGCCACCTTTGTGGGGAGCCCGGAAGGCTTCCGGTTTCTGATGCGGTTCGGTGTCGCCTCCGGGTTTGGAGATCGTCAGCACCGATGACTAGCTCGGTCTGCCGCCGTCATCCCAGCGGGTGGATGTTGTTACTGACGCTGGTGCTGGCGTGTAGCTCCGGATACCGCCCGGCTCGCTTTCGAGATCACCCACCGATCACGCGCGTGGCCGACACGGCTCCGATGCCAGTACCGGACCAGCGTCGCCTGAGCGATCTCGCCAAGCTGTCGAACGCCTACCTGCGGCTGCCGGTGATCCGGGCGCTCGACGTCACGCGCGCGCCGGCCGCGGGCGACGTCAACTCGTGGGACGAGGTTCCCGCGTCGAGTTGGCATCGCGAATACTCCAGCCCTCGAGCGCTGCGCAGCAGCTATCGCCATGCCGGGCCACCCGAGCCACCGTTGCGCGTCGTGGAGAGCCTGCCCGCGCTGCGGCGGGGGGGGCTCAGCGTCGTGGACCGGCGCGGCTGGCGCTATGAGGTTTTCCGCGATCCGCCGCGACTTCCGCAAACGACGACTGCGGCCGCTGCGATCGCCAGTCGCCTGGTGCACGCGCTGGGCTACTTCACCCCCGAGGTCTGGATCGTCGACATCAGCCCAACCGAGGTCAGAGTCACACCGGGGGCAACGCACCTGCACGCTCGCCTGAGCGAATTTCTGGCAGCTCCTCGCCGTGACGTGCAGCGCCCGGTTCGAGTCGCGGCGACCCAGTGGCCAGGCGGCATCGACGCTGGCAATACCCTCGCTTATGGCAGGCGTGAGGACGATCCGAATGACCGGGTCCCGCACGAGGATCGCCGCACCTTGCGCGCGCTTCGCGTCGTGGCGGCCTGGCTGGATCTGCGGCGCCTGGGCCCGCACCACACCCGCGATCTCTACGTGGGAGCACCGGGTGAGGGCCATCTCACCCACCACCTGGTCGACCTGCACGCTGCGCTCGGAGCAGGCCGGCTGAGAGGCGCCGAGGCGACGCGCCCCATTGCCGGCCACGTTCGCGGCAATGCCTGGGTCAACTTGGTCACGCTGGGGCTGATCCCCGAGGAGCGGCTGCCCGACGCCAAGGCCACCTCGTTGGCCGTACTGTCGGAGCAGGCTGCGGTGGACGACTACGCGCGCTTCTACGAGCCGGCTGCGCGCATCCAGCCTGACGATGCGTATTGGATGGCCAAACGGATTCAATCCTTGTCCCCCGCCCTACTGCGTTGGGCGGTAGCTGGTGGGCGGCTCGACAACGCTGCCCTGGCTGGTGAATTGGTCGACAAGCTACGAGCGCGCCGACGCGCCATCCTGGAGCAGGTCTACGCAACGGTCACCCCACTCGAGCTCGTCTCCGTGAGCGACACCGAGTTGGCGCTCGAGGATCGCTCGGTGCGTGATCAACCGGCGCCGGGCCAGCCGAAGTGGTACCAGGTGCGGTTGGTCGATTCGGAGGGCACCGCCGTGGCGGTGCCCCAGAAGCGCCTTGCCGCCCGCGGGCGACTGACGGTTCTGCTGCCGCCGCTTGCGGGAGGTCGTTCGGGTTATCTGGTGGTGATGATCCGGGCAGAAGGACAAGACGATGCGAACCCCTTCGAGGCGCACGTCGTGCGCGAACCGCAGCGCGCGCGGGTGGTCGGGATCCGGCATTGACAATGCGTGACCGGTGCACGGCCTAGAAGCTCACGCGCATCCGTGCCATGCCGCCGGCCACGTCGCCCAGGCTGCGACCTTGCAGCGGGGCGGTGGACACCTCCACCCCGAGGTAGTCCTCGCCATAGGCTGCCGCGTCGATGACGCCCCAGAGGTAGAGGGCGCCGAACCCGACTGCGCTGGCATACCCGATGGTGCGGTAGGCGTTGGCGCGGTCGCTGAGTTCTTCGCGCTTCTCGGCGCAGTATTCGTACGCCTCCGGATCGACTTGCTCTGAGCTCGGGCATCTTCCGGTGATCCCCACTCCCGTTACTGTACCGCCCGTATCGTAGTCGTACACTCGCTGCTCTGCTCGATCCGCGAGCACGAACATCGTGACCGCCGCGGCGCCGGTGGCCAGGCTTCCGAACGCGATCACGTAGCCTTTGGCGCGATGATCCGGGCCATTGTAGAACTGCCCCCAGCCAGGCAAGAGAGCCCGGTACACTGCGCCCGCGCGCGTACGCTGGACGATGGATTCCTCTGCGACCGTGACCAACTCGGCGCGTCGGACGCGCGCCTGGGCGGACACGAGCACGGCGCCCGTGGACAGGTCCATCAAGTTGGCCGTGATCAGGAAGTGAGCGCCAGCCTCGGCTACGGTACCGGTGAGCGCGATCTGGGTGCCCAGCTCCTGCTGCAGCTGCGTGGCGTCGGCGCCCGTGGATTTGCCCGACTGTCTCACCCCGAGCTTCTCGAGCACGGCCTCGGTGCGCGATCGGTCCAGTCGCTGGATGCCGTGGGTCTCGCTCAGCCGCGTCGCAACCAACTCTGCCACCACGGTTCCCAGATGTTTCTCGCGTGCAGTGCCACCGACTTCCCCAAACGTCAGCACGCCCACCAAGGCCGCCTCACCGCTTGGGCCCCGGCGAGACTTGGCGGCCAGCTGTCGCGCCAACTCGGCCGTGGCAAGCTCCAGGCTGGTCTCCTTGCCAGCTGACCACCGGGGATGGTTCTTGTCCGCCACCAGCTTGATGTCCAGGTCACCGGCGTGAGCTTCGGTCACGACCAGGGTGTGGCGCTGCTCCAGGTAGCCCTCGCCCATCACTCGGATGGAGTGCTGCCCCACCGGAAGCCGACCTTGCCAGCCGCCAGGATCGACCCGGACTCCGTCGATGGTCAGGGTGGCGTCCTCGGGAGCCGCCAGAATCCGCACTGTGGGCCCGAGCGGCGCCAGCCGGGGCGCGACCGCCACCTCTTGACCGGCCACCACCTCGACGGCACTCGGTCCGGTTCCGCGATCCCCGAGCTGAGCCACCACTAGGTGACGGCCCGGGGCGAGCTGTCCTGTCCAGGGAAGTTCACCGACCAGCGCACCGTCCACGAACAGCCGAGCGCCAACCGCCTCTGGGGCGCTCGCGCGGAGCAGACCGGACCGGGCGAGCGGTTCGAGCTTCGCATCGACGCTCGAAGTCTGCTCGGCCACGATGCCGAGCTCGGTTTCGTAGGTGCGGTATCCGTCCTTGACGATGCGGATCTTGCGCTTGCCCGGCAGAACGCGGACCGGGCCGGCCAGCGGCAGCGTTCCGCGGTGGCGCCCGTCGATCACCAGCATGCCGCTCACGTTGGATTGCACCTCCAGTGATCCGACCCTTTTTCGCAGGGATCGAATGGTTGGCCCCAGCATCTCGCGCTGCTCCGGCGTGAGCTCGCTGGCGAAGTCGATTAGGGCCGATTCGGCCATCTCCAGGGCCTCGTCCAATCGTTCCAGCTGGCTGAGGCAGTAGGCGCCGTTGACGGTGTTGGCGACCGAAGGGTACGCGCGCCGAGAGCGCGTGAAGTAGACCAGCGCCTGCTGGCAATCGCCGGCGCGTCGGAGCTCATTGCCTTTGCGGAACAGCTCCTTGGCCTCTGCCATCTCGGGGGGTGCCACTGGCTCGCGCGTTGCCTCGGGAGCGGCACTGGGCTCGGGCGCGGCCGGTGCCTCCGGCTCCGACGCAGGCTGGGCCTCAACGCGCGTCGTCACGAGCACCAGACCCACCACCCAGAGCCACTTCAGCGTATGCCCCACAGCAGCCGTCTCCAAACGGCAGGGCCATCGCACGGATGCTGTGTGCCGGCAAGAACGCGTGACCGACAATCCTCCAGGTGGGCCGGACCGGGCACGGGTGGGGATGGATTTCGCCATGGTCCACGCAGTTGTGGCTTGAGCCGCGGCCGGATTTTGGCGTACGAGCTGGTCTGATTGGGGTGTGTTCGGGGTATCGGTCATGAAGACAACGGGCGGGCTTTGGTTGCTGGTGGTGCGCTGTGGGTTGGTGTTGCTCTCGGTGCTTCTGCTCTGGGGCTGTGGCTGCGGAAGCGATGGGGGCAAGGAAACCCGGGCCGAGACCCGGGCCACCATCTCCGGCCAGGTGGTGCTGGCGAGTCTGAGCGGGCTCGACGACATGAGCCGGGTGCGGGTGGACATCGGCGCCGGCGAAGGCGGCATCACGCCGGATGAAGACGGCGAGTTCCTGTTCAGCGACATCGAGCCGGACGTCTACCGCCTCCGGGTGACGTACCAGGGCGGGCTGTCGAGCGAATCGAGCGACAGCGCCTACCGGCCGTACGAGGTGACCGTGGCGGTGCCGGAGGGCGGGGCGGCCAACCTGGGCCGCATCCCGCTCGAGTTCGGCACGGGCACGGTCAGCGGTACGGTGTCCCTGGCGAACGGATCGAGCTCGGACGGCGCGGTGGTCGAGCTTCACGGCAGCGACTCCGTGCGCGAGGCGAGGGTTGTCGACGGTGACTACACGTTCTCTGATGTCCCGGTCGGCCACTACACGGTGCAGGTCGAGCGCACGGGATACAAGCGGGACGCGACCAGTGACGCGGACTGTGCCGGTGACGTCGTCACGGTGGAATTCGACGGTGACGAGGTCGAGGCGCCGAGCATCAGCCTGGTACCGGCGGTGGCTGCCCTGAGTCCGGGCATTGACCAGACGCACGACGTTGCGGGCTCGGTGTGGTACTTGAGCGGGGACGAGGTCACCATCCATGTCGAGGCGGACTTCGCGACTCAGGGGCGCGTCTGGCTCGACGGGGACGAAGTTCCCGAGTACCGCGACCTCGAGAGCGCCGCATTTGGCTTCAGTGGGCTTCCGGAAGGCGCGACCCTCTGCTTCGTCCAGCTGAGCGACCCGTGCGGTGATGAGCTCGAGCCCGAGCAGCTGAGCTTGATCCTCGACGACACTGCGCCGGTGGTGGAGCTCTTGCAGCTCAACAACGGTCAGGCGGTGACCCGCAGCCGCACCGTGGCCATGACGTTGTTCGTGCACGACGAGCTGGCCGACGCCGACGCGCTGGAGATGCGCTACGTGGTCTGCGACGTCGACGCGAGCGGCGCGTTCGTGTGTGACACCGAGATCGAGCGAGCCATCTGGCATCCGTACACGGTGAGCACCAGCGTGACCTTCTCCGATCAGCTGGGCACCAAGGGGGTGCAGGTGCAGGTGAGCGACCCGAGCGGGAACGTCACGGATGCCGAGGCGGCCATCGCCTACGTGGATCTGGACAACCAGCCGCCGCAGAACATGGCCATCAGCATCGAGGACCCTGTCACCGGAGAGGTCAACGGAGTCATCCATACGGTCAACCCCATCATCACGTTCACCGGCGAGGGCGCGACGGAAATGAGGTTTGGTTCGGAGTCCGGCTTGGCGAATCTGGGCTGGGATGCCTTCGACGCGCACCCATCGTACGAGTTTGCGTTGCCGGACGGCGAGAAGCACCTGTACGCACAGTTCCGCGACGACGCTGGGAACGAGACCGAGGAGATCCAGGTCACCGTAATCCTGGACACCGCAGCGACGCTGACCGGGCGGTTTCAGCTGGCCGGCGCCGTGGACCACAGCGGGATCGAGGTGACGATTCTGGGCACGAGCCTGAGCACCACCACCGATGCGGACGGGCTGTTCGTGTTGAGCGGAATTCCAGCTGACACGTACAACTTGTCGGCCACCAGCGCGGGCTACATTGCGCATCGTCAGACGATCACGCTGTCGGTCAATGATGTGGTGACGCTGGACGCGATCACCCTGCTGGAGCAGGACACGACGCCGCCCCAGAACATGGCGGTGGTGATCGGCGACGGCAGCGGAATCATCACCGATCCGAGCCCACTGGTGACCGTCACTGGAGCGGGCGCCACCTGGATGAAGGTGGGCACGACGTCCGGGCTGGCGAACGCGGTCTGGCAGCCGTTCGTGGAAACCTTCCGGTGGGACTTCGCTCCTGGGGATGGGACGAAGACGCTCTATCTGCG
>CAZSVU010000064.1:21859-30712 GCA_964610275.1 uncultured Polyangiaceae bacterium | reverse complement strand
CCCCCGGGGGGCGCCGCGCTGCTTTGTGCTGGGCAGGCCCTGCCCATTGCCCGTGCCCGCGCCCGTGCCCGTGCCCGCGCCCGTGCCCGTGCCCGCGCCCGTGCCCGCGCCCGTGCCCGTGCCCGTGCCCGTGCCCGTGCCCCGTTCCGCGTGAGCAGTCCCCTTCCGATTTCGCTGTGGAGGAAATCCAGACCGGTCTGCTTCTCCGTGAGGACTGCGCTCCGAGCCTGGCCAAGCCTGCCCCGCTCCTCTATATCCCCCTCCAACCCATGTCACAGCCGATCACCCCGCCCGAGAAAGAGCTGGCGACCCTCGACCTGGATGCCGAGATCCAGCGTCTGAAGCAGGAGCGCAACGCGGTCCTGCTCGCGCACTACTACCAGGAGAGCGAGATCCAGGACGTGGCCGACTTTGTCGGCGACTCGCTCCAACTCGCCCAGCAGGCGCGCGCCACGGACCGCGACGTGATCCTGTTCGCGGGGGTGCATTTCATGGCTGAGGTCGCCAAGATCCTGAACCCCGAGCGCGTGGTGCTGGTCCCGGACCTGAACGCCGGCTGCTCCCTGGCCGACGGTTGCCCCGTCGACCAGTTCCGCGCGTGGAAGGCGCGCTACCCCGGCGCCATCACCATCAGCTACATCAACTGCTCCGCCGCGGTGAAGGCCGAGAGCGACTACATCTGCACGAGCAGCAACGCCGTCAAGATCGTCGAGGCCATGCCGCCCGACGCGCAGATCCTGTTCGCGCCCGACCGCAACCTGGGCAGGTACGCGGCCAAGCAGACCGGGCGCGATCTGGTGCTCTGGCCCGGTAGCTGCATCGTGCACGAAACCTTCAGTCGCAAGAAGCTCATCGGCCTCAAACAGCAGCACCCCGAGGCCAAAATCATCGCGCACCCCGAGTGTGAGGAACCGGTGCTCGAAATGGCCGACTTCATCGGCTCCACCGCGGGGCTCATCAAGTACGCAGAGCAGGACTCGGGGAGCGAATACCTCGTGGTCACCGAATCGGGGATCCTCCACGAGATGCGCAAGCGCATGCCCCAGAAGACCTTCATCGCCGCACCACCCGACTCGGGCTGTGCCTGCAACATGTGCGAGTACATGCGCTTGAACACGCCCGAGAAGGTCTACCTCGCCCTGCGGGACCTCACCCCCCGACTCGAGATGGACGAGGACCTCCGCACCCGAGCGAAGGTGCCGATCGATCGGATGTTGGAGCTGAGCTAGGTCCTTCGCTTGCGTTGGACCTGATGGCCTGCGCGGCTTTGGCCTTGCGGACTCGGAACGCGCTCGTCCTCGTCGCGCGAGCACTGCCCGGCACGGTTACGGCCACCGACCGGGATGAACCTGGTCCAGCGTGGACCTGGCGTCGGGCTTGGATTTCATGAGTCCATTGTGGTGGGAGCGGTCGCTGGGACCGCTGTGCGCTCCTCGGGTGGCGTTCCTGCGCTCGCAAGGCCAAAGCCGCGCAGGCCGCTGGTCGGCTGAGGCGATTGGACGCTGCACCCCGACCTGCGGGACTGCGGGATTCAACGGGCGGCTCGCGCGCCCCCTACACCTTCGTCAGTAGGCTGGTGATGATGTAGTTCGCGATCAGGATCGCCACCGCGCTCTGCACCACGGCGCGGGTGGTGGCCTGACCCACGCCCCGAGCGCCGCCGGATGCGTAGAAGCCTTGGTGGCAGGAGATGAGCGCGATCAGCACGCCAAATGCCACGCACTTGATCTCGCCCATCCAGAAGTCCATCGGCACCAGGTACTTCTCGATGTTGGCCACGAAGATGCCCGGGTCGACGCTCAGACCCTCGACCGCCACGATCCAGGCGCCGCCCATTCCCACGCAGGAGTAGAGAACGCACAGTAAGGGCAGCATCAGCACCGAGGCCAAGAGCCGCGGCGTGACCAGGTATTGGACGGGGCTGACGCCCATGGTGACCAGAGCGTCGATTTGCTCGGTGACGCGCATGTTGCCGAGCTCGGCAGCCATGGCGCTGCCGGCGCGAGCGGTGACCATGAGCGCGGCGAACACGGGCGCAATCTCCCGGGTGAGCGAAATCGCCACCACCGAACCGACGACGCCCTCGGCACTGAATTGCCTGAGGCTGTGCACGGTCTGCAGCGCCAGCACCATGCCACTGAAGATCCCGGTGAGTGAAACGATGAACACCGACTGGACGCCGATGAACTCCATGGCGAGCAGGATCTGGCCCATGCGGTAGGGCGGTCGCAGCGTCCACGTCAGCGTGGACAGGACCAACATGAGAAACGTGCCGATCCCCTCGACGACACGCACGAACGGTGCCGCTAGGCGCTCGACAAACCCCGCGTCGGGCTCGGTGCGGTCGAGTTCTGCCACACCCCTCTTCTATCACTCCTGGGACGCTTGGGCCTTTTTCGGCGCGTCCGAGGCGACCCGGCACTGCCGGAGTAGGCGATCGAGTAGCCCCGCGCCGGACCCGCCAGCGGCGGCCAACTCTGCCACCCGCGGCTGGACGCTCAATGTGACCCGGAGCGCATCACCACCCAAGACGTCGATGAACGGCTCGCCCCATTCCACCAGCACGGTTCTCCCCTCGTCCCGCATGGCATCGAGACCGAGCTGCTGGACCTCCCGCGCAGTTTTCAGGCGATACAGGTCGGCGTGCACCAGCGACAGGGTGGCTTCGTACTCATGGACGAGGGTGAAGGTGGGGCTGGTGACCGGTACCTGTTCCGGCACACCGAGCGCGCGAAGCAGGGCTCGCGCGAGGAAGGTCTTTCCCGATCCCAGGGGACCGGTCAGTACGACGAGGTCCCCGGGCCGGAGGGCCGGAGCCAGACAGCGGGCCAGCTGTTTGGTGTGCCTGCGGGTAGGCAGCTCTATGCGATGCATGGCTCTGCTACCGCCCTTTCCCCGCGCCTGCCACCGAGACGATACGGGGGGCCCGCTGAAGCCGTTGTCCCCCCTCGAACCCAGCTCGCCGGCTCGACCACAGTGCGGCCGAGGCCGTGGCCAGCGCGGCCCGTGCCCGCCGGTGTAGCTTCACCACCTCCCGCGCGTCGTCCACCTGCTGCAGGGGAAACTCTCCCAGTGCGGCGGAGGCGAGCAGCGCCGCGTCATGGCCCAACGCGTGGTACCAGGTCGGCGGCGCTCCCGTGGCCTTCTGCCACCGGATCATGGATGGCGGAGGATCCCCGCTTTCCGGCACGGGGTAGTCCCCCACCGCGACGCCCAGGCGCGGCAGTTTGGTCTCGACGGTGGCAAAAAGCTCCCCGCAGCCGAGACCAAACCCCAGCCGTGGCCGAAGTCGGGCCTGGCTGAGCTCGGAAATCACGTCCCGTGCGCAGTCCGCGTCACCCGACAGCAGAAGCGCTCCGACACCCTGTCGTTTCCACTCGTGGACGGGAAAGCGCGGTTGCCCCGCCGAGCTGGGTCGCGCATCGCAGGAAGCGCCGCCTGGTCCCGCCGTGGCCAACTCGGTGGCGCCGTCGCGAAGGGCGTCGCTCAGCTTGTCCTCGGTCTCCGCGAAGTCGATGCCCAGGACGAACGTGTACTCGGCGTCGGCACTGAGCGCGAGGTGGTGCATCACCATGACCGGAATCCCAGACGTCTCTGCAAACGCAGAGGCACGGCGCGCACCGGCAGCGTCCATCCCAGCAACGAGCACCGCCGCACCGTCGCCTGCCAGCTCCGCCAGCGCGCGGTCCATGCCGCCCGAGGTGTCCGAGTCGTCCCGGGTGAGCAAGCGCACGGCTCCTGGCTCAGCCGCGGCGGCGGGAAGCCCCAGCGTGCGGGTCAGGCCCTTGACCACGCCCGCCGAGTGCCGTCGCACCTGGGCGTTGCCCAGGCTGAGCACCAGCCCAACCGCTCGCCCCTTGACGCGAGCTGCCACCGCACCGCTCGCAGCCAGGCGGACCAGCGCCGTCCCCGTCTCGCCGCGTCGCAAGGCTGCGGGAGCGGACGCGAGCAGGCGGCGAGCCAGCCCGACGTCGCGCCGCTCCACGGCAACCCGAGCCAGGACCTCTCGCATGGTCTTGCTGAGCCAATCACGCGCTGGGGCGCGCGCAGGCGCGGCAGCGGGGTCGGTTGCGTCCTGGTCGAGGGACTCGAGGTTTCTCTCCAAAGCACGGGTGGGGATCCGCGGCAGCTGCTGGGTCACGGCAAGCTGAACCTCGTCGCGGTACTCGGGAGTGGTCTGAGCGAGCCAGTCGACCATGTACCCAATGGCTCGCCGCCAGCGCCGACCGCCGAGGGCCGCCTGCACCAACTGCTCGCCGTAGATGTGTCGCTCCGTCGGATCGATCATCTTGCCCTGAAGCGGACCGAGCAGCGCGAGCGCTGGCTCGGGACGACCCATGCGGATCAGGATCGCTGCCTCGGTGACGGTCGCGAAGTCCCGCGCACTCCCGTTGGGCCCGTGCTCGGCTCGCCTGACCTGCGCCAGCGCCGCGTCCAAGTCCCGCCGCTGCATGAGGATCCAAGCCAGATACACTCGAGCCGGGCGTGCCTGATCGTCGCGCGGGTAGCGCCGAATGAAGTCGCGCAATGGCTGCTCGAGCTGGGCACGATCCTCGCGGTCAGCTTGCCGCCACCGTTGTTCGAGTGGGCGGAATTCCCTTTGTGCGGCGCGCGAATCGCTCAATACCGGTCTCGGTGCCGAAACCGGGGTCTGATGGTCCCCACAGGCCAGCGCCAGGAGCGTCAGCAGGAGCCCACCCCGGCCGATTTGGCGCCACGGGCCGGCCCAGCGGCTTGACGTGGGCGGCGGGTTCTCGTAGCAACCGCCTCGGGTGCGCTGACGCGGCATTCGGGGCCAGGACACCCGCCGAGGCTCTCGCTTTGTCCCAAACCGAGTCAAGAGGACATCTTTCATCCAAGGACCGCCGTGCCTTCGTGTGGCGAAAGCTGCACTCGCTGACCGGCGTCGTGCCGCTGGGTGTATTCCTGCTGCTCCACCTCTGGACGAACGCCAAGTCCCTGCAAGGCAAGCAGGCGTTCGACGAGGCCGTGGCCGAGCTCGGTCAGCTGCCGTACCTGGTACTGGTCGAGCTGCTGCTCATCGCCGTGCCGCTGCTGCTGCACGCTGCGATCGGTCTCAAGCTCACCCTGGAGGCCCGGCCCAACGTCGGCCGCTACCCCACCACGCGCAACTGGATGTACTTGCTGCAACGGCTGAGCGGCGTGGTCACCCTGGCGTTCATTGCCTACCACCTGTACGCGCTGCGCATTCAGGTCGCGCTGGGCAAGCTGGACAAGGCCGACTTCTTCGACGAGCTGTGTTCCTCGATGTCCGCGACGATGGGCCCCGGGATCCCGGTGGTGGCCCTGGTGTACCTGCTGGGAGTCGCCGCGTCGGCAATGCACTTCAGCAACGGCCTGTACGGGTTCTGCTTCTCGTGGGGCATCACTCGGTCGCGTCGGGCCACCCGGCTCGCTTCGGGTGCGTTCGGCCTGCTCGGGTTGGCCTGGTTCGTGCTGGGCGCCAACACGGTCATCTACTTCGCCACGGGCACCCGGCTGATGTGGCCGACTCCGGCGAGCGCCAGTCAGCCTCCGCCGCTGTCCTGTCGAGACGTCGCCGCAGCCGACCTCGAGCCCGACCGCCGCGGGCCCGAGCGTGCGCTCGGTGCTGCGCAGTCCCACGAGCAACCTTGAGTGCTTGAGCATGGCTGAAAGAACTGCTGTCACCGGTGCCCGAGGCAAGGTCCGACGCGTCATCGTGGTGGGAGGTGGCCTGGCCGGCTTGATGACCACGATCAGGCTGTGTGAAGCCAACGTTCCAGTCTTGCTGGTCAGTCTGGTGCCGGTCAAGCGCTCTCACTCGGTCTGCGCCCAGGGCGGGATCAACGCTTCGGTCAACGAGGGCGAGGGGGATAGCCCGGCCATCCACATGGAGGAGACCGTCTACGCGGGCGACTTCCTGGCCAACCAACCCCCGGTGCAGGGAATGGCCCAGGCCGCGCCCGAGCTGGTCCATCTACTCGACCGAATGGGCGTGCCCTTCAACCGCACGCCGGAAGGCCGCCTCGACTTTCGTCGCTTCGGCGGCTCGCTGTTTCACCGAACCGCCTTTGCCGGGGCGACGACGGGGCAGCAGCTTCTCTACGCCCTCGACGAACAGGTCCGTCGCTACGAGACCATCGATGTGACCGACTCGCGCGGCATCAGCGTCCCCGGGGAGAAGCTCGTGCACAAGCTCGAGCCTTGGGACTTTCTGAGCTTGGTTCGCGATGACCAGGGGGTGGCGATCGGCATCGTGGCTCAGAACCTGCGCTCGATGCGGATCGAGGCGTTTCGGGGCGATGGCGTCTGTCTGGCCACCGGTGGCCCGGGTGCGCTCTTCGGGCGTTCGACCAACAGTGTGATCTGCACCGGAACGGCGAGCTCGGCGGTGTTCCAGCAGGGGGCGGTGTACGCCAATGGCGAGTTTGTTCAGGTCCACCCGACGGCCATTCCTGGAGCCGACAAGCTGCGCTTGATCAGCGAGAGTGCTCGCGGCGAGGGCGGCCGCATCTGGGTGCCCCGGGATGCGCGCGACGCCCGCAGGCCCACTGACATTCCAGAGTCCGAACGGGACTACTTCCTCGAGCGACTGTATCCGGGCTACGGCAACCTGGTGCCGCGGGACATCGCCTCACGTGCGCTCTTCCAGGTCGGCTTCCACGAAGCGCGCGGCATCTTCAATCCGGGTACGGGCAAGAACGAGCTCGAGGTCTACCTGGACCTCACTCATCTCGACCCGGTGCTGCTCAAGAAGAAGCTCTCGGGGATCCTGGAGATCTACCAGAAGTTCGAGGGGGAGGACCCGTACACGCAGCCCATGCGCGTCTTCCCGGCGGTCCACTACAGCATGGGAGGGCTGTGGGTGGACTACGAGACTCACAGCGACGGCAGCATCGTCGCGCAGTCCCCGCGCAACCACGCTGCGAGCATTCCGGGGCTGTACGCGGTGGGCGAAGTCGACTTCCAGTACCATGGGGCCAACCGCCTCGGGGCCAACTCGCTGCTCAGCTGCCTGTATGGGGGCCAGCTCGCCGGGCCGGCTCTGTGCGCCTATCAAGCGGCACTGGCCCGCAGCGCGACCGATCTTCCCACGTCCCTGTTCGACCGAGAGAAGGCTCGCGAAAGTGAGCGTTTCGACGAGATCATGGAGCGAGCTCAAAGTGAGAAGAGCACGGAAAACGCCTATGCTCTGCACGCCGAGCTCGGGGAGGCGATGCTGCGCGACTGTACCATCGAGCGGCAGGATGCGGCGCTGCGGCAACTGCTCGGAAAGCTCGACGAGCTCGGCGAGCGCGCCACGCGCGTCCGGGTGGCGGATCGCTCCAAACGGGCCAACCAGAGCGCGCAGTTCGTGCGGCACTTCCAGAACATGCTCGTGCTGGCTCGCGTGATTGCTGCCGGGGCCCTGCAGCGCAACGAATGTCGCGGCGCCCACTACAAGCCAGCCTGCGATCCCGACGTCACGCCCGGCGGCGTGGGCCGAGACGACGAGAATTGGCTGAGGACCACCCTGGCCACGGCCACTGAAACGGGGGAGCCCAAGTTCATCCGATCCTTCGACTACGAGTGTGCGGGGTGCACGGTGCAGGTCACGGACGAGGTGGACACCTCGCTGACGCAACCCAGGGCACGGCGCTATCAGCAGGCCGGGGAGGCGAACACCGCCGGTCGCCGACCGAGCCGAATGGCCCGCGACAGCCGCGACGAGCAAACGGGAAGAGGCCATGGCGAAGAAGCAGGCTGATCCGCGCGAAAAGCCCCGGATTGGAGACGATCGAGCGGACGACGCTGCCGCGCCGTCTCCGAGCTCCGAGGCGGCTCCCGAGGCCGGCAAGTCCCGCAAGCGGGGCCGTGCAGAAGGCGCCAGCAGCCCAGGCAAGCACCGCCCCGTGCGCCTGAAGATTCGCCGACAGGACGCCCCGGACAAGCCGGAGACGCGGCGGTGGGAGACGTTCGAAGTCGAGTACCTGCCGCAGATGAACGTCATCAGCGCCCTGCAGCAGATCCAGAAACACCCCGTCACCGTCGCGGGCGTGGAGGTGGCACCCGTCGTCTGGGACTGCAGCTGCCTCGAGGAGGTGTGCGGGGCCTGCAGCATGCTCATCAACGGTCGAGTGCGCCAGGCGTGCAGTGCGCTGGTGGACGTGATCTCTCCCAAGGGCAAGACCATCGTCCTGGAACCGATGCGCAAGTTCCCGCTGGTGCGGGACCTCATGGTCGATCGGAACCGCCTCTTCGAATCGCTCAAGCGGGTGAAGGCCTGGGTCGAGCTCGACGGAACCCATCCGCTGGGGCCCGGCCCACGCCAGAGCCAACAGCAACAAGAGGAGCTCTATCCTCTGAGCCGCTGCATGAGCTGCGGTTGCTGCCTCGAAGCCTGCCCGCAGTACGGTCCGCACAGTGACTTCGTCGGAGCGGCGGTGCTCAGCCAAGTGCGTCTATTCAACGCTCATCCCACCGGGGCGCTGCAGAAAGGCGAGCGCTTGGAAGCCGTCATGGGTCCGGGCGGGATTGCCGACTGCGGGAAGGCGCAGAACTGCGTCGAAGTCTGCCCCCTGAGTATCCCGCTGGTCGACTCCATCCAAGAGATCGCTGGAGAGACGAGCCGCCGATTCGTCCTCTCGTGGCTGTTGGGCTGGTCGTGACACAAAGGGTGACCACAGTTCGCGGGCTGGGAATGCAGCCCATCTACTGCGCTGGAACGAGGGTGGCACGTGGAAACCTGCTGTGGCGCGTCCGGTTGGGCAGCAGCAGTTGGGGACGGCGGTTGGGTGAGGTGCGCCCGAGCGGGGCTCGGGCGCGGATTGCAGCAGCAGGTGGGGACGGCGGTTGGGTGAGGTGCGCCCGAGCGGGGCTCGGGCGCGGGAG
>CAZSVU010000064.1:0-21849 GCA_964610275.1 uncultured Polyangiaceae bacterium | reverse complement strand
GACGGCCGACGAACTATGCGGGATGCTCGGGGGCGCCCGTCGGGTGCTGGGGCGCGGACTGCTGCAGTACATCTACTGCGTTTAAGAGCGGCCCCCTAGCTTGCGCTCGGGGGCCGACTGGCACATCGGCAGCCTCGGGTGTAAAGGGGTCCAGTCGTGCCGAACTGTTACCTGCTTGCGGTTTGTGGAGGCTCTTCGCTCGATCAGCACTCCAACAACGTCACGCTGTTCAATCTCGTCGAGCAAGTGAACCTACCGCCGGGAGTGCCTCCCCCTCCGAATCGCGCGCTGCCGCTCGAGGTGCACGCCTACTTCCTGGTGGGGCCAACCGAACGGTCGCAACCTTTCGAAGTTCGCTTTGCGATGGTGGCGAGCTCCGGGCTGGAGACCTTCAGTGACACCTTCACTCACACGTCCAGGACGCCGCGCTATCGCACTCGCACCTTGGGTCTGCCCTTCCCGCCGGTGACGGATCAGTACCAGCTTCGCATCGACTGGCGGCAGACCGGCAGTAGCGACTGGCACCGAGAGCCCATCGGGTGGCCCATCAACTTCGTCGAGACCGAGCGCACTCCCACTGTCACCCATTGATGCCCTCACCCGGTTCAAGGCGCGACTCCGCTGCTGCCGGTCGGTCCAGATCGATCATGGACTTCATACACATCGACGGATTGGTGCTCGATTGCATCGTTGGGGTGCGCCCCTTCGAGCGGCGTCGCGCGCAGCCAGTGCGGCTCGATATCGGACTGGGGCTGAGCCTGTCCGAAGCGGGTCGAACGGGGAGGATCGGACACACCTGCGACTACGATCGCGTTGCGGACGAGGTCAGAACGCTCCTCAGGTTCCGCGCCTACCGTCTGCTCGAGGTCGCGGCAGAGGAGCTCTGCGCGATGCTGTTCGGCGCTCATCCGGCACTGGAGCAAGTGCGCATACGGCTGGACAAGCCGACCGCGCTACACGGGCGGGCACGCAGCGCCGGGGTGGAGGTCACCCGGCGCCGCAGCGACTTCCCCACCCGCTCGGTGCCCCGCTCCTTTGGACAGATCGAGGCGCTGCTGGAAACGGACGAAGCGGGGCTGTACCTGGTTCACGCGGAGCCAGACCGTCGGCTCGACCTGGAATTGCCCCGGGCAGTAGACCTGATGCAGTGGCTGGTGGATGGCGAGCTCAGACGGGACGGACAACGGTGCTGCGCGGGGGATCCGATGGGGCTGCCACGATCCAGCTCAGTGCTGGAGACGGTGTCGGGCGAGCAGGGTGCGGTCCTGTTCTGGTGTACTTGTCCAGCCTGGCTGCCCGAATGAACGCCGGGGGCGGGCCGGACATCCCGCAGCCAAACGTGCCCAGGTGGACCGCCGTGCCGGAGGGGCTGTTCCGAGGGTGCACGGCGCTATCGCCGGTGAGACGGCATCGTCGCACTGTCGGGCAGATTCCCAGGAAATTGTTGCACTCTTGCACTACACTACGCCCCGGCAATGGCTCGCGGGGGCGCGGAGGGCGCGCTGGCGGGCTGTCCGCAGAGAACACCATGGCCCATAGTCCCAGCACGCCCGACCCTGACGAGGATCGGCAGACTCAGGTCGAGCTGCCCGCATTCACCACTCCGGCTGACTTCGGACTCGACGAGGTGACGCTGGAGCACCCGTGTGTCGACTTCGACGGGTTCTCTGACCCACCACCGTCCAGCACGCGCGCCTCGCAGACGACCATCCCGGATGCGGAAGACGCGCCGCCGTCCAGTACGCGTCGCCTGGACACCATTCCCGCTCCGCCGCCAGACGACTGCGGGGAGTAGGCAGTCTGAAGCTCCGGCGTGACCGTTGGCCGCCGCGGGGTTGAGGCATGAGCCTCGCTCGACTCACCGTGCCGCAGCGTGCGCATCCGGGTCTCGATGCGTATCGCGGGCTCGCGGTCCTGCTCATGTACGTGGTGCACGCCCGGCGGCTGCAGACCGTGTCCCCCGCGGACGAGGGAGTCGCTGAAGCTGCTCTGCGACTGTTCATGTGGAGCGAGCCGTTCATCGCCGCGAGCTTTCTGCTCATCGTCGGCTTCAGCTTGGTGCTGTCCGTAACCAAGCACGGCGCGGGTCGGGACTGGCTCCGGCGAGCCTGCCTTCGCGCCGCGAAGCTCTATGGCCTGAGCATGTTGCTGTTCGTGCCACAGTTCGGGGTGCAGTGGCCGGACCTGGCGTTCTCCTCGGGGATCCTCTCTGCCATCGCCGTGGCCATTGCCCTGGTCGGAGCGGCGCTGTGTTCACCATGCCCCGCGGTCGCCGTGGCCGCGGTGGGCATCGCGGGTTGGTTGGTGACCGCCCTGCTCGAGTGGATGGGGACGAGCGTGTCCGGCCTCAACGCTGGCCCCGGCGGGACGCTGCCGCTCGTCAGCTTCGCGGCCGCTGGCGCGCTGCTCGCCCGGTGGCATCAACAGCACGGCCGCAAGGGGCTGATGCTCGCGACCGCTGCGGGAGCCGCGGCGCTGTTGGTCGCGGTGCTCTCGGGCGGACCGTGGCTCCAGATTCACGCGAGCCGGTACCACGACTACGGGGGAATGCTGGCGCTGCCTGCGCTGCTCGAAGGCGTCCCGACGAGCACGACCGAGGTGACGTTCTGGAACCACTCGGCAGTGGGAGCCCTGGGCTTGGCGTTTCCGCTGGCTGGAAGCGTGGCGCTCTTCCTGATCCCGGAGCACCGCCTGGGGAGGGTCTGGCGCCGGCTCGGCTGGCTGCTGCTGCTCGGCAGGCATGCCCTGGCCGCCTACGTCGGCCACCTCGTGGCGCTCGGGCTGCTGGAGCTCGTGGGGTGGGTTCCGGCGAGCGCGACGACGACCTGGCTCCTGGTCGGTGCGCTCGCCGTGGGCGCGTGTGCCGGGTCAGCAATCTGGGAGCGCTTCGGCTCGAGGAGATCCAGACACGTGGGCAGCCCAGACCCGGAGCCGCAGTGCAACCACTCCTCCGATCAGGCTGAATAATTACGGGGAGGCTGCCTGGTCGCACGCGGCGTCCGCATGCGACCCCGACGCTTCGCCTCCTGACGGCGGCGCCCACTGCAGGATGCGGAGCTCCGTCGACCAGCCACCCTCGGTGTCCGCCTGGGTCGGAGCGCTCAGCCCCACTGCTTCCATCCGCTCGGCTGAGACGCCCCGCCGGCGCCAGAGATAGCCGAAGAGTGCGTCAGCGCGACGTTGGGCCTCCTGTATTGCGCGGCGCTGCCGAGCGGCATCCGGCGCCGGGCGGTGGCTGCTCACCTCGATGCGCAACAAAAGGATCTCCTGCCGCCGATGCATCAGATCCGCCACCGCATCGAGCGTGGCACGCTGTGCCGCTGGCGGCGTGGGCCGGTCGGGGTGGAACAGGAGGGGACCCGCGGGGACGATGCGATCGGGGTCACAGCGGACGACCGCTCTGCCTTCCTCGGCGCTGGGGCAGCACCTGGTAGCAGGGCCGGAACCGCGCGCCTCGGTAGGCGCCGGGCTGCCCCCGCCGGCAGGAGCGAGCGCCCGGGGGGGCTTGCTCCCTGCAGGTTCTGGCACCGGCTGAATCGAGCTTCGGCCGCTGGGCTCGGCGCGGGGTCCAGCGGGGTTCGCTCCGCAGGCGACCAGCTCCATCGCCGCCAGCACACCCCAAAACAGTCGCTTCACGCTGTCCACTCGTCTGGCAGCACGTGTTAGCGTGCCTGGTGCCTGACCCGGAGGAAAAGAGCATGCAGAGCATGGCGTCATCCCGATTTCCCCGACATTTGGCCATCTGGGCCTGTCTTTTCGCGGTGCTGTTGATCACGTCGCTGGCCACGGCCTACGGCCGCGTGGTCTGGAAGAGCAAGAAGCTCAAGGAGACCGAGAGTCGAGGCGGCTCCTGGAAGATCGAGCTCGAGATCCACATGCCCCGGACACCGGATCTGCCGACCATCCCGGCCAAGTTCGAGTTCAAGCAGAACGTCTACTTCGAGCGCTACAAGGATGACGCCCACGGTGACACGCCGCAGATCCGCCGCGTGCCCACCCCGGGCAAGCAGCCCATCATCGAAGGCGTGGACATGGGCTTCTTGGATCCGGGCTCGGGCACGATCCAGAAGCGCACCAAGTTCTCCTTCAAGATCACGCGAGGCCACGGGTTCGAGGCCGGCGAGTGGACCGTGAAGATGCGTGATGCGCGCAACGGCAACCCGATCGGGCAGCAGGTGCGCCTGGTGCTCGACGGCGAGAACACCGTGATCGATCGCCGCAGCATGGTGTTTGCCTCGCCTGATGAGAAGAAGAAGCAGAAGGACAAGGAGGAGGCCGGAGGCGAAGGCGGGGGAGCGAGCGGCGGCGGCGAAGAGGACACCGGCGAAACGAACAAGGTGGACCTCGACGAGAACGAAGACCTCTGGCCCGAAGAAGAACAGCCCCCGCCCCCGGTCGAGGAGAAACCCGGCGCCTGCGGCTGCCGCGCTGCCGGGACGTCCACCGGCGAACGCGGCTTGTTGCTCCTGCCCGTCATGCTGGGGCTAGGGTTCGTCCTACGCCGGTCGGCCCGGGAGCGGGGCTCCCGGGCTTCCTAGCCAAAAACCCGGAAGCGAAGCTTCCGAGTTTCCTTCCCAAACCCCGTTTACCTCTGCTGCTTCAGAACCTGAAGCGCCGCACCGGGATGCAACGGGTGCCGTTCCCGCTGCACCCGCAGGCGCTTCACCGACTTTGCTTCTCGGCGTACCCGATCAGACGTTCGACGCCCGCATCGAACTGCATCGGCGGGACCAGCAGGCTCAGCACCACCAGCGGTTCTTCGAGAAAGTCGTAAAACCAGCCGGGTTGCACCAACACACCGTGGCTCTCCAGGAGGCCAATCACCCATTGCTCCTCGCTGAGCACGCTGGGGAGCCTCAGGATGGCCGTCCACCCACCCTCGACCTGGAGCGGTGTGACCACGGTGCCCGCGCAGCATCGCTCGAGAGAGGCCAGGTTCTCGGCCGTGCGACGCCGGGTGGCGTGGCGCGCACGACCTCGCTCGGCGACTAGCCGCGGCAACGCCCACTGCACCGCAGCCCCCACCGACAGGTACGCGTCCGCGATGAGCTCCAACCGCTCCAGAGCCTGCGCCACCTGCTCGTCTGGGCCTCCCAGACTCATCCAGGCGAGCTTGAGCTGTGGCAGTGCGGCCGACTTCGAGAGCCCTCCCAGCGCGAAGACCAGCGACGACGAAGCCTCCAGCAGACTCGCGGGGTGGGCTGCCGATTCGGTGAAGCCGTAGTCTGAAAAGACTTCATCGGAAATGATGGGAAGACCCAGCTCGACAATACGGTCGAGCTCGTGGTGGTGGATGTAGCTGCCCGTGGGGTTGTTGGGGTGCACCACGACCACGGCGCGAGCCCGAGGCGCGCGAACGCTTCGCAAGTGATCCAGGTCCATCCCCCAGGCGCCGTCGTATACGAGGTGGTACTGGACCAACTCCACACCGTCCAGTCGCGCCAGGTGCTCGAACAGCGGGTAGCTGGGACGAGGCACCAGCACCTGGTCTCCGGGATCACAGAGCAATTTGAAGAGGAACCCGTACGCCTCGCTGGTGCTGGCGGTCAGCACAATCCGCTCGGCAGGCACCCGCACGCCTCGATCTTGCCAATCGCGGGCAAGGGCCTGACGCGCCGAGCGCAGACCCAGCGGATCGGGCTGATAGACCAGGCCACGGGGATCGTGCAGCGCTCCGAGCACGTCCGAGTAGGCGTCTTCGAGGTCCGCAAGGGTCGGGTTGGACAGGGTGAGGTCGATGAGGGGCTGGCCGGTGGCTTGCCGCCGGCCGAGGGCGCGAGCCAGACGGTTGGGGTCTCGCCGAATGGAGCTTCGCCTCGAAAACATGCGCACTCGGAGCGTGCAGGGTCGCCCGCCGAGACGCAAGTCGTCCCACCGGTTGGGCGGAAGGGGGATCCCGGTCAGTCCGGCTTTGATCCTGGGGAATTCCCCCAACGAACCTCGTGCTTGCACTGTGACCGCGCTCGCGGCTACACCCCCCGTCGTCGCTCGCCTCGGACCGAGCTCGAACCTCATGGCTGCCACCGGACACGTCGAAGAAGTCGACTATCAGGGTCGCCGCTTGTTCATCATCGGAACGGCGCACGTCTCGGCCAAGAGTGTCGAAGAAGTCCAGCGCGTCATCGAGGAGGTGCGGCCCGACACGGTCTGCGTGGAGCTGGACGAAACGCGCTACCGAGCGCTGATCGACGAAAGCCAGTGGCGCAAGCTCGACATCTTCCAGGTCATTCGGCAGAAGAAAGTCCTGTTCCTGCTGGTGAGCATGGGGTTGGCCGCCTACCAGCGAAAGCTGGGCGAACGGCTGGGGGTGAAGCCCGGAGCCGAGCTCGTGGCCGCAGTGCGCAAGGCCGAGGAAGTCGGCGCCGAGTTGGTGCTGGCCGATCGTGACATTCAGGCCACGCTCAAGCGCACTTGGAGCAACCTGTCGCTCTGGAACAAGTTCAAGCTCACGGGCGCGCTGGTGTCGGCCCCCTTCGCCGTAGAAGAGATCACCGAAGAGCAGGTCGAGCAGCTCAAGGACCGGGATCACATCTCGGAGATGATGCAAGAGTTCGCCCGAATCATGCCGCAGGTGAAAACGCCGCTCATCGACGAGCGGGACAGCTACCTGATGTCCACCATTCAGGAGGCCCCCGGCAGCAAGGTGGTGGGGGTCGTGGGGGCAGGACACGTCGAAGGGATGCTCAAGCACCTCGGAAAGACGGTCGATCGCGAGGATCTCTCCAAGCTGCCGCCGCCCTCGAAGGTCACCGCGGTGCTCAAATGGGTGATCCCGCTGGTGGTGTTGGCTGCCTTCTACCAGGGCTATCGACAGCACGCTGGCGAAGGTCTCCGCGAGATGCTCTACGCCTGGGTCCTGCCCAACTCCATTGCCGCGGCCTTGGGGGGCATCATTGCCGGAGCCAAACCGCTGACCGTGCTGGTGGGTTTGGTCGCCTCGCCCATCACCTCCCTCAATCCCACCATCGGCGCCGGCATGGTCGCCGGGCTGGTCGAGGCGTGGTTCCGGCGACCCACGGTCGAGGACTGCGAGCGCATCAACGAAGACGTGATGACGCTGCGCGGAGCCTACCGAAACCGCTTCACCCGCGTGCTGCTGGTGACACTGCTGGTCACCCTCGGCTCGGCGGTCGGCGCTTGGGTGGGAGCTGGTTGGGTGGTGTCGCTGCTTTAACCAGTTGTGTGCTGGCACCGCCACGCCGGCCCACGCACCTCCCCGCGCTTCCTTGGGGCATTCGGAGCGCCCATAATGGCCGGCATGCCCTCCCTGAAATCCGAGTGGCCCGGCTTCATGGACGTTCCCGAGGACGATGCGTTGAGTATGTCGCGACCGCAGGGTCAGGACCTCGCACGCTTCCTCTGGTGGGACGGAGAAATCCGCGAATCCGAGCAGCAGCGCGTTCACTACTACGCCAACGCGCTGCACTACGGCACCGCGGTGTTCGAGGGGATCCGGGTCTACCCGACCGACAAGGGCCCGGCGCTATTTCGACCGCGCGCACACATCGAGCGACTGCTGACTTCCGCTCACCTCTATGGGATGGACGTGCCCTTTGGCGAGGAGGCGCTGATCCGGGCGGCGGTGGAGGTAACGAGCAAGAATGGTATCCACAACGGATACATCCGACCGTTGGTGTTCTTCGGACACGGTCCCATCGATCTGTCTCCCAAGAAGCTCTGCCCGGTGCACGCGTTCATCGCCGTGCGGGGGCTCGGCACGTTTCTCGGTGAGGGCGCGCTGCGCAACGGGATCCGAGTCACCATCTCCAGCTGGCGCAAGTTCAGCCACAACATGCTCCCCACCATGGCGAAGGCCAGTGGGCACTACGCCAACAGCGTCCTCGCGCAGCACGAAGCCCTCGATCGCGGCTGCCAGGATGCCATCCTCCTGAACCAGGACGGCACGGTTTCGAGCGCCACCGGAGAGAACGTCTTCTTCGTCAAGAACGGCACCCTCATCACCAACGACGAGAGCTCGTCCATCGTCCCCGGCATCACGCGGGACTCGGTGCTGACCCTCGCCAGGGAGAACGAGATCCCCATCGCGGTGCGAGCGTTCACCCGCGAGGAGCTCCTGCGGGCCGACGAGATCTTCCTCACCGGCACGGCCGCCGAGGTCACGCCGGTCCGGGAGCTCGATGGCGTCGAATACGCGACGGGCAAGCGCACGTTCGGAGCCCTGTTCCAGCGCGCCTACCTGCGCGCCGCCACCGGCAAGAGCCCCAAGCACCTGGACTGGCTGACCACCGTGTGACGCTGTCGCGGTTCTGTGAGTGGTCGGTCCTCACGATCCTGGTCGGGGGGGACGAATGTACCGCCTTGGCCGTCGACGGCGACTTCCTGCAGGGCTGTCTATCCGGTGCGCCCTTGCTCTGCGACACGGTGGGCGCGCTCGAGCAGTGCATGCGCGACATGGCCGCCAACGACTGCATGCCGGAGGTACTTCCGAGCTGCCAGGAGCTATCCGAGTGCGGACCGACCGGTGTGCCGACGGAGCCGGTGCCGCTGACCTGCACGCCCGGCACGGGACGCTCTTGCCTCTGTCCCGACGGCACGGAAGGCGTCCAGTCCTGCTTGAACGACGGGAGTGGCTTCACTGCCTGCGCTTGCGTGGATCCGCCACCGGCGCTCGACGTGCCCTACGGCTATGCCTGCCCCGACACCTGTCCTGGTGCCGACTGCTACGTGCCGGGCACGGGCGGGAGCGGCATCTGCAGTCGCAGATGTCAGGTGGACGCGGACTGCGGCGCGAACGCGCTTTGCCAGGCGAGCGGCGGGACCGGCATGTGGTGCTTCCAGCGCTGCGAGAGCGACGCAACCTGCGTCGAGATTGCGGCGCACTCGAACGACGAGCTGTACTGCGCAAGGAGCTACGATCCCTACGACGAGTACTACGGCTGGGGCGACGGCCCAGGCCGTGGCTTCTGCGTGCAGACCAGCGAGCCGTAGCCCGCGCCCGACGGTTCGAAGCCACACGGGCTGGGAAGGCGCGAGGGGGCACATTCACGCCGTATCGCGGCAACGGGACATGGTACACTGCGCAGGTGCCTGACGGACGGTACCTTCGCCACGAGGAATACCAGGACGAACTCGGCAACGATGTCACCCTCATCGATGCGTTCGTGGCGCGGACGCCTGCAGAGCGACTCGCAGCCTGGGAATCGTTTGCCAACGGCATCCTCGAGCTAGGTAGAACCAGTGTTTCAGCCAACCCGCCTCCTGTCGAGTCTGCACGACCACGGCGTTGAATGCATCGTGGTGGGAATGGGGGCGGCGGTGGTCCAGGGTGTGCCCGCCTCGACCCTCGACCTCGATGTGGTGCACCGGCGCACGCAGGACAACGTGCGCAGACTTCTCGCGTGCCTGATCGAGTGGGACGCTCGGTTCCGCGGCGACCCCCGACGACTGGTGCCCAACGAGAGTCACCTGATCGGTCCCGGGCAGCTGCTCCTCAGCACCAGATACGGAGACATCGACCTGCTGGGAACCGTGGGTCCGGAGAATGGCCCGCTCGACTACGAGGCACTGGTGCCCCGCTCCCGGGTACTCGACTTTGGAGCGTTCTCGGCACGCGTGCTCGAGCTTTCGGCCATCATCGAACTGAAGCGCCAGGCGGCCCGTCCCAAAGATCTGGCGATGATTCCCATCCTGGAATCCACGCTCAAGCGACTGGGCTGAAAGGGGGAACACGCGCCTTTGAATGTGTCCACTCCCCGCGTGGCGGCACCTCGTGAGGCCCGCGCGGTCCGCCTGTGGATGGCAGCGGCCGCCCTGGGCGTGTTGGCCACAGCCCTCGGCTGGTGGCTGCTCGACTTCGCTCTCGGCGAGCGTCTCGCGCGCTCGCTGCTTCCGCTGGCGGGCGGGATGCTCGGCGGAGCGCTGATCGCGCTGGGTGTGGCGGGACGGCGCTCTCCGCGTGCGCGAGCGCTGCTCGGGCCGCTCGGGATCACGACGGTGATCTGTGCCGCAGCCGTGGTCGCCACTCTCGTCTGCGTGCCCCGCGCGCTCGAGCGGCCCCGGCTCCAGTGGATGGCGCCGCTCGCCTGGGTGGGGCTCGTCGTGTGGGTGCTCACTTGGGTTCGAGAGCGGAAGACCGGCGTTTCGGACATCCGCGCCACTTCAATCCTGGCCGGTCTCGCCCTCGGCGCAGTGCTCCTGCACAACGGTCAGAAGCTGCACGACGCGGTCTTCGGCGATTACGTGCGCGCGTGGAACGTCTACCACTACTACTTGGGCGCCAAATACTTCGACGAAGTGGGGCACTTCGACCTGTATCGCGCCACCTTGCGGGCGGATGACGAATGGCGGGCCCACAAGCGAGCTCAGCCTCGGCCGGAACGGTCGAAGCTCGAGCGTGTCCCGGACTTCCGCCACATCCGCCACGCACGCGACATGCGCACGTATCGAGTGCTGCGTCGGTCGGCGATCACCCGCGATTACGATCCGAGCGCAACGTTCAGCGCCGCACGCTGGAGAGAGTTCGGCGAGGACACGCGCTGGCTCCGGCGCCGCCTCCAAGCCCGCAAGTGGGAGGGGACCCTGGTCGATCTCGGGTACAACCCTACCCCTGCCTGGACGGCGCTGGCGAGCCCGCTCAGCAACCTGATCAGTCTGGACAGCCCGGCATTCCGCCTGCTCGTCAACTCCGACGTGCCACTCTATCTCGTGATACTGTGCGCGTTGTGGTGGGCGTTCGGGGCCCGCGCAGCCCTGGTCGCCACACTGTGGATGCAGGTCATCGTGTTCAATCGAGCGCGCTTTGCCGGAGGCTTTCTCCAATACGATTGGCTGGCGTCCATCGTTCTGGGCCTGGCCCTGTACGCGCGCGGACATCCCAAGGCCGCGGGCATCGCCCTGAGTTGGGGCGTGATGACTCGGGGCTTCCCGGCCCTGCTGGTGTTGCCCATCGCCGCCCAGTGGCTATACGAAAAACTGCGGCGGCGACCTGACCAGCAGCTGGCCCGAAAGCGATTGCGGCTGTTGCTCGCCCTCGGCCTCTCCTGTCTGCTGCTCGGAGGTCTCTCCCTGACGACCGGGCGCGGAGTGGACGCCTGGACCGAGTGGTACGACAAGATCGCCGTTCACAGCCACCAGCACCCGGTCACGCACACCAAGCGCATCGGCGTCGGGCGGCTCGCCCTGCACAGCCCCACGACCAGGGACTTCTGGGCGGTGGAGCCAGGACCGCCGGAGGCACAGTTGGCTGGGAGCGTCGTCGAGAAGCGCCTGCTGCAGGCCGTCGGTGGGCTGCTGCTGCTGCTCGCGCTGGTACGCCGGCGGGACGAGGATGCGTTCGTGCTGATGACGTTCAGCGTGTTCCTCTTGGTGACCACCAGTCGCTACTACGGCTCGCTATGGCTGCTGCTGTGCACGGTTGGCCTGGCCAGGCGGCCCCGGATCCCTCCCGCCACGAACATGCTGCTGGGCAGTGCCCTGCTCTTCATGGCGGCGACGCACGGCGCCATCGCCACGGACGCCGGGCGCTACTTCCTGACCAACTACGAAGCCCTGCTCACCTTCGGTGGACTGTGCCTCGCCTTGCTCGTGCACGACTGGCGGAGGCTTCGGACGAAGGCCCACGTCAGCCCGGGTGAGGGGCCAGCGTAGCGGCCTGCGACTTGGCCCAGCGCGCCTGCGAGGCGCCCAGGAGCTCCTCCCACCGATCTCGGTGCCAACCGGTGGAACGGGGCTCGTGAGCTTTGAGCGCGGGCAACGCCGGGTCGTCCTCCGGATCCGGGGCAACCACGAACTCGACCGCGCCGTCTCCAAACACGCGATCGAAAATCCACCGGGCGCGCGCCTGGTGGTAGGCGCAGGTCAGCACCCGGACCTGGGGAAGCTCGCCGTAGAGCGCCAGCACGCGGTGGTGGGTGAACACGGCGTCGTCCAGAGTGTTGGTGCTGTCCACCCCGTCGAGCAGGCGCGTGGCGGGGACACCGCGCTCGGACAGCCACGTGCGCACGTAGCGCCAATGGGGAACTGCGGTGCGATTGAAGTGCTCTCCAAAGCCACCCGTGGGGAGCAGTTGCCACTCCGGATGTTGCTCGAGCAGTTGGAGGCCGACCCGACACTTGGCCACCGCCACCGGCGAAAGGTCGCCCTCATCGGAGTTCGGTGACCCCAACAGGAGCAGGACCGGTGCGCTCACGCGGAGGTTATCGCCGACCACACCGCGTCCACGCAAACCTTTGCGACGCGGATTGCGCACGGGCGGCCGTTAGCGCGCCGTAGCGGCCGGACGAGCGCTCGATCGGCGACGGGCTACAGGCCTTCCGGAGTGTAGTCTTTGCCCACTGCGCGCTGCGCCACTGCGGGCTCGGGGGCGCCGCGACGCATCTGGATCAGCTCGGCTTCGTACAGAACGACGCCTTCGGCGTCTTCGATGCTGCCGGCCACGTCGCGACCCGGAACGGCGTCGCTCTGGGTCACGACGAGCGTAGCGGGGTCGTCACCGATGAACACGTGGT
This sequence comes from uncultured Polyangiaceae bacterium, assembly GCA_964610275.1. Classification (GTDB taxonomy): domain Bacteria; phylum Myxococcota_A; class Polyangia; order Polyangiales; family Polyangiaceae; genus JAFGBI01. The sequence continues at coordinate 9,382 of CAZSVU010000064.1, read as the reverse complement.
AACGGGTAGTCGTGCAATCCTGTTCCTTGCCGACGATGAGGCAGGTGGCGTGCTTGCGAGCGACCTTGCCCTCGTTGTAGTCGGGGGCATACGTCGTCTTGGCCAGTAGCGCTTCGAGATCGCTCACCTCGACCTTGACTTCCAGGTCCCCGGCCAGCTGCCACACGCCGAGTACTTCCTGGTTGCGGGTATCCATGTGAACCCGAAGCCTGGTCTCCCGACCGCTCTCTTCGAGCGTGTATTCGATCACCAACAGCTGATCCTGCCGGTCGACCACCTCCTCGGTCAGCGTCACCGGCGCCGCCCGATACGTGCCGCTGTAGCGGTGCACGAAGAGATCTCCGACCCTGCGTTCGCGCATCTTGGCGGCTGCCGCCTCGACCTTCTCGTCGGTTGCCCCAGCCTTCTTCTTGGCTTTCGCGGTCTGCTCGACCTCTGCGTTGGGGCTCCCCGGGGCAACGGCCGAGGTCGGGCCGAAAATGGAGCAGCCAGACATCAGCAGCGAGAACGTGGCTAGGGATATGAGCTGTCGGGTCATGGGTCGTCCTTGGCCACAACGCGCGCAATCGGGCCAAATTTCTGACGCGGTTCCCCACCCCCAGGGCACCCCCGCCGAGCGCTCGGCGCTGGGGCTCAGCCGCCGTCCGCGAGGCCGTCGGTGAGCTCAGGCGCGGGGGACTCGTCCACCGCGTCTTGCCAGTGCGGGACCACACTCGCCAGCAGCCGAGGCATGGACGCCGACAGGGCCGTGGCGCCGGCCGAGGCCCCCACCGCAGTGAGCCACCCGACCGGCCCCAGCGGTTGGCAGCCGAAGAACCGGCTGAGCGCCGGAGTCTGAACCACCAGCGCCAGCAGAGCCGCCGACCCCAAACCCGTGATGAGCACGGGTCGACTGGTCCCGCCTGAGGCGATGGTCTGTCCCAGCTGCGTTCCGACCAGCGCCACCAGCCCGATGGTGCGCGCGCGCTCGGCACTCCCGGTGAAACGCCCCACCACCCAAGCACTGCCCGCGCCCAGAGTCGTCACCACCGCCCGGGAGAGGATCTCCCGATTGAGCGGATCGCCCAGCGACTTGTCCGGGCCCTCTCGGGCCAGAGCGTCGAGCGTAGCCTCGGCAGGAGGGCGCAGTGCGATGGCCATCGCTGGTGCCACGTCGGTGAGCAGATTAACCAAGATCAGCTGGCGCGCGTTGAGCGGCGGCTGCCCGTCGACCAGACCTCCCGCCAAGGTGAAGGCAATTTCACCCAGGTTTCCGCCCACCAGGATCGACACGGCGTCCCGCACCGACGCCCACATGGCCCGGCCCTCCACGACCGCGTCCACCAGCGTCTCGATGCGTTCGTCGGTGAGCACCACGTCGGCGGCGCCGCGGGCGGCCGACGTACTGTGCTCGCCGATGGCAATCCCCACATCAGCCAGGCGGATCGCCGGCGCGTCGTTGGCGCCGTCACCCACCATGGCCACGACCCGACCGATCCGCTGCAGGGCTCGCACCACGCGTACCTTCTGTGCTGGCGCGACCCGCGCGAACACGCCAATGCCGGGCAGCTCGGCGTCGAGCTCCTCGTCCGTGAGCCGAGCGAGCTGCGAGCCCAACAGGACTTTGCGGCTTTGCAGCAGGTTGAGCTCGTTGGCGATGGCCGTCGCCGTGCTGGGATGGTCGCCCGTCACCATCACCGTCTGCACCCCGGCACGCCGCAAGCGGTCGAGCGCCATCGCTGCAGTGGGTCGCACCGGATCACTGAACGCGATAAATCCGCTGAAATTCAGCTCCCTGAGGTGCTTCAGGTCCGGCACCTCGGCACCTTCGCCGCAGTGCTCGGCCACTGCCAACACCCGCAGCCCGCGTCCGGCCAGGTCGCGGGCGGTCGCCTGCAGCTCAGCCCGACCGGCCGGATCCAGCGGAGCCTGTTCACCAGCTGCGCCTCGCGACCCGCACCGCTTCAGAAGGGCTTCAGGCGCGCCCTTGACACTGACCACGGTACCCCCGCCGGCGTGCCCCAGAACCGCGTGGTAGCCACGGCCGGCCTCGAAGGACAGCTCCCCCCCGCGCTGCCAGCCGGCATGGCCCTCCTGGGGCCCAACCCCCAGCCGTTCAGCGGCCCGAAGCAGGGCGGCGTCCGTCGGATCGAATTGCGTGTCCCGGTGAAGACGTGGCGCGGGCGTCGCACGCAGGGCGGCCGCGAGCACACTGCGATGATGGCCGTCGAGCATTTTGGCGGACTGCTCGGAGAAGGTGTCGGAGACACAGGCGAGCTCGATGCTGCCTTCGGTGACGGTACCGGTCTTGTCGACGCACAGCACGTCGATCCGCCCCAGCGCTTCGATGCTGCGCGTATTGCGCACCAGCGCGCCGCGCCCTGCCAAGCGCTTGGCAGCTGCCAACTGCGCCGCTGTCGCCAACAGTGGCAGGCCCTCCGGAACCGAAGCCACGGCCAAGCTGACGCCGGACCCCACCAGCTCCTGGAGCTTGCGACCCCTCAAGAGGCCGAAACCGACCAGTCCCGCACCAGCCGCCAGCGCCACCGGGCCGGTCGAATCAATCAGCGACCGCATCCGCTGATCCACGCCACCCTGAGCGGGGCGGCGCGGGGCGGCAGCCGCCCCGCGCTGGGCCTCGGTCTCCTCACCGACAGCGACGACCACCGCCAGCGCCCGCCCGGCTGCGATGCTGGTGCCCTCGTAGAGCATGGAGGTCCGGTCAGCCACCGGCACCGCGAAGCTCGGAAGCGCACTTTTCGGAACTGGCAGCGACTCCCCGGTGAGACTGGACGCATCGACTTCGAGCGACGCAGCCTCGATGATCCGGCAGTCTGCCGGTACCACCTCCCCGGGCGACAGCTCGACCACGTCGCCCTTGACCAGGGAGCGCGCGTCCACCTCGTGCTTCACACCCGCGCGGCGGACAATCGCCCGCCGTCGTGCCGTGCGGGAAAGGTCGCGGATGCTCCTCTCGGTGCGGAAGCGCTGCACGCCTCCCACGAGCGCGTTCACCCCGACGACGCCGCCCAGCACCGCCGCGTCGGCCATCGATCCCACCACCGCACTCAGCCCGGCACCGGCTGCCAGGAGTGGGGCCAGCGGATTGAAGAGCTCGTCCGTGACCGCTTCGGTGAGCTCGAGCAGCGCCGGCTTGGACCGAGCGAAGCTGCTGGATCGTCGGACAATCTCTGCCCGTGACAATCCCTGGTCGGATGAGCCCAACCGATTGAGGACTCCCTGGGCGTCCAGGGCATGCCAGGGAGTCCGGTCCCGGGGCGGAGGCAGCGGGCGGCGATCCAACGTCACCGAGCAGCGCACGCCGTTGGTCATGGACACGAGCGTGGCGGTGTTGACGATGGCCATCACGCGTCGAGGCGTCATCGGTAGGATGCCGCCGGCCGACACCAGTGCCCCCAGCGTCGCAGCGCCGAGAGCGACATTGACGCTCTGCTTGGCGACGTCGCGCGCCACCGTGCAGGCCTGGAGGATGAAGCGCACGTCGGACAGGTCCTCGCGACAGAGCAGGTCGGCACCCCACGGAGGCACCTCGCCTGTCCGCACCAGACCCACACCGCAGTCGGAGGCTTCCAGCGCGGAGGCTCCCTCTGCGGCCACTAGACATACGCAGCGGCCCTGCTGCTGCAGGCGACGAACACCATCACGCAGCGCCTCGCCGCCACCAATGACGTCATCCGCGCTGAACCCTTGGAGCATGCTTTCGTCATCAGAAGCAACGACCACCCGCATGTCCGCCGCGTGGGCAGAGGTGATCAGCTCTTCGACCCCCGTCTGGGGAATGATGAGCATCTCGATGACGGCCTCCACTCGGCCTTCGCGGGCCAGCGCCAGCACGAGTGCGCCCCGGCGCGCCAGGGAAACCACCCGTTCCGCCAACTCCCCTTCGAGGGGCGTTTCCAGCACCGCGGGTGGCGCCAGAGTCCACCCGTCGCGATGGCGCGACTCGATGGGTCGCTCGGGATCGAACAGCGCCTGCGCCTGCAAGCGTGCCTCTCGCGCGTCGAGTCCACCCTGGGTGATGACTTCGCCGATCTCGAAACGATCGCGGGCAACCAGATCGCTCTGCAGCACGAGACAGTCGACCCGATCCAGGCGTCGCAGCACCTCCGAATCGAGCACCAGTACCCCACGCGCGGCGAGCACCTTGCCCAGATCGGCGGCGAACACGTCGCGACCCATCTTCGCGGGCTTGGGCAGAGCCCCGAAGAGCGCCGCCGTGGCACGCTGGAAGCTCCGCGTGGCGATGAAGCTGACGGCGAAGCCCGCCAGCGACACCGCCCACGCGCGGTCCGAGTACTCTTCGATCGGTCCACGCGGCACCGGCACTGGACGGGCCTCGACGTCCGCATCCAGGGTGTCGAGGTCGGCAGGACGCTTGCAGAGCTCAGGCTCACGATGCTCAAATACGCGCTGGCGGGCGCGCAGCTCACGCAGCAGCGCGCGCTTGTGGACCACTCCCACCAGCGAGCTCACCGGTCGCTGCGCCAAAGCGAGCGCCACGGCGCTGCCCAGGTTCAGGGCCAGCTCGGCGCGTTCGCGACCAAATCGGTCATCGAGCTCCTGTCTCGCTCGAGAGATGGCATTGGTGATCGCGATGACTGCCGCCGCATTCCCAGCAATCGCCGACGCCGGCAGAGGCGTCAGCTTGAGCAACGTCCCCACCGCGGCGGACACCGCATCTGCGACGAGCTCCAGCCCGAGCTGTTCGATGGGCTCCGTGTCGGCGGGGTAGTCCGCTCCCCAAGCCTGAGGCTCCAGGTGCTCCAGCTGTGCGGCGTGCTCGGCGTCCTCCACCACCCGGATGAACCGCTCCAGCGCGTAGGCGCCCTCGTCGAATGCCACGACCACTCGGTGCGTGTAGGGATTCACGTCGACCCACTGCACGTGCGGCAAAGCCCGGACGCTCTCCTTGACACGCTGGCTGAACTGGAGGAGCTGCTGGCCACGCAAGTGTCGAAACTCGATGTGCGCGCGGCCTGCGACAACGTAGGCGCGACGGCTGCGGGGTCGGAACCTGTGCGTGGCCGACCGGAATGAATCCGCGAGGCTCATCTCCACACTTCATGGCACGAATCCACTCCGGCGAGCGCAACAATTGTCAACCGAGCAGCACCAGCGCGATTCGCTGGGGTTGCTGCACCGCGCTCGGGACTGGACGCGCGGCCAGTTGCTTGCATGAAGCATGCGTGCGTGTGAGGCTTGAGGTTCGGGAAATCAGGCGATGCTCGCGATTTGCTCAAGATGATCCTGCCACCGCAATACCGCAGCACGGTGACGGTGTTGGCGACGCTGGCACTGTCGGCGGTGTGCTCGCTGTCAGGCTGTGGCCGAACCTCGATCCATGGCGGGGACATCGAGCCCGCAGCCGGTGCCGCTAGCTCGAGTGGCGGCAACGAGCTAGACGGGGCCTCTTCGGGGGGCTACGGCGGCGTGGGCGGTTCAGTCGGCGGAGGCGCCGGCGCGGGCGGCGCCGGTACCGGGAATGCTGGCGGCGGTACCGGGAATGCTGGCGGCATCGGGCCTGCAGGAGCCGGAGGCGAGCCCCCGACGGGCAACTGCGGTGGCCTGCGGTGTGACCCGCACGCGTATTGCGATCGGGGTGGCGGCAGACCCGCTTGCGTGTGCATTCCCGGATATGTGGGCGACGGGATCAATTGCGACGACGAGGACGAATGCGCCTCGGACACGGACGATTGCGCTCCCGAGGCCGACTGCATCAATCGCGAGGGGAGCTACGACTGCGCTTGTCGCGCCGGCTACGTCGGAGACGGTTTCGAGTGCACGGACATCGACGAGTGCGCCGAGGGCACGGACGACTGCAGCGAGCACGCCGCCTGCACCAATCAGCCCGGGAGCTACACGTGCACGTGCGACCCGCCCTACGTCGGCGACGGCGTGGTCTGCGCGATCGACTGCCCCGACGTCGACCTGGGCAGCACCGTTCCTGCGCTGCACACCGGCAGCACGGTTGGTCGCGTCGATTTCCTCACCTCTAGCTGTGGCGCAGCCCCGGGTTCCCCAGACTACTCGGCCCTGTTCACGGCCACGCTGACGGGCGAGTACAACTTGAGCACCGCGCTCTCCACGTTCGACACCGTGCTGAGTGTGCTACAGGGCGAGTGCGGCAGCACCGAGCTGGACTGCGACAGCGGCCACGCTCCTGAGCCCAACCACTCTCGGGTGGTCGTGCACCTCTTGGGCGGCGAAACCGTCACGGCAGTCGTGGACGGCCGGGATGGGGCCACCGGAGTTTTCGCGCTCAGCATCTCGCGGCTGCCGTGTCCCAACCTGCGGCTCGGAGAGGCCCCCGTCACTATCCAGGACACCACCGAGGGCCACGACAGCTACCACACCACGAGCTGTGGCGGAGCGTGGACGGCACCCGACTTCACTGTGGTGTTCACCGCCCCTATCACCGCGACCTTCACCTTCGATACGGTGGGATCGGACTACGACACCGTGCTCGCGCTTCTGGCGGACGATTGCGAAGGAGACCAGATCGCCTGCAACGACGACTCACACGGCCTACAGTCGGAGGTCACTGCCGACCTCGAAGCGGGAGAATCGGTGACGATCGTAGTGACTGGCTACGCGGGCGCCTATGGCCCCTTCGTGCTGAACGTAACCTGACGAATCGCCCTCGGTCGGCCGTCGGAGCTGCCTCAGCTCTTGGCCGTGAGTGCCGACCATCCTGCCACCACCGCGAACAGCACCCCGAGAGCGAGTGGCCTGGAACCCGTGGCGCACGTGGTGCAGCCTCCGAGGAGCAGCGACAGCCCATACCCCACGCCCCCGGCAACCAGGGCGACGCCGGCTGCGGTGAGCCAACGCCGAGATCCGCCCGGAACCGCGCGCCGCGTGCTCCGCCTGGGCGCAGCGTCCGGGGCAGGATCGGACTGGCTCGAGGTCGCGTTGGCAGTCGTCATGGGGGCCGTACCCTTCCTTTCCCTGAATACTACGGCCGGAATGCCCAGAAGGTTACGCTCCAGAATCCAGCCGCGTTGCCCCGCTCGAGGGATCCAAACTTGGCCCGGGCACACTTCCGGGTCCAGAAATCGGACCCTATAGAGCCGTCCAACTTGGCGAGGAGAGGACGATGAGCATTGCTTCTTGGGGTGGAGCCGCGGCCGGAGCCTTCGCCGCGCTCCTTCTCACCACGACCAGCCACGCACAGGTGGCAGACGGCTTGATCACCCAGGCACCGGCCAGCGAGGGCAAGACCGAGGTCGCGTCGTCGGGGTTCGAAAAGGCCGCCAAACCGGCGGAAGAGGCAGCCGATGCCAAGGACGCCTCCGAGTTCATGCTCTCCGCGGGAGCCATGATGGCTTCGGGCAACTCGCGGCTGTTCGCCTTGACCGGCGCGAGTCAGCTCAGGATCCGGCGTGAGGCCAATCAGTTCGTCAACGCCATGGCAGTGAACATCTCGCGCTCGGCCTCACAGCCGGACGAGACCATGGAGACGACGGTCGAGAACTACCAGGGCAAGGTCCGCTACGACCGCTTCGTCGGGGCCAATCTGGCACCGTTTCTCGCCGTCTCGGCCCGCCGCGATCGCTTCCAGGGCCTCGACCTCCGGATCAACGTCGATCCTGGCCTCGCCTACTACCTCATCGACGAAGAGAAGGAGCAACTCACCGTCGAGTTGGGCTACGACCTGCAGTACGACGTGCGCCGGGACGAGAACCTGGAGGAAGCACAGGCCGAGGGAATCGAGCTCGACAAGACCAACGTCCGGCATAGCGCCCGCGCCTTCTCCGGCTACCAGGTCACTCTCAACGAAGCCGTCACCTTCGCGACGGGCCTGGAGTACCTGCAGGGGCTGCCCGATACGGACTACTGGCGCTTGAACTGGGACGCTTCCGTCAACTCCAACCTGCACGGAGCGCTGAGCATCGCGACGACCTTCAGCCTGCGCTACGACAATCATCCGCTGCCCGGCATCGAGAAGACCGACGCGGTCACCGCCCTCAGCTTGGTCTATCAGCTGTTGTAGCCTGGGCTGCTGCTGCGACCGCGGCTGCCGCTGCAGCTGTCTCTGCTCCTCCAGCAGCGCCTGCCGCTCCCGCTGCGGCGGCCGCTGCCCCTGCGGCCGCCTCTCCGGCTGCCCCCCTGCCCCCGCGCCTGCCGCCACCTCCGCGCCTCCCGGGCCGCCAGCTCATGCGAACGTGGCGCTGCGCCGAGGCTCGTGTTAGTCGGCTGCCCCGGGGCTTGGCCCTGAGGCACTCGCCACGCTCGAAATCCATGGAACGCCCCGACCTGCTCTCCGTCGCGCCGGACCGGCTCAGCCGGGTGGAGCGCACGCTCATCCGGACTGTGCGTCGCACGTTTGAACCGGGAAGAATCGACCGGACCGTGCGGTGGTTCCAGAAGCACGTCGGTTCCACCTGGATCCACCTCTCTACCAATCGGCTGCTGCGCGTGCACGGCTTGGATCGACTGCCGCCGCTGGAAGCCAACCAGAGTTACATCTGCGTGGCCAACCATCGCAGCTTCTTCGACCTGTACGCCGTCACGGCGTACTTGGTGCGACGGGGTCTCCCACACCGTATCGTCTTTCCGGTCAAGTCGACGTTCTTCTACGACCACCCGTTGGGTTTGCTGGTCAACGGCGCCGCCAGCTTCTTCGCCATGTACCCGCCGATCTTCCGGGAGCGGAAGAAGCTGATCATCAACCCCGCCAGTCTGGATGAGATCATCTGGCTGCTGCGGCGGGGGGGCACGTTCTTGGGGTTCCATCCTGAGGGCACCCGCAAGCAGGACGACGACCCCTACACCTTGCTGCCCGCACAGCGAGGGATCGGCCGCTTGGTGCAGGAATCACGCGTGCCGATCTTGCCGGTGTTCGTGAACGGCCTGCACAACGACTTCTTGCTGCAACTACGCGGCAATTTCACGGGCACCGGGAGCCAGATCAACATCGTGTTCGGGGAGCCCGTGGACTTTGGCGACCTGCTGGACCAAGCGCCCTGCAAGGCGCTGCACCAGACCATCGCGGACCGCTGCCTGGAAGCCGTCTCGGCGCTGGGGCAGGAGGAGAAGCGCTTGCGGGCGGAGCAGAGCGCGTCCAACGCTTCGCGCACATAGCACACGGCAAGCCACTCACTTTGGCGCTGCTGCAGACTGGGCCGCGCTCGCAGATCTAAATAGCGGAGCGCAAATGTCGATCACTGGTTGTATTTGCGCCGCACGCACCCCGTTTGGGGTGGGGCCCCTCCCACGCGCAACCCCCGCGTGCATGCACGCGGGGGTCCCGGCGCGCGGGAACCCTGCGGGGCGGGGTCTGGCGAAGACCCCGAAAAAACAACTGGAATCTGTTTCGAGCACAATCGCGGCCCTCTGAGGTTCTGCGAGCCCTCACCCTGCTGGGGGCTCGCAAAACCGT
>CAZSVU010000063.1:0-31547 GCA_964610275.1 uncultured Polyangiaceae bacterium | reverse complement strand
TGTCGACACGTGGATTTTCAGTCCACTGCTCTACCGACTGAGCTACCTGGACGGGGGCGGCTTGGGGAAGCCGGGGTGAGGGGTATTAGCTCAAGGGAGGCGGTGGGTGCAACCTGCCCGGGGCGGGGGGCGGTGGCGGGCTGGTGGTGGGGGGTTTCCTTGTGGGCCGAGTGGTGCGAGGTTGCTCGGCCATGGCTGGTTCGAGGACCCTTTGGCGCGTAGGCGTGCGCGGCCGGCTCGCGGCTTGGCTGCTGCTCGGCGTGGTCGCCAGTGGGTGCCGCGGCTGCGGTGGGGAGAGCGAGGTGAAACCGGGGTCCAGCGCTCCAGGGCCGGCGACCAGCGCTGTGGCTCCGGGGGTCGGCGTGCCCCAGCTCAGGCCGGGGCCGCCGTCGCGACCGAGCCCGCTCAGCACCGATCCGCTTTGGACCGAAGCGGCCGCTCGCGATTCGGTGGACCTGGCCCGGCTGGCTGATCGCGAGGGCGCGGCTGGGCTGCTCGAAGGGCTCGAGCTGGGAGGCACCCTGGCACTCACGGCACTGGGAGCACTACCCGAAGCGGAAGACGGCGAGCTCGCGCTTCGACGTCTGTGTGAGCTGTTGCCCGCGGTACCGCAGGGCGAGCTCGAGCCGCTGCTCAGCGCCGTGCACGGGGTCGTGTCCCGGCCTCCGCGCCAGGCGGAGAAGCTCGACCCCGGGGGGTACGCTGCCTGCGGCGGCGCATTGGATGGGCTGGTGCAGTCGGGGGCACTTTCGCCGTCGCTGCGTGATCTCGCGCTGAGCGCGCGGCAGCTCGTGGATGAGCACGGAGTGCGTCGCTAGCCTGCACACTTAGCGAAGCGGCCACGAACGAGCGTCGCGCGCCCCAGGCGGGTTTGGGGTACTCTGGTGGCACCGTGACCCAGCCAACCTCCGCCGCCACCCCGTTCAGCTCGGAGGGGTACTTTCGCCAGCTCCTCGGCAAGGCCCTGGCCGCCGGCGCGCGCGACGTGCACCTCAAGGTCGGCCAACCGCCGGGCGCTCGCGTGCATGGTGCCTTGGTCTACTTCCGGTTGGACAAGATCCAACCCCATGACACCGAGGCCATCGCTCGCCACCTGATCAAGGACCCCGAGATCGCGCGCAACCTGGACACCCTCCAGGAGCACGACACCTCCTACGCGGTCGAGGGCACGGGTCGCTTCCGCGTCAACATCTATCGGCAACGGGGCACGCTGGCGGTCGTGATGCGGGCCATTCCACTCGAGATCCCCACCTTCGAGCAGCTGGGTGCGCCGGCAGCTTGCAAGTTCCTGGCCGAGAAGGACCGGGGCCTGGTGCTGTGCGTGGGGGCGGCGGGCAACGGCAAGAGCAGCACGCTTGCGGCCATGGTGGGGCACATGAACCGGACCATGCCCCGACACATCGTGACCATCGAAGATCCGATCGAGTTCCTGCATCTCGACGACAAGTGCTCGGTGTGCCAGCGCGAGATCGGGATCGATACGAACAGTTTCGCCAGCGCGCTGCGTGCGTCCTTGCGCCAGGATCCGGACGTGATCCAGGTCGGCGAGATCCGCGATGCCGAGACCATGGAGATCTCACTCAAGGCGGCCGAGACGGGACACCTCGTGCTCTCGACCCTGCACACACCCGATGTCGGCCGGACCATGAACCGCATCATCGCGCTCAGCGAGAGTGAACCGGATGAGCTTCGCGATCGCTTGGGCGATTCGTTGCAGGGGATCGTTGCCCAGCGGCTCCTGCCGCGTGCCGACGGCACCGGCATGGTGCTGGCCGCGGAAGTACTGGTGGCCACTGGCTCGGTCCGAGAAACCATCAAGCGGCCGATGGGCAATCCGCCGCTCAAGGAGCTGCTCGAGACCGGCGGCGAGATGTACGGGATGCAGACTTTCGAGATGCACATCAAGCAGCTCGTTCGTGACGGCGTCCTGGACCGGGACGTGGCCCGCGCTGCCATGGGGTTCTGAGAGAAACCCGCCCGCTCGGGCCGCGATACCGCGGTCGACACACCGCGTCGACGCGCCGCGCCAACGGTTTTGGCGAGAGGTGGGTCGACGTGGCGCACGCCAGGCGCTAGACCCCCGGCCCAATATGCTCATTCGTCACGATTGGACCGTGTCCGAGGCGCGTGCCCTGTACGATCTTCCGCTGTTCGATCTCATCGATCGCTCGCGAGCGCTGCTGCTCGAGTGCCACCCCAGAAACGAAGTGCAGCTCTGCGCCCTGTTGAGCGTCAAGACCGGAGGGTGTCCGGAGGACTGTGGCTACTGCGCCCAGTCCAGCAAGCATCGCGTCACTCAGCCGGAGGCGATGCTCTCGGTCGACGACGTGGTGGTGCGGGCACGGGTCGCCAAGGAGAAGGGTGCCACACGTTTTTGCATGGGGACTGCCTGGCGGGGTCCGCGAGATGGCGCTGCGTTCGATCGCGTACTGGAGATGATCCGCGGCGTGAAGGCGCTCGGTTTGGAGACCTGCGTCACCCTGGGCTTGGTTGACGATCAGCACGCGCGCCGGCTCAAGGAGGCGGGGCTGGACAACTACAACCACAACCTGGACACCTCGCGCGAGTTCTTCCCGAAGATCACCTCGACCCGGCGTTTCGACGACCGGGTCGAGACCATTCGCAGCATCCGGGAAGCGGGGATCTCCGTCTGCAGCGGCGGCATCATCGGCATGGGGGAAAGCATCGACGACCGGTGCGGCCTGCTGTGCGAGCTCAGTGCTCTCGATCCGCACCCGGACGGCGTGCCCATCAATGCGCTGGTGGCCATCCCTGGGACGCCGCTCGAGTCCCAGCCGCCCGTCGATCCGGTGGAGCTCGTACGGATGATCGCCGTGGCTCGGATCATGTTGCCGCGAAGCATGGTGCGTCTGAGCGCAGGGCGAAGCGAGCTCACTCGCGAGGCGCAGTTGCTCTGCCTGTACGCCGGAGCCAACAGCATCTTCTACGGCGAGAAGCTGCTCACGACCCCCAACCTCACCAACAACGCCGACGACGAGCTGCTCAGGGTGGCGGGGTTGCGGGGTCAGGCCCCGGCGCCGCATTGAATCTGCCCGGGGCGGCGGCGTGGTGGCGGTCGCGTTCCAGGCGCGTGACCCGCAGAGTCCGGACCACCTGACCTCCGCGGCGTATCGTGGCACGGCTGATGCTGGTGACGCGGCGGTGGGGCAGCTCCTGCTCGGGGTCGACCGCGAAGCGGGTGTCCTGGACATAGAGCAGCACCGGTGCGTCGAGCCACCTCGCGCGGGGGAACCAGCGATCGAAATCGTCGCGCAGCGGCGAATTGCAGCCCACGGGCACGGTATGCCCGACCGCAGCTTGCGCCTGGGCGCACACGATCCAGTGCGGACCCACCACCACCGGCAACTGCTTGGTATCGGTCAGTGCGCGCGTCACGGCCTCCCGCATCAGATCGCGCCCGGGTCCCCAGGCGTGTAGATCATTGGCCAGGTCGTAGCGTGCTCGGTAGTGCCGGCCCAGCCAGCGGAGGGGGAGGGGAGTGCTCACCCAAGTCCAGGCCAGCAGCGTCACCACCGCGCCCGTGGCGAGTGATCCGATGGCCAACTTGCGTCCCACCGCCCTACCTCGGGCCAGGTGGATGCAGAGCGGCAGGTAGACCGGGGCGAGCCAGTGGGGTTCGGCGACGCGCGACCAGAGGCACAACACGATGAGGGGCAGAGCCGGCACCACGGTGCACAGCCACAAGAGGCGAGAGAGTTCGTCGTCGCGGCGTCGGCGCCAGAGGTCGCGCAGCACCAGCAGCGCCGCGTACAAGAAGGGCGGCGTCACATAGGCCAGCTGTCCACCGAGCAGTGCACCCAGGTTGCGCAGCGAGATCCCCGCGCCAGATTGGGTCGTGACCAGGCGATGCTGGAGCATTGGATACCCCTGGCTCGCTTCCCAGAGCAGCACCGGGGCCACCAGGATTGCGGCGATGCCGAGAGCGCCCCAGGGAGCGAGCGAGCGCCACCGGCTCCTGAGCGGTCGCGCCAACCACGTGGCTACCAGGGCCAGACCCAGGAGACCGCCGCTCACTTTGGCGAGACAGGCCACCCCCACCAGAGCGCCAGCGGCCAGGGTGGACCACAGCGCTCGAAAGCTCCTGGGCTCGGCGCGCACGGAGACCGCGGCGAAGCCGAGCGTCGCCAACCACAGCACCGCCAGCGGCAGATCCGGGCTGAACGCAAACAGTCCGATACTCAGCTCGGGCACGAGGGTCAGCGTGAGCGCCGTCCCCAGGGCGCCGGTCCAACCCGCACCTGCTGCGCGTGCCGCCCAGAGTCCCAGCGCTGGGACTAACGCGGCCACGACGGAGGTGAAGACGTGGGCGGCTTGCGGAGTGGGCACGCTCCCGCGTCCGATCCAACCCGCCAACTGGCCGATGAAGCCCGGGTGATCCAAGTACGCGGGCTGGGGGAAGAGCGCGTAGCTGGCGTAGAGGGCTTCGGCATCGCCGAATCCGGACCAAGTGGCGATCTGCAATCGGAGCACGAGCACGAGCAAGGCAGCGCCTATTGTCCAGCGCAGTAGGCGTCCGAGCGCGCGGCGGTCTACCTCAGCCATGCCTCGAGGATCTCCGCAACCCGTGACGACGGGGTTCTGGTCGCGCCACCGCACAGACGGGCGCGAACTTCGTGACAGGCTTGCAGATACGTCTCGCGTCCATCCAGGACCTCCTGCGCTGCGGCGGCCAAGGCGGCTTCGCTGAGGCGGTTCTGCAGAAGCTCGGGGAAGCAGGCGCGGTGCAGCACGAGGTTGGGCAATCCCACCTGGGGCACCTGGATCAATCGTCGCAGCAGGGCTGCCGAGAGTGGGGGGACGCGATAGACGATGACCGGAGGTACGCCGGCCAACGCGCATTCCAGCGTTGCCGTACCGCTCGCCACCAGTGCGAGGTCATAAGCCGGCAGGGTGGCGACCGGGTCGGTCGTCACCGGAATGACATCAGCGTCCCGCGAGCGGGCTTCCAGCCACTGACGATCCGCACCGCCGAGCGCGGACGCCACCAGCACCCGAGCCGCGAGGTCGGGGTGCCGAGCCCGCAGGCGAGCGGTGGCGCCGAGCAGCACGGGCAGGTGGCGGCGCACTTCCGTGGTTCGACTGCCCGGCAGCAAAGCGATTGCCGGCTCGGGTCCCACGCCGAGCTCGGCTCGGGCGCGACTCCGATCCAACCAGTCGACCTCCAGAGCGGGATGACCGACGTAGCTCGCCTGAGCGCCAAAGCTCCGCCAGAGCTCTTCCTCGAATGGGAGCATGAGTGCCAGCTCGTCACACGCCGCGGAGTAGCGTCGAGCCCGCCGCGGTCGCCAGGCCCATATCTGAGGGGCTCCGTACCAGAGGACGCGCACCCCACGTTGTCGCAGGCGCGGTCCGAGCCAACCGTTGAACTCGCTGTACCCAGCCAACAGTGCTGCGGCAGGACGCCGCGTGTCGACTGCGGCGAGGAGCCGACGGGCCTCGCGCACCAGCCGTGGGAGACGCACTGCGACCGTGCCGAACCCCAGCATGCTGAGCTCGGATACGTCACACAACGTGTCGGTGCCGCGCGCGCGCAACTCGGGTCCGCCCCATCCGAAGCTGGGAACGGACAGGTGCTCGAGGGCGCGACTCGCCATCACGTCGCCAGAGCCCTCGCCTGCGACGACCAGCAGGGTCGGTTCGCGGCTCAACGCTTTCGCCTGTGTCTCCGGATTCGAGCCAAGACCAGACTCGTTGCCAACAGCATCAGCGCCCAGCGCCCAGAGGATTTGCCACTCCCGGGTGCGGTGCAGACGCAGGCATTGTCCGCGGGGCCGCACTCCGAGGAGAAGCCGTGTCGCGGTTCGGGCGTGTCGGGGCAGGCCCCAGTGGCGCGGTCGGGCGGATGGGTGGCGCAAGAGCCTTCGATGTCGTCTTCCGAGAGTGAGCGCAGAGTCGTCGTCCCTTCCTGGTACGAGGCAAACATCGTGGCTCTGGGATCCGACGAGTGGCTCAGGCCCATCACGTGCCCCGCCTCGTGCGTGGCAATGGACGCCAAGTCACTCGAGGCGCGCTCTCCGCCGATGGAGATGTCGTTCTGGGCGGAGTTGATCTCGACGTCGGCGTCGTAGATCTCCCCGGTCTCCACGTTGAAGGTGATGGTCGTGAGCGCCAGGGTGAGCCCGTCGTCGTCGTAGGGCCACTCGCGGTCGCGGAACATCCACAGGTTGGCGTTGCCCGCGTCGTCGTTGTACTCGACGCGGCGGCAGGCAACAGGCGGTGTGGAAAAGACCTCGACCGAAGGATGGGTTCCGCCGCCGCAGTCCACGGAGGTCCACTTTTCGAGCGCGTTGCCGATCAGAGTGTTGGCGGCTTCGTAGCTGATCCCGAGGGTCGGAGATCCCTCTTCCTGCACGCTGTAGGTGAGGCAGCGTTGCTTCCAGAAGAGTGGGAGTCCACCGGTCAGGCACCCCCCGACGTTCTCGCAGGCGTCGTCGCCGTCGCTGTTGGGATCGCAGGTGGTGGTGGAGCAGTACGCACTGGCGTCGACACTCGCGAAGACCGTCGTCCAGGCGCCCAGTAGCGCCGCTGCCCACCGCTGTTTAGCGTGCATCGCGTCTCGAGCTTCGGATGAGCGCCTTGGCCTCGGATACGCTGCGTCCCACCAGCGCGTGGGCTGCGGATCGCTCATCGCGCTCGAGTTCGCCACGGCTGGGACTCAGCTGGAGCCGATCCACTCCGCGGGCATCGGGGCGTACCGGAAAGTGGCCCTGGGCGCGGGCCGTCACCAGGTGCAGTCCGCTCTCGGGCTCGCGCAGGAACACCAGGCAGGGTTCTGCGCGCAGCAGCCGGGCCTCGCCATGCACGATCTGCCCGATCTGCCCCGCCCGACCACCCAGGGTGCGCACCACCAGCTCGCCATCCGGGCCGTCACCCGTTACGAGCTCGTCGACCCGAACCCGAGTGTAGGTCACGATGCGGCGCCGGTCGCCGATGACCTCCCACCCTGATTCCCCTCCCTGGGAGGTGACCAGGGCCACCCGGTCGCTCCGTTCGACGAGCTGGGGTAGGCTTGCGGCAACCGATCGACTGGCCCATGCTGCGCGCGGTAGCGCCACCAGGCCGACGGTACCGGCCAGCAGGCGCAGGGTGTCACGTCGGCTGAGCATCGGACAGAGCCTAGCACAACAATTCTGGTCGGTTGGGTTGCGCGAGCCGCGCGTCCAGGTACCGCGGGCCCGGCTTGCGCTATAACCTCCACCCCCTGCCGGGGCCCCGGCAGCTCGCCCCATGACCTCACCGGCCGCGACCGACACCCCCGTCCCGCTGACTCGTCAAGCCTTCCCCGGTCTGGCCGGGGAGATTGAACGCTATCTGCAGTGCCACCTGGGTGACGTGGAGCAGATGATTCGGAGCGGTGGGGACGCCTGTGGCGTTCTGGCAGGGCAGAGGCTCGCCAAAGTCTACGATGGCATGCTGAGCTTCCTGCTGGCCACGGTGAGGGCCATGACCGTCAAGGCCCACAGCTGGGTGCCGATGTCGTTGGCCGTCGTGGGCAGCTACGGCCGGGGGGCGTTGTCCTACCGCAGCGACCTGGACATCCGGTTGCTGTGCGAGGGGGATCCGCGCGCGGCCGAGCCCATTGCCGAAGCCCTCCTCTACCCCATGTGGGACGCTCGGCTCGCCGTGGGGCACCAGGTCGTCGACGCCGACCAAGTGGTGGAGCTGGCTCACACCGATTTGCCGACGGCTACTTCCATTTTGGACTGGCGCTCCCTGACCGAGCACGAAGGCCCCGCCCAGGTCATGCTGACGCGGGTGTTCGAGGGGGTGTTCGGCGTCGGCACCATCGCAGCCTTCCTCGAGCGCATCGATGCCCGCGCCGAGGAGCGCCACCAGCGCTACGGTGGCTCGGTCTACCTGTTGGAGCCCGACGTCAAGAATGGCCCCGGTGGATTGCGTGACTTCGACGTGGCCTTCTGGGCGGCACGTGCGCGGTGGCGGGTGGTCGAGTTCAAGGACCTGGTCCGGGCGGGCCTCATGGTCCCTCGGGAGCTGCACCAGATCGAATCTGCGGTGGAACGGTTGTGGCGCATCCGGAATCTCCTGCACCTGTTTTCCGGCCGGCGTTCGGACCGATTGGGCTTCGATCGACAGGAGCAGATCGCGGAAGCCCTGGGCTACGGGAAGGGCCGCGCATCGGTCGAGCAGTTCATGAGCGACTACTACCGTGCCGCCCGGACGCTCACGCAAGCACGCGAGATGGTCGTGCAGCGCTGCCTGCCACTGCCGCTGAGGCGTCCTCACGAAGTCATCCTGGGCAACGGTTTGAAGCTCACCTCGGGGGCCGTGTCGCTGGTCCACCCAGCTGCGCTCCAAGCCAACCCGGCGCTGGCGCTGAGGCTGTTCGCCGAAGCGTTGCGGCGGGACATTCCGGTCTATGGATTCACGCGCGACGTGGTGACACGCGCCACGACCTCAACCGCATTCTGCCAAGCGCTGCGCGCCAGTGATGAGGCGTCGCAGTTGTTCGTGCAGCTGTGCACCGTCTCGCGCAATACCAGGCTGAAGCGTGGCTCTGTGCTCAAGGAGCTGCACGACGTCGGTCTGCTGGTCGCGATGATTCCAGAGTTCGCGCCGGTGGTGGGTCGAGTGCATCACGACATCTACCACACCTACACCGTGGACGTGCATTCGGTGGCGGCCGTAGACCAGCTGGCGGCACTCTGTCGCGGTGAGCTGGCTGCCGAGTTCCCCTTGGCTTCGCGAGTGGCTGCCGAGATCGCGCGGCCGACCGTGCTCTTCTTGGCGACGCTCCTACACGACATCGGCAAGGACGTCATCGGCGGACACCACTGGGTGCGCGGGCACGATTTGGCTCGCGGCATCCTCGCTCGACTTGGCGTGGACGAGGCCGACATCATCGAGATCGAGCACCTCATCCTCAAGCACCTCCGGATGTACCACGTGGCCACTCGCCGCGACATTGACGACCCGCGGGCCTTGGAGGAGTTCTGCAAGGAGATGCGTGGCACCGAGGGCTTGCGCGATCTCTATCTCCTCACGGTAGCCGACGTCTCGACCACCAGTCCGGGCGCCATGACGAGCTGGAAAGCGCGCATGCTCGACGAGCTCTACGTCGCCGCAGATCGCCGTATGGGAGGCGAAGCCGAGGCCCGGGATCGGCGTCGCACCAGCGCGATTCGGGCGCGGGTCCACGACCTCTGGGGCGAGGAAGCCGGCACGGAGTTCTTGGCGCACTTCCTGGCCGCCATGCCCGAGCGCTACCTCTATGCCAACGATCCCCCCGGTATCGTCGTCCACGCGCGGCTGGCAGCGGAGGCGCAGGGGAGCTGCGTGAAGGTTCGGATCTTGTCCGGTCAGGAGGAGTATTCGGAGGTCGCCATCGTGGCGGACGACCGCCCTGGCCTGCTGGCGATGCTCACCGCCGCGCTGGCGGCGGCCCGCCTCAACGTGATGGGCGCCCAAATCTACTCCTGGCAGCGGGCGGACGGGGTGGTGCGGGCCCTGGATGTCTTCTGGGTCTCGGGTGGACGCCATCCCGAGGGGGCCGACGCACTGATTGCGCGGATGGAGCGAGATGTGTGCCGCATGCTCCGAGGCGAAATCCAGCCGTCTGAGCTGGTGGGGCCGCGGTCGGGCCGTGCCCGTCTCGGCGACCGACCGATGCCCAGCGTCCCCACGCGCATCAACATCGACAACCGTGCGGCAACGGATCACACGGTGCTGGAAATCACCACAAGAGACCGAAATGGGCTGCTGTTCGGCCTGTCCAACGCCATCGTGGAGGAGGGGTTGACCATCTCCCTGGCGAAGATCAATACCGAGGGGGAGCGGGTGGCGGACGTCTTTTACGTAACCGAGCCGGGCGGGTCCAAGCTAACCTCCGCCGAGCGGGTCGAACGCCTCAAAGCTCGCATCCAGACGACCATCGAGAAACTCGAAAGCGGGGTGTGATCATGTCGCATATCTCTAGGCTCACGTGGACCCACCGAGCGACGCTGCGTCGCACCCTTCTGGCCGCCCTGGTGCCTTTGGCGATGGCGTGCGGTGGCGGTGGCAAGCCGGCCGAATCCCCCGATGAGCCGCCTTCCCTGGACGACGACTCCGCTAGCGAGGGCGGGGGAGCCGTCGCGGCGTCCAGCCCCAAAGTGAAGGAGGGCATCGACGCCATCCAGGCGGGTGACTTTGCCACGGCCGAGGGGGCGCTGGCAGAAGCTCGCTCCGAGAACCCCGATGATCCCCAGGCGGCCTTCTACTTGGGCGTGGCCTACGAGGGCCTGGAGGACATCAAGAGTGCCAAGAAGGCCTACCGCGAAGCGTTGGAGTTGGATCCGGAGCTGACCGAAGCCAGCGTCAACCTGTCGGGGGTCTTGCTCGACGTGGACCAGAAGCCCGAGAGCGCCCTCAAGGTCGTAGTGCAGGGCCTCAAGCACGCGCCCAATCATGCGGGCCTGCTCCTCAATCGCGCACTGGTGGCGGAGGCAATGGAGGACTGGCCCGCGGCGGTCGACGCCTGGGGCAAGCTCGTCAAGCAAACGAAGGACAGGCCGGATTGGCAGCTCAGCTACGCCATGGCGCTCCACAAGGCCGGCAACAAGGGTCTGGCTCTTCGTCAGTTGAGCGGGGCAGCCAAGTCCCAAGACCTGAAAATCCTGGCGCCGGCCGCCCGTATGTACGGCGTGCTAGGTGCGTACAAGAAGTGCGTGCAGGCGTTCGACCGGGCGCTCGAAATCAAGAAGCTCCCGGAGCTTCTGGTACGTCGCGCGCTCTGCCGAAACGCGAGCGAGGACGCGAAGGGCGCCGTTGCAGACCTGCAAGAAGCCCTGAACATGGACTCCAAGTACGCGCCGGCCTACCTCCACCTGGGGATCGTCTTCAAGGAACAGGATAAGACCGCCGAGGCGAAGCACAATCTCAAGCAGGCCATCGCCAATGGTGAAGGCACGCCCGTGGCCGACCAAGCCAAGAAGGAGCTGTCGGACCTGAAGTAGGTTGTGGCGCTTCGAACCTCGGCCCGCCTGGCGCGCGCGGGGTCGTGGGCGGGGTCCGGCTGCGGCTACAGCAGCATCTCGAGCAGACGGTCGAGTTCGTCCCACGAGCTGTAGCTCACCAACAACTGTCCCTTGCCGTTCTTGTCCTTGACCTCGCACTTGGTGCCGAGCTTGCGGGACAGGCGCAGCTCCAGGTCCCGCACCGACGGGCTCTTTCCGCCCGAGGATCCCGACGGTGCCGAGCCTTTGGAGTCCTGCTTCAGGCGGCGAACCAGGGCCTCGGTTTGACGCACACTCAAGCGACCCCGCGTGACCTTCTCCGCCAGATTTTCCAGGTCGACGGCATCCGGGACGCCCAGCAGGGCGCGGGCGTGCCCCTCGGTGAGCTCGGCGCTGATCACTGCCGCGCGAACTCGGGGTGGAAGACGAAGCAAGCGCAGCGCGTTGGCGACCGTGGACCGATCCTTGCCGAGGCGACCGGCGAGGGATTCCTGGGTGTAGTCGTGGTCCTTGATCAGTCGGTCGATGGCCTCCGCGAGCTCGATGGGGTTCAAGTCTTCGCGTTGGACGTTCTCGATCAGCGCCAGCTCGAACGCGTCGGCGGCCGATAGCTCCCGCACCACCACCAACACTTCACGCAGCCCAGCGCGTTGCGCCGCCCGCCACCGACGCTCGCCGGCGACAATCTCGAGGCGGTCGCCGCCCGGCAACCTTCGTACGACCAAGGGCTCGATCACGCCGCGCTCGCGGATGGATGCGGCCAGCTCGTCCAGCTTCTCGGCGTCGAAGTGTTGGCGGGGTTGGTTTCGCTGCGGCGCGAGCTTGTCGAGAGGACAGCTGAAGACGTTCCCCTCGCCGTAGCTCGCGCCGGCAGAGCGTGGCTGTGGCGGTTGCCTGGCGGGGAGCAGGGCGTCGAGCCCGCGGCCCAAGCCGCCCTTCGGTCGAGGATTCACGCGGCCGCCTCAATCAGCTCACGCGCCAGCGCCAGGTACGCTTGGGCGCCTTTGCACTGAACGTCGTACAGTAGTGCGGGCAACCCGTGCGATGGCGCCTCGCTGAGCCGAATGTTGCGAGGGATCAGCGTGGTGTAGACCGGAAAATGCCGCTGCACTTCCGCCGTGACCTGGTGAGAAAGCTTGCTGCGCGGATCCCACATCGTGATCAGAATCCCGTCCACGACGAGGTCGGGATTGAGCGAGGCCTTGACGCGATCGATGGTGGCCATCAGGTAGGTGATGCCCTCTAACGCGTAGTACTCGGCCTGCATGGGCACGATCACGCGGTGTGCGGCAGCCAGCACGTTCAAGGTCAACACGCCCAACGAAGGGGGTGAGTCGATGATCACGTACTGGTACTCGTCCACCGGCGGCTGCTTCAGCAACTGCCTGAGGTGCGTGCCGCGCCCGACCTCGTCGAAGAGCTCGTACTCGACGGCGGTCAAGTCCTGGCTGGCGGGCACGACGTCGAGGGTCGGGATCTGCGTGCTGCGAATCACGTCGGCAAGCCGGACGTTGCCGATCAGCGCGTCGTAGACGGTGCGCTCCACCGTACCGGGAGCGACGTCGACTCCGCTGGACGCATTGGATTGCGGATCGAGATCGACGAGCAGTGTGCGGTGCTCCGCGGCCGCCAAGCTGGCCGCCAGATTCACGGCGGTGGTCGTCTTGCCGACGCCGCCCTTCTGATTCGCGATGGCGATGATGTTGGTGTTGCGCGCCATGTGATGCGTCTGTCGGTCCAGCAGCGACGGGGGCGCGATGCTACCGGAGCCCGCGCCTCAGCAAGGGGATATCAGATAGGCCCTTATCGAAATGAGGGCGAGGATTCTCGTTTTCTTGGACCGGCAGAGGCCGTGTCGTACTGTGTGTGCAGATGTAGGTGTAGGTAGTCTAAGGTAAGAGATATGAGAAGGTCAGTCAGGAGCAGCAGCCGTCACGCACTGTCACGGGCGCTCGTGGTGCCAGTCGGTGCTGGCGCCCCTGAGCGCACTGAGGAGCGGATCCTGCGGACCCGTTTCTGGCTGTCGTCTCGTCCCCGCCGACCCGCGCCCGTCTTCGAGCTTCCCACCAGCCCACTTCGGCCGCCCGCCTAGCCGTCGCTGGCCATTGTTCCCACCTTACAGACACGCAGCAGGAGAGACGACATGGTTCGAAACCGAGCTTATCGCAGCTTCGCCGAGTTCGAGCGCGAGGAGATCCGACCGGGGATGCGCATCGGATGGAGCGTGGACGAATTGGAGGAGGGAGGGCCCGAGCAGGCGGTGGACTTCGACGCCGACCCGTTCGAGGCCAGCCTCTGGGATGATCCGGAGGAGCACTACGAGGACGAGGAAGAAGAATAAGGACTTCAA
This sequence comes from uncultured Polyangiaceae bacterium, assembly GCA_964610275.1. Taxonomy (GTDB): domain Bacteria; phylum Myxococcota_A; class Polyangia; order Polyangiales; family Polyangiaceae; genus JAFGBI01. Next base: position 18,224 of record CAZSVU010000063.1, on the reverse strand, counting down.
CTTGGCCTGAGCTGGTACCTCCACACTCATCCACGCTCAGGCCGGTCCCCTCCCGGGACATTTGGCCTCCGCTGGCTGCCTCCAGCGGGGGCTAGCTTTTTTGTGGCTGCGGCGTACTTGACCTGGGACTGGCTGCGTGGCACGAGGGCCCTCGCGTGATGCAGGTCAACATCAACAAATTGAGCCCCGTGCTGGTCGAATTCGACGTCGAGGTAGAGGCCGACCGAGTACGAACAGAGTTCGACAAAACCTTCAACCGGGTGGCCAAGGGAGCGAAAGTCAAAGGCTTTCGACCAGGCAAGGCGCCGCGCAAGGTGCTCCTGCACATGTTCGGTGCGCGCATTGCCGCCGACGTAGCCCAGCAGCTGGTGGACGAGACGTTTCCCCAGGCTGTGAGCGGGAAAAACGTGCAGGCGGTGAGCGCCCCTGCGGTCGAGCGGAAGAAGCTCGAGCGCGGACAGGCGTTCAACTACAAGGCGCGCGTGGAAGTGCTTCCGGAAGTCGAGAAGGTCGACTTCGACGGGTTGGAGGCCAAGCGTCCGGCAGCAGAGGCCACGGAGGAGCAGATCCAGGAGCAGCTCGTCAAGCTCCAGCGGTCGCTCTCGACACTGGAGCCGGTTGCCGAGGCCCGTGCGGCGCAGGGCGGGGACGTGATCACCGTCGACTTCACGGTGGCGGCGGACGGCAAGCCGATTGCCGAAGCCGGCGCCAAGGACTTCCAGGCCGAGCTCGGCGACGGAACCCTACTGCCGGCGATCGAGGAGGCTCTGATCGGCAAGCAGGTGGGGGAGTCTGCGGAAGCCTCGGTTGCGATGCCGCCGAACCACCCGGCGTCGGCGCTGCAGGGCCGTACCGCGGTCTTCAGTCTCGAGCTCAAGGAAATCAAGCAACGCATTCTGCCGGAGCTGGACGACGAATTCGCCAAGGACGCCGGCGACTACGGCACGCTGGACGAGCTCAAGGCTGCGATCAAGGAGCAGATCGAGAAGCAACTCAAGGAAACCGCAGAGAACGCAGTGGCCGAGCAGCTGGTGGTGGAATTGGTCAAGAAGAACCCCATCCCCATTCCGGGCTCGCTGGTCGAGCAACAGATGAAGCTGACCGAGCAGGAGATCCTCTCCCAGGCTCGGGCCCGCGGTCAGTCCAGTGCACAGGGTATCGGCGACGAGTTGCGTGCGCGCATCCGGGCGGACAGCGAAGTCAAGGTTCGAGCTGGCCTGCTCATGGCGGCGATCGCCAAGGCCGAAGGAATCAAGATCGGCGAAGAGCAGATTGAAGAGGGACTCAAGGAACTGGCCGACCAGACCGGGAAGAACGTGGCCAAGCTGCGGGCCGAGTATCGAGGCAAGCAGAAGCGAGAAATGCTGGTGGGGATGATCCTCGAGAACAAGGTGCTGGACATCATCGAGGGCAAGGCGAGGATTGAGGACGCCTGAGTGGGCTCACCCAGCCGGGACGGATGAGATCATGACCAAACGACCCGAGACCAGAGCCGATGCGCTGAGCGTGCTCGAGCGCGAGTTTAGCCGCCCGAGCGCCAACATCATCTATCCCCACGTGGTCGAGACCACCCATCGAGGGGAAAGAACCTGGGACATCTTCAGCCGCCTGCTGAAAGACCGCATCGTCTACATAGGAAGCACGCTGGACGATGACGTGGCCAACATCACCATCGCCCAGTTTCTCTTCTTGGAGAGCGAGGATCCGGACAAAGACATCCAGCTTTACATTAACTCTCCCGGTGGCGTCGTGACCGCCGGCCTCGCGGTGTACGACACCATGCGCTACGTCCGCTGTCCGGTCAGCACGATCTGCATTGGACAGGCGGCCAGCATGGCGGCCGTCCTGCTGGGTGCGGGCGAGAAGGGGCGGCGCTACGGGCTGCCGCACTCCCGGGTACTGCTCCACCAGCCCCTGGGTGGCGCACGTGGACAGGCCACGGATATCGAGATTCAGGCTCGCGAAATTCGACACTTGAAGGACGTGATCATCGACATCCTCGTCACGTCGACCGGCCAGTCGCGTGACGACATCATTCGAGACATCGACCGCGACTTCTACATGAGCGTCGCCCAGGCAAAAGACTACGGCCTGATCGACGAAGTCTTCGAAAGCAAGAAGAAGCAGAGCTGAGAGCCACGTGTCGGAACGCCAAATTCGACGGCGGGCGGTTCACTTGCCGGCGCGGCCATACCCCGAGGCATGTCCACCGAGGAGGCGGGAAAGGCTCCAGGAGGGCTCTTCTGCGAAGGAATCTTCGCTGCTGAACCGGGCCGGCGGGGCCGGAGAAGCGGCCGGACATGGCCGGTTGCTTGCGAGAGTGGGGAGCGAGTTTTAGACTAGGCTGGGCTTCCTAGGGTTTTTGCCCCGGCCCCCTTCAACGCCAACGGAACGACCAGTGGAGCGACGGCGAGACGAGTCCAACGGCAATTTGTGCTGCTCTTTCTGCGGGAAATCGCAGAAGGAAGTGAAGAAGCTCATCGCCGGACCCACCGTGTACATCTGCGACGAGTGCATTGCGCTCTGCAATGACATCATCGCCGAGGAGGTGGAGAAGGATGAACCGACCTCCGGGTCGGATCCGATGCTGAAGCCGGCGGAGATCAAAGAGACCCTGGACGAATACGTCGTGGGCCAGGAGCGCGCCAAGAAGATCCTCTCCGTTGCCGTTCACAATCACTACAAGCGAATCGACACGAAGGTTGCTGCCGAGGACGTGGAGCTGTCCAAGAGCAACATCTTGCTCCTGGGGCCGACGGGCAGCGGCAAGACGCTGCTTGCGCAGACGCTCGCCAAGATCCTGAAGGTGCCGTTCGCCATCGCGGACGCCACCACCCTGACCGAGGCCGGGTACGTGGGCGAGGACGTCGAGAACATCATCGTCCAGCTGCTGCAGAACGCGGACCACGACGTCGAGCGGGCGCAGCGCGGCATCGTGTACATCGACGAGATCGACAAGATTAGCCGCAAGAGCGACAACCCATCCATCACCCGCGACGTGTCGGGCGAGGGCGTGCAGCAGGCGCTGCTGAAGATCATCGAGGGCACGGTGGCGAACGTGCCGCCCAAAGGTGGGCGCAAGCATCCCCAGCAGGACTTCCTGCAGGTGGACACCACCAACATCCTGTTCATCTGTGGCGGGGCCTTCGTGGGCCTCGACCAGATCATCCAGCGTCGTCTGGGCCAGTCGCGGCTCGGTTTTGGCGCGGACATCCGGAGCAAGGACGAGTTCAAGCTGGGTGAGCTCCTCACCTCGGTTCAGCCGGAGGACTTGCTGAAGTTCGGGCTGATCCCCGAGTTCATCGGCCGGCTGCCGGTCATCGCGACGCTCCACGAGCTCACCGAGGAAGCGCTGGTCGACATCCTGACTCGGCCGCGCAACAGCTTGGTGAAGCAGTTCAACAAGCTGTTCGAGATGGACGGCGTCAAGCTGAAGTTCGCCAAGGGCGCGCTGCAGGCGATTGCGCGCAAGGCCATCGAACGAGAGAGCGGCGCACGCGGGCTGCGCGCCATCCTCGAATCGGCGATGCTGGACATCATGTACGATGTGCCTTCCAAGGCGGGGATCAAGGAAGTCGTGGTGAACGAGGAAGTCATCGCTTCGGGTGAAGCCCCGCTCATCGTCTATCACAAGGAAGCGGACGCAGCCGGCTGAGTACTGAGACCGGTCGATGACGTCCGAGACATAGAATGTTCTTCAAGAACGACAACGAGAAGGGCTCGCCGCCCGCCCGCCGCTATCTGCCCGCGCTCCCCTTGCGGGACATCATCGTGTTTCCGCACATGGTGTCTCAGTTGTTCGTGGGTCGCGAGAAGAGCATTGCCGCGCTCGATGAGGCGATGGCCCACGACAAGGAGATCTTCCTCGCCGCGCAGAAGAGTGCCAAGACCAACGATCCGTCGCCGGATGACATCTACACGGTGGGGACGGTGGGCGTCATCGTGCAGCTTCTCCGGCTTGCCGACGGGACCGTCAAGGTGCTCGTCGAAGGCCGTCGCCGGGCCGGCATCAAGCGGTATGTCGAATCCCGCGACTACTTCCTGGTGGAGTTGGACGACATCGAGGACGGGGCCGCCGACGGGGTCGAGGTCGAGGCCCTCATTCGGCAGGTACAGAGCACCTTCGAGGTCTACGTGAAGCTGAACAAGAAGGTTCAGCCGGAAGTGCTCATGAGCGTGCAGAGCATCGACGAGGCGTCGAAGCTCAGCGACACCATTGCTGCCAATCTTCCGACCATCAAGCTATCGGACCGGCAGGGGTTGCTTGAGACACCCGATGCGCGCAAGCGCCTGGAACGGCTCTACGAGCTGATGCAGGCCGAGATCGAGATCCTTCAGGTAGAGAAGAAGATTCGCTCCCGCGTCAAGAAGCAGATGGAGAAGACGCAGAAGGAGTACTACCTGAACGAGCAGATGCAGGCCATCCAGAAGGAGCTGGGGGGTGGCGAGCGCGACGAGTTCAAGACCGAGCTGCAGGAGATCGAGGACAAGCTCAAGTCCAAGAAGATGAGCGAGGAGGCTCAGGGCAAGCTCAAGAAGGAGCTCAAGAAGCTCAAGATGATGCACCCGACCAGCGCCGAGGCGACGGTCGTGCGGAACTACGTCGACTGGGTGCTGAGCCTGCCGTGGTTCGACAAGACTGAGGAGCGGTTCGACATCGTCGAGGCGGAGAAGATCCTGGAAGAGGATCACTACGGTCTGAAGAAGCCGAAGGAGCGGATCGTCGAGTACCTCGCCGTGCAGGCACTGACCCGCCAGCTCAAGGGTCCGATCCTGTGCTTCGTGGGGCCGCCTGGTGTTGGAAAGACGAGCATCGCCAAGAGCATTGCGCGAGCGACGGGTCGCAAGTTCGTGCGGCTTTCACTGGGCGGCGTTCGGGACGAGGCGGAGATCCGCGGGCACCGGCGGACGTACATTGGCGCTTTGCCCGGGAAGATCGTTCAGAACCTGAAGAAGGTGGGCACCAACAACCCGGTCTACCTGCTCGACGAGGTGGACAAGATGAGCACGGATTTCCGCGGCGACCCTGCCGCCGCGTTGCTCGAGGTGCTCGATCCGGAGCAGAATCACTGCTTCAACGACCACTACCTGGACCTGGACTACGACCTCAGCGACGTGCTGTTCATCACCACGGCGAACACGTTGGGTGGCATTCCGATCCCGTTGCAGGACCGGATGGAGATCATCGAGCTCAGCAGCTACACCGAGTTCGAGAAGCTGAACATCGCCCTGAGATACTTGGTGCCCCGCCAGAAGAAGGAGTGCGGGCTCGAAGACTTCGACTTCGAGATCCGCGAAAGCGCCGTGCGGACGGTCATTCACCACTACACCAAGGAAGCTGGTGTGCGACAGTTGGAACGCGAGATCGCGAGCCTGTGTCGCAAGGTCGCCCTGCAGGTGGTGAAGGAGGGCAAGGAGCAGAAGGTCTCCATCAACGCCCGCGACATTCCCAAGTGGCTCGGCGTCCCGAAGTACCGCTTGGGGAAGAAGGAAGACACCGACCACGTCGGGCTGACGCACGGGCTGAGTGTGTCTGAGTATGGCGGTGACATCCTCGACTGCGAGGTGAGTGTCGTGCCCGGGAAGGGCAAGCTCGTGATCACTGGCCTGCTCGAGAAGGGTATGGAGGAGAGCGCTCAGGCGGCGATGAGCTACATCCGCGCGCGCTGCTCAGCGCTCGGGTTGGAGCACGACTTCTATCAGAAGATCGACGTCCACGTTCACTTCCCGGATTTCGTTCGGAAGGACGGCCCCAGTGCGGGGGTGACCATGGCGACCAGCATCGCCAGTGCGCTCACGAAGATCCCCGTGCGGTCCAAGGTCGCGATGACCGGTGAGATCACCCTGCGCGGCAGGGTGATGCCGATCGGCGGCCTGAAGGAGAAGATCCTGGCAGCGCACCGGAACGGGATCACCACGGTCCTCATCCCCAAGGAGAACCGCAAGGACCTCAGGGAAGTCCCGCGCCGTGTCCTGCGATCACTGCGCATCGTGCTGCTCGAACACATGGACGACGTGCTGCGAGAAGCGCTGGTCGTGAACGAACCCGAGCAGATGTTCGGGGAGCGCCAGTACATCATGGAGTACCGCGCGGGCGAGTTCTTCCACCAAGAGTTGGGGAACGAAGAGTCTGCCGAGTCGCCTGAAGATGCGTTGGACGTGCCGCCGCTGCGGGATCACGATGGCGGACCGGACGAACGCCCCGGCGCGAACTGAAGCGTCACCCGAAGCTGCTGGGTCTGGTCCGTGTGGCGGCGCACCGCCCTGTGGATCGTGCGTGGCCCTACCGAGTGCTCGGGCATGGTCCAGGCGCAGGCGACGACGTGCGCAGCCTCTGGAAAGCCCTTGCTGCAGAGTCCGGCCTCCAGTTCGAGTGGCGGGTTTCTGGTGCGACTGCGCAGGCTTGCGACGCCGGTAGCGGTGCACGAGTGCTCCGCTGCAGGTGTTGAGCTCGCCGAGAGGTCAACGGCAGCTCGAATGCTGAGCGCCCGCATCGACAGCCCCATTCGGCCTCGACCCGTGCTATCCACCGACTGCGCCGTAGACCCGGCCGGATCGTTGCTTCCGGACCGATCTGCGGGCCCCGGGCGGGTAGCTCAGTGGTAGAGCGCTGGCCTTACAAGCCGGATGTCGCAGGTTCGAGACCTGTCCCGCCCACAGATCGTCGAAGGACGTGCATGGGGCGGCAGTGCGCGGCGTGAGGTTCGCCGGGCTTGCCGCATGATCGGCGTGTGGCGTGGATGCGAGCGGTTGGATGGAATCAGAAGTGGTATGGATTGCCGCTGAGGGGCAATTGGGGGGTGTTCTGACAACTGAAGGGGCATGGATTGCCGCTGAGGGGCAATTGGGGGGTGTTCTGACAACTGGAGGGGTATGAATTGCCGCTGAGCGGCAATTCAGGGGCGTTCTGTTTGGTGCACCTGCGCCGTGAGTGGTGTGCAACCGGTCACCCAGTTCTTTGGAGTGCGGTGCTGCGAGAGCGTTGAGGGACGGCAGGACGCCGGTTGGAAGCTCAGACGCGGGTCGCCCAGGCACAGCGCGGCTGCAGCAAGCACGACGTCCGATTGCTTGCATCGGAGATTCCGGACCTGCCGCACTTGCACGCCGGCGGCTTCAGCGACCAAGCGAGTGTCGTGCCAGCCCTGATGGTTCGCCAGGAGTACGACGGCGAGGTGCTGCACGGGAGACGGGCTCCACGGAGTTGCCGCTGAAGCGGCGTCAACAATCGCAATCAGTGGGATCGCAGGGACCACCCGCGGTTGGGCAGGCTTCAGCGCATCGAGAGCCCGACTGGTGGTGTCGGCATCGGCTGCAACGTAGCGGCAGTACCACTGACAGAACTCGGCGCCCCGGAATCGGATGACTCGAGCGAGACGCTGTGCGGGCACCCACGGATCCACCACGGCGCCAACCAGCCCGCGATGCGTGGAGTAGGGCCACTTGAGCGGGTCGTCCACCAGAGCCGAACGACAGGGGTTCAGGTGGACATACCGAACCGTTCTTCGCAGGTGGGCGTGGTCAGCAATCGGACGGGGAAGAGCAACTGGTCGCCAGATCCGCTTGGCATTGAAGTGCCGTGAGAACCCAGCTAGAACCCGAGCCAGTCTGCCGCGCGCCCGCTCGGCGTCGGCACCGGCAACCAGCAGGTGCAGATGGGTCGGCATCACGCAGGCTGCCAACGCATCCGGCCATGCGCGGCGCAGCGCACTCATCATCCACCAGGCCGAGGCATCGGCGCCAAGCGGCGCTTGTCCGGGAAGTGCGCGTGCGACGAGGTGGAGAAACATGGCAGGGCGCGCTGGCACCAAGCCCCACCCCGGGGTGGGGGAGTAGGGGCTGATGGGGGTGACCGTCGGTCCGCCACAGGACCAAGTTGCGTGCAAACGGCTTGCGCCGGGCGGATCCTCGCTTGCCTCCGTCTGAGCGCCCCGTGGCGCCCAGCGTGCACGATCAACCGTGGCGGCGCGCGCCGGGGGTGGGTCCGCGTGGGCCAGCCGTGAGTTGGAAGTTGTGGGCGGGGGATCAGCCGTGGCGGCGCGCGCTGGCGTCGCATGGCGTCCGGGTCAGGCGTGGTCCGGAGCGGGGGATTTGCTCCACCTGCATCGGTGCAGCTCCGGAATGTGGCGGAGGGATCTGGCCAGGCGGTGTACCAAGAAGGCGTGGGCGTGCGTTGGCGCCTGGGCTCAGGGTCACCCGGGTGGCGTGCCCCAGACCAGCTCACCGTCGACGTACAGGGTGAGGGTGTCCCATGGCTGGTAGGGAGTGGTGAAGTACGAATAGTCGTTGGTTGCGTCGAACTCGGACCAGTTGTCGACGTATAGGTAGAGACTCAACATCGCCTGGTCGCTCGCGTAGAGCACACCGCTGCTGCTTGGATAGGAGATCTCGAGGTAGGCGTCCGCAGAGGGGTCGCCCGTTGCGATGGGCACCACTTGCCACGCCACGTCGCCGCAGGGCTCCGGGGTTGAGTAGGTGCACTCGAACACGTATTCCGATGCCTCATACCCGTCCAGGGAGAACCAGTAGCGGATGGTAATGGAGCTGGATCGAATCTGGCTGCCACTGTCGTTGAACAGCAGCACGGTCGCCATGAGAGCCTCGCCGTCCGCGTCGATGTAGTCCACTTCCGCGTTCAGGGTTTCTGCCCCGGCGGTCCCCCCGCTGCCGGGCTCGCCGCCCATACCGAAGGGCTCCCCGCCCACGCCGGTGGATCCGCCGAAGCTGAATGGATCGCCGCCCAGACCGATGGATCCGCCGAGGTTGAATTGGCTGCCGCCCAAGCCGGTCGAGCCGCCCAGGGACGGTTGAGAGCCACCGCTACCTACCACGATGATCGCGCCCCCGGCTCCGGCACTGCCGCCGGCACCACCCGTGCCGCCGTCCCCCACCACGGTTCCGCCCGAACCGGGGTCGCCGCCCGAGCCGGGCTCGCCGCCAGCGCCGTCGCCGCCACTACCCGGAGTTCCGGCGTTGCCCCCGGTGCCGCACACCGCAGGATGCTCGTCACTGCCGTCGTCGCAGTCGGTCTGCACGCCGTCGCACAGACCGAAGAGAGGGATGCATTGGCCGTCCGCGCACTCGTACTGGTTGGCATTGCAGGCGGAGCTTCCTCCGGTGCCTCCGCTCGAGACATCGCCCCCGACCCCCGCGACATCGCCGCCGCTGCTGTCGCCGGGGTCGGCACCACTCGCACCGGCCGCGGCAGATCCGCCACTGCTCTCTGCGCCTGCGGCGCCGCTCGGGTTGCCGGCGGTGCCGTCGTCGCCGCCGCAGTCGCACGGGCGCCAGACCAGCGAGTCCGGATCGCACGCCTGGGTCGACGTCGAGCTGTCCGGACAGGCGCACGGCCGTACGGCCCCGACGCCACAACTCACACTGGAAGTCCCGCTACCCCCGCAGCCAGTGAAGGCCGACGCGGCGAGCAACCACACCCCACCAGCCATCCGCAGACCGCCAATCCGCATTCTCGTCTCCGTCCTCCGGGCGCTTCGGCAAGCGTTTCCGCAGCATATCCTGCTGGCCCGCGTTGTGCCAGGTGGGCTTGGCGGCTACACGAGATCGCTACGCGGGGCGCGAGCATCCCGTGTAGGTGCGGCACCTCCGCGACTCGCTATGGATACAGCCACGGAGCGGCACCGTTCGCATCGAGTGCCGTAGTGATCGTCAGACGGTCGGCGCCGACGGACGCCCCCGCTAGCAGCGAGCTCGATCCGTCCAATTCGAAGACTGCCTCGAACAGACCGTTTGCGAGCAGGCTTTCCGCGTCGGTGTCCACGTCCAACAGCAGGGCATCGGGGGTGGGGCGCTGGGAAGCACGGACGTCGCCATCGATGGTTCCGCAGGCCGAGCACGGCGTCAGCTCAGGGAGCTCCACGCCCCGGTCTGTCAGCAGCAGCTCGTGCGGGCCTTCGATGCCATAGGTGAGCCCTTCGACGTGGCGCTGGCCCAGCGTGAAGTCCGAAAGAACGAAGCGCAAACCGCCCAGCTGATGTACGCAGGGGCTCTCCGCTGTCGGCACGCAGTCAGGCGCATCGAGCCGAAAGGCAATGAAGCCGTCCGTGACCGCGACCGGCCCGACCTCCACCGTGCTGCTCTGAACCATGGCGCTGCTGTCTGACCGCAGACGGACCACGGTGTAGCCATTGAGCTCCGACAGATGCTCGTCCACGGTCGGGCAAGAGTCCGGACCCGCCGCAGGACACTCACCGCACCCTGCCAGCGCCAGCAGTAGTGGCAACGCAGCGGCGCCCACCGCTCTTGCGCTGATCGAAGTGTGCACCCAATTCAACGAACCGCTCCCCATGTGCCGAGTTTGGCTCGATTCGGTGCCCGAAGCAACCGCTCAGTGGAATGTGACAGCGCGGCCGGCTTGGAGCAGCGAGCCGTCGTGCAGCCAGTGAGGCGAGGGGTGCGATCCTCATTCCCCAGCGCGGGGCAGTCGGGCAGAATCTCGCGCCGTGCCCGCACCGCTCGCCCGCCGCCATGCTCCGATGCTCTTGGCCGTGTCGATGACGGCCGTGCTGGCCCTGTCCCACGCCTTGTTGCTCTGGCCTCGGTTCGACTGGGCCATCCTGGAGCAGTTCATCAGTCTACGTCGCCCCTGGCTCACGACCGCGATGCGCTGCATCACCTGGGCCGGAGACGGTTGGGTGCTCGTGGGCGTGACCGTCGTGCTGACCCTGCTGCTCTGGAAACACTTCCACCTGGAGACGGCCTACCTGGTGCTGGTCGGTGTCGGCGTCGCCCTGATGAGCCCGACGCTCAAGTGGCTCTTTCACCGACTGCGGCCCGATCCTGCACTCCGATTGGTCGAGGTCGGCAACTATTCGTTTCCCAGCGGTCACAGCTTGGGGAGCGCGGGGGTCTACGTTGCCGTCGCCGTCATGGTCGCCGTCGTCGTCCCCAGGTATCGCGCGCTCAGCGCCGTGGCCTGTGTCGTGTTGGTGGCCGCCGTCGGAGTGTCTCGCGTGTACCTGAGAGTTCACTACCCGTCGGACGTCGTTGGCGGTTGGGCGCTCGGCGTGGTCTGGGCGTTGGGCGTGGCGAAAGTGCTGGGGGTCGGAGCGACCGCCGACCGTGGCGTCCAGACCGCGGCCGCGCCCCGCACCGAGCCAGTGGATCCGGGCGAAACGGTGGACAGCCGCGAATCCGACAGCCAGGCTGAAATCGCTTCGAACCACCACGAAACGTGAAGCATGGAAAACTGGCCCACCCTGGGTCACTATCCGAAAAAAGGGGGTCATCGCTGCCGGTCACACGCAGTTCCCCGGAGGAAGCCACATGATCATTGGGGTGCCAAAAGAGGTCAAAGAGCACGAGTACCGAGTGGCCATGCTGCCAGTGGGCGTCGAGGAGATGACGCGTTCGGGGCACACCGTGACCGTGGAACGGGGCGCGGGTCTCGGCAGCGGCATACCTGACGAGCAGTACGAACAGTGCGGCGCACGCCTGGTCGATTCGCACGAGGTCATCTGGGCGACGGCGGATCTGGTGGTCAAAGTGAAGGAGCCTCAGCCGATAGAGATCCCACTGATGAAGGAGGGCCAGATCCTCTTTACCTATTTTCACTTTGCCGCAGACGAGGCACTCACCCGCGGCGTCTTGGATTCGGGCGCCACGGCGGTTGCCTACGAAACGCTGCGCGACGCGGACGGCAGCCTTCCACTGCTCACCCCGATGAGCGAGGTGGCAGGGCGGATGAGCATTCAGGAGGGGGCAAAGTACCTCGAGCGACCCGAAGAGGGGAGGGGGATACTGCTGAGCGGAGTGCCGGGCGTGGAACCGGCACACGTCACCATCCTGGGCGGCGGAGTGGTCGGGACCAACGCCGCCAAGATCGCTGCTGGGATTGGCGCGGGTGTCACCATCTTGGACACCAACGTTCAGCGGCTGCGATACCTCGACGACATCATGCCTCCTAACGTGGGAAAGCTGTTCAGTGATCGGCACACGGTGCGTGAACAGTTGGCACAGGCGGACCTGGTGGTCGGCGCGGTGCTGGTGCCCGGCGCCCGCGCCCCCCGGCTCGTGGCGCGGGAGGACCTGAAGTTCATGAAGCCGGGGGCTGTGGTCGTCGACGTTGCGGTCGACCAGGGAGGCTGCTTCGAGACCACGCGGCCCACCAGCCACGGTTCGCCCACCTACATGGTGGACGGTATCGTTCACTATGCCGTGGCCAACATGCCCGGCGCCGTGGGTCGCACGAGCACCTACGCGCTCTGCAACGTCACGTTGCCATTCGCCCTCAGCATTGCCAACGGCGGGCTGAACCAAGCGGCCAAGGACGACCCGCGACTCGTATCGGCGGTGAACACCCACCAGGGCAAGCTCACCAATCAGGCGGTCGCTGAAACGTTCGGGATCGAATACGTGCCGTACGTGCCGTAGGACGACAGCCACCAGTACGTGGTTGCAGCACTTCGAGCGCCTCGCCGGTGTGTTCCGTCGGTGCAGGCGGGGCAGGACTTCCGAATGAATCTACTCGACGATCCCCAACTCGACTGGACCCTTCTCCGCCGCTACGACTTTGACCGCGAGCGCTTCGTCGAGCAGGCTCTGGCAGTGGCTCAGGGGCGGGCTCGTCCGCAGGACGTCTTCGTGCAGGGGTCGGTGGTGCCGGCACCGGGGGTCACGGACGTCGACTACGAGTCGGACCAGGGCCAGGCAGCGCGCCGGTCGGGTGAAGACGCGCTTCGCCACGGTGAAGTCGGCGTGATCGTCCTGAATGGAGGGATGGCCACGCGCTTCGGTGGCGTGGTCAAGGGTGCGGTGGAGGTGTTCGACGGCAAGAGCTTCATCGGACTCAAGTGCGAGGACGCGCTTCGGATCCGAACCCGGCTCGGCGACGTTCCACCGGTGGTGCTGATGAACAGCTTCGCGACCGATGCGGCGACCCGGGAGCACTTGGTGCAAAACGACAACTTCGGATTGCCTGACCACGCGCTACGAAGCTTCTGCCAGTCCATTTCCATTCGTCTCCAGCCCGACGGGCAACTCTTTGTCGGTCGGAATGGACTCCCCAGCTACTACACACCGGGTCATGGCGACTTCTTCCGGGCAATCCGCGCGTCCGGAGTGCTCGGCAAGCTTCGCGAGCAAGGGGTGCAGCAGTTGGTGTTTTCCAACATCGACAATCTGGGAGCCACACTGGACCCCACGCTGATCGGACTGCATCGAAACGCAGGTTGGGAAATGACTCTGGAAGTGACCGAACGACGTCGGGATGCGGCCGGGGCCTGGGACGCAGGCGGCGCACCAGTGCTGGTCGACGGGAGACTGCGGGTGGTGGAAGGCTTCCGTTTTCCTCCCGGTGTGCAGGAACGCTTGCCGGACTTTCAGGCCAACAACATGATCTTCGACACCGCGGCAATCGATCGAATCGTCCCGCTGGAGTACTACCCGGTAGTCAAGCACATCGATGGGCGGCCGGCGCTGCAGTTCGAGGCGATCACCTGCGAGGCGAGTGGAGCGACCGACCCGAACGGAAGATCGCTCTTCAGGCTGGGCCTCTTGCGGGTGCCGCGAGGCGGTTCACGGGGACGGTTCTTCCCCATCAAGAGCCCGGACGACCTCGCGCGAGGTCGAGACGCGCTCCGTGACCGACTCGAGGCCGGGTGGCAGTTGCGGGACCGCGAAGTGGGATGAGGCGTCGCGCCCCGGCAGGCGGCACGCCGCGTCATCCGTCCGTGTGTGTTCAGGTTGCAGCCGCGAGGGCGTCGTTCACGATCTGCTGTGCCTCGGTCTGCAATCGGCGCAGGTGATCGCGGCCCCGGAAGCTCTCCGCGTAGATCTTGTAGACGGGCTCCGTGCCTGACGGTCGTGCGGCGAACCAGCCGTTCTCGGTCACCACCTTGAGTCCGCCAATGGGCTCGTCGTTACCCGGTGCACGGGTGAGCTTTGCGGCAATGGGCTCGCCGGCGAGCTCGCTTGCGGTTACCGAATCCGGCGCCAGTGCAGCCAGGGCCGCCTTCTGCTGGGCCGACGCAGGGGCGTCGATTCGCTCGAACACGGCTTCACCGAATTGGCGCTCCAAGTCGCGGTAGTATTCCGCCGGGTCCTTGCCAGTGCGTGCCATGAGCTCGGCGGCAAGCAAGTTGACCACGATTCCATCCTTGTCGGTGGTCCACACGCTGCCATTGCGGCGGAGGAAGGTGGCGCCGGCACTCTCCTCGCCGGAGAAGCCCAGCTGGCCCGATACGATCCCGTCCACGAACCACTTGAACCCCACCGGAACCTCGCACAGAGACCGATTGGCGTGTCGCGCCACACGATCGATCATCGAGCTGGATACCAGCGTTTTGCCCACACCAGCGGTGGCCGGCCAGCTCTTGCGGGAGGAGAAGAGATAGCTCGCAGCGACGGCCAGGACGTGATTGGCAGGCATCAGACCCGCTCCGCGGGTGACGATGCCGTAGCGATCGGCATCGCCGTCGTTGCCGAAAGCCAGGTCGAAGCGCTCGCGCAAGGCGACCAGAGCGGCCATGGCATACGGAGACGAGCAATCCATGCGGATCTTGCCGTCCTTGTCCACCGTCATGAACGAGAAGGTGGGGTCGACGCGACCGTCGACGACCTCCAGTCGCAGGCCGTACGCTTCCGCAATTGGATTCCACAGGGACACGCTGGCTCCCCCCAGCGGGTGGACTCCCAGTGCGAGGTCCGCGCTTGCCACTGCCTCGAGGTCGACCACTGCCGCGAGCTCGCGTACATAGGCCCGGTTTCGGTCCTCCTGGGAGACCGTCCCCGACCGCAGCGCTCGGGGAAAGGGAATCCGCCTGACGATCGTGGTGCCCCCGGCCAGTATTTCGTTGGCGCGTGCCTCGATGCGGCGAGTGGTGTCCGTTCCAGCCGGACCTCCCGACGGGGGGTTGTACTTGATGCCGCCATCCCGGGGCGGGTTGTGAGAGGGCGTGAGCACGATGCCGTCGGCCAGCCCGGAATCGCGACCGCGATTGTGTGCGCGGATGGCGTGCGAGATGACCGGGGTCGGCGTGTATCCCAGACCGGATTCCAGGACGGTCGGCACCTCGTGCGCGGTCAGGACCTCCACTGCCGTCGCCAGCGCGGGCTCGCTCAGAGCGTGCGTGTCGATCCCCAAATGCAGCGGTCCGGTCACGCCCTCAGCCTGGCGCAGCTCGCAGATTGCCTGCGTGATCGCCAGCACGTGTGACTCGTTGAAGCTGGAGTCCAGGGCGCACCCACGATGCCCGGAGGTGCCGAAGGCGACGCGCTGCGAGGGAATGTCGGGGTCCGGCTGCTGTGCGAAGTATGCGGTGACGAGCCGCGGGACGTTTTCGAGGAGCTCTTGCGGGGCGGGCCGACCTGCTAGCGGGTGGGGTGACATCGCGATACGCCGAATTTCGGAAGAATGGAGCCACACTTAGCCGCTGCCCTGGTGGTCGTAAAGGCGTCTCCTCCACCATGGCTCGCCTGCGCCCAGAGTGCGGCCACGGCGCTGGTTCGGCACCGGCCCCAGACTCGCGCTGGCTCAGTATCCCGCTGGCCGCAGAGTGCCTCGAGGCGCGGGACTGGCAGGTCGAAGCGATCACCGCACGGGGACCGAGCGCGCAGGCAGACGGATGCCGAGTGGTGAAGCAGAGCGTGGCCCGACCGCCTCGGCGTGCCTGCCGCGAGTCAGCGAAGTGGCATTCGGGTTGCTCGTTCGGGGCTGCGGGCCAGGTCGCAAGGCTCTGGCATTGTGCCGGCCGCCGAGCTAGTACAGGGGAGTTCGAAGGGAAATTGCCGGTGAGATCCAGCACCGGGCCATGGCCATGACTGACCAGTCCGACGACGGCGACGACCTGAACGTATTCAGCGATTTGGTCGAGAAGCGTGTCGCGGAGAAGGAAGCGGCCCGGCTCAGTGCGGCGCCGCCTCCGGCAGCCAGCGAGCCGGCGCCCACGAGCCCGCCCCCGCGAGCGAGCGATCCGTCGCGCAAGGTGGTTCCCGCCCCCAAGTTCCGAGCCGACCGAGCCAAGGCGCTCAGCATCCCGCCTGGCCCGCCTGGCCACAAGGGAACGTTGCCCGGATTTCCCGCGTTGACCCGCCCCGCGTCGGCGGGGGTCTCACCGGCGCCGTCGTCGTCAGCGAGTCAAGCGCCCGCTGCAATCAGGCAGTCTGCGCCCCAGCCGAGCATTCCCCCGCCAGCACCGTCGTCCAGCGTGGCAGCTGCGACTCTGCGCAGTGGTGGGCACCCACCGTACTCTGCTGCTGCCGCTAGCTCGCCGCACGAGGAACCGAGCTCCGCGCCCTCGTCCCAAGTGACGCGTCCGAGCATTCCGCCGTCGGCGGTGAAGGCGCCCATAGCGCCTGCCAGCGTTCCAGCGGCATCGCCTGTGGGTGGGCCTCCGAGCAATCCCAACGGGATCCCGCTGCTTTCCGAGTTGCACGACGTGGTGGTCGCCTCCGACGTCCCACCGCAAGCGCCCGGCTTTGACGCCGCGGAGGACGCACCGTCCATCATCGTCTCGGATGCGACTCCGGTCGGTGATGGCAGCGGCTCGAACACCGATGCACTCGTCCCGAGCAGCATTACCTCTGCGCCCATCGAGGCTGCGAGCCGACGCACGGTGGTGATTGCCGCGGTGGTCGGCGTCACGGTCGTCGTGGGGGTGTTCGTGGTGGCGTTCCTGTTGCGACCGAGCGACGGCGCCCTCATCGTGACGGCGTCCGGCCCCGACAACGCGGATGTGGACAAGGCGAACGTGCTCGTCGACGGCAAGCAACGGTGCGAGATGGTTCCTTGTCGTGTGGGGTCCCTGGACGATGGCACGCACGTGGTTCGGGTGTCAGCGCCCGGCTACGAGCCCAGCGAGCCACGGGCGGTGTCGGTGCGAGGCGGCGCCGAAGCCGTGTGCGACATCATCCTGAAGCCCGAGAAACGTCGAGGTCGGGCGGTTGCAGCCACCGACCGGAGTAGCTCTGAAGGGGTTGATCTCGACAGTCTGCCGGCGATCGAGGACAAGGCCCGATCATCGGCCAGAGCGCGGCGCGGCGCCAAGGCCAAGCAGGCGAGTTCAGCAGACGGAGCAGAGGGCGCGGAAGGCACTGACGAAGAAGGCGCTTCCGCCGCAGGCGAAGAAGTCGTTCTGGAGGAGTCCGAGGGCGACGAGGCCGAAGGCGAATCGAGCGAGGAGGTCGCCAAGGTGGGCACGGTCAATCTCATCGCGCTGCCTTCTTCCCCGGTCGCCGTCGACGGCAAGCCGATGGGCAACACGCCGACCACCGTCAAGCTACCGCCAGGCCCCCACTCGGTGACGTTCACCCACCCCGAGCATGGGTCGAAGACCGTGAGCGTCAACGTCAAGGCGGGCAAGACCACGGCGGCCGCCGTTCGGTTCCCCTGAGCGCGTTTCGTTGCCGGTCCGGGCTTCTCCTGGAGGGTGGCACTTGCCTCCCAGCTGAGCCCCCGCGAGCCGCTGGCGATGGGTGCGAACGAAGCGTTTGGAGTGGCTCGGGCGTGTGCGCTCGAGTCAGCGCACGGACCCCGCTGAACGACGGCGAATTTGGCGGTTTTCCTGTGTCTCCGATAGTGCTCTACTCTGCCGCATGCTGCGGAGATCGGGGCGTCTGGGAGTGGGGCTCGCGCTGCTACTGGCAGCAGCGGCCTGTGGAACTGAGAACCGTACGGGAACCGCCGAGGGCGGTGGCGCGGGCGGTGCTGCCGGAGGTCCGGAGTCCAATTCAGGGCTTGGCGGCAGAACGTCGGGAACGGGGGGCACGACCGGAGCTCTGGGAGGCGCACCCGCAGTGGGCGGAGCGGGGGGCTCACCCGGCGTCGGAGGCTCCAGTACCGGAGGCGACGGCGGCGCGGATGCCGGAGCCGGCGGGGCGAACGAAACGGGTGGGAATGGCGGGGCGGTGGCGCTGGGTGGCGCTGCAGGATCGGCGGGGCACGCTGGCGGCGGCGGCATCGTGGGCGCTGCTGGTCACGCTGGCGAAGCTGGAGAGGCGGGTGCCGCGGGTGAGGCAGGTGGATCTGTCGCGGTCGGCTCGGGCGGTACGGTGCCGTCCACCGGTGGGGCTGGGGGCGACGCAGGCGCCGCTGGACAACCCGTTGGCGGTAGCGGCGGGCAAGCGGGATCCGAGGCTGGCGGCGGCACGCCGGGCGCGGGAGGAGCGGATCCGGGCAGCGGCGGTTCCAGTCCGGGTGGTGCTGCGGGCAGCGGCGGCTCGTCGGGCGGAGCCGGCGCTGCAGGCAGCAGTGGCGCCGCCGGCAGCAGCGG
>CAZSVU010000062.1:0-31843 GCA_964610275.1 uncultured Polyangiaceae bacterium | reverse complement strand
GGTCGCGGTCGCGGGCCCGGTCACTGTCCCCGGACCCGGTCACGAAACCCATCCCTTGTTTCGGCGCCCGCTGGCGGCCGGCGAAACATGGATCAAGGATGGGAGGTGGCGTGGACGTTCCGAGCCCGCTAAGCTCCGCGCTCCGATCCGGCGTCGTCTAATGGCAGGACAAGGGACTTTGAATCCCTGAATCATGGTTCGAATCCATGCGCCGGAGCCAGCCGATCGTTGTACCGAGGAGACCGACACGCTCGCCTTGGTCGTATCGACACTGCGACCGGCGCCAGGTTCCCTGACTCGCTCATGGGGGAGAAGGACGCTCCGGGAACCTCGAACCAGGGTGGACTGTCGTGCAGTTGTGGCCTCGTGGCGCCAGCGGTTCGAATGGTTGGGGCACGACTCGACGTCGTCAGCAGGCGACTTGCCGGGTGTTCCGAGTTACGGTGTGTCCGACGGTTGGTGCCAGGTGCCGGGTAGAGAGGACAGCGAGGAGCGCTTCATCGGACGCTTGAAGGCGCGAGACGAGCGTGCCTTCAACGAGCTCGTGGACGCCTACGAGATTCGTGTCTTTCGTTTGGTCTACCGCATGCTCGGGCGTCGCGACGAGGCCGAGGACATGGCGCAGGAAGTCTTCGTGCAGGTCTTCAAGGCCGTTGGGCAGTTTCGGGGAGACGCCAAGCTGTCCACGTGGATCTACCGCATTGCCACCAACCTCTGCCGGAACCGCATCAAGTACCTCTCGCGGCGCCATGTCGGCGAGCAGGACGAGTTCGAAGCGGTAGCGGACCGCGCGCCGATGAGTCAGGCCAAGGGCGTGACCTCCGGGGACGTTGCCCGACCCGACCAGATGGTGGAGGGCTACCAGGTGGAAGATCTGGTGCAGCGTTGTCTGCGCGAGCTCGACGGCGACTTCCGGGAGGTGCTGGTGCTGCGCGACATTGAGGATCTGACCTACGAGGAGATCGCGGAAATCACTGGATTGGCGGACGGAACCGTCAAGAGTCGCATCCACCGCGCTCGATCGGCGCTGAAGAGCAAGGTTGAACGCGCGCTGGGGGAGAAGATCTGATGACCGACCCAGACTCCAAGCGCAGCTCCGGGCGGCCCGGTTCTGACCCCGAAGGTCCGGGCGACGCGAGCCCGACCGCGCCGGTGGCTCAGAGCGCGGCAGACGACCAAGACGCGACTGCGGCGCTTCCGCCCGAAGACGAGGTGGACGACGCCGGCAGTGACTCCCTGCGAGATCTGCTGCGTGGCGCTGCGGAGCAGGACAACCCTCCCATGCCGGACGTGCTCAGCGGGGTGCAACGCAAGATCAGGGTACGGAGTCGCGGCAAGTACTTCGCGGATGTGTGGAGCACGTCCCGGCAGCCGCCCATTTCCACCTACCTGGTGACCAGCCTGGTGATGTTGGCGATCTCCGCCTTTGTCTACGTCGTGCTCAGTCCGCTTTCCGGAGAGCCAGTGAAAGTCGCCCCACCAGCACCCATCAACGTCGTTCCGCCTTCGCCGTACTAGAGAAATCGTCAGCCAGGGCGTCATTCGACCCAGCGGGCCAACACGCAAGTGATGTTGTCTGGGCCGCCGTTCTTGTTGGCGGCGTCAATCAAGCGGTTCGCCACTTCGGACAGGTCGTCCGTGGTATTGGCGACGGTCAGAATTTCGTCGTCGCTGAGCGGGCCCGCAAGCCCATCCGAGCACAGCAGCAGGGTGTCACCAGCGCGCGGAGTCTCGAAGCGTGTGTCGACCTTGACGGTCTCTTTCATGCCCAACGCACGCACGATGACGTTCTTGTGCGGGAAGTTCGCGATCTCCTCTTCGGTGAGTCGCTTCATCTTTTTGTAGTCGTTGAGCAGCGAGTGGTCCTCGGTGAGCTGCTCCATCTTGCGGTCGCGGATGCGGTAGACACGACTGTCGCCCACGTGCCCCACGTAGACGCCGTCCTCGACTGCGAACAACACGACCACCGTGGTGCCCATGCCACGCTGGCGTGGGTTGGCGCGCGCCTGCTCGAAGATTCGCAGATTGCACAGCTTGACGCCCGTGATCAGCCGGTTCTCCTCGTAGCCCTTGGAGCGATCCATCTTGTAGGGCCACGTCCGCTCCGGATCGTCCGCAGTGGCAGCGAAGAACTCCTGTAGGGTATCGATGGCCATTTTGGAGGCCACCTCGCCCGACGCATGCCCACCCATGCCGTCCGCCACGATGTACAGCCCCAACTCCGGCATGACGGCGAAGTTGTCCTCGTTGTGGGACCGCTTGCGTCCCACATCCGTCTGACCCGCGACCTCGATTCGTAAGGGCCGGCTCACCCTGCGTCCTTCGCGAAAATCATCAAGAGATTCGCAAATATCCTCCCTAGCCGGTCGCGTCCTGTCAATGGACCTTACACGGTGGCGGGCCGCAGCCGCGTCAACCTGGCCTCGGGTTGGTCAATACCCTACGGCGTCGGGGGCCTTGCTTCGCCGACGTTTTGTCGCCTTCGGGCCCCGGCTCCGGCTCCGGACGTTGCGGTCCCGCGCACGGTTCGTCCCCGCGGCCTGACCCCCCTTCGCCCCCGGTGCCGCGCGCAACTCCAGAGTCACTTGGCGGAATCGACCCTCTCCGAACAGCAGCACCTGCACGGTGTCGCCCACCGCGCGACGGTTGATTGCGGCGGCGAGCTCTTCAGGGGACGTCACCGGGCTCCCGTCGACGGCCACCACCAGATCCGCCTTGGCCGGGTCCGAGTGGCCCCTCAGTCCGGCTGCAGCAGCCGGGCTGCGGGGGTGGACGCTCAGCACCCGGACTCCTCGCACGGCCCCCGTGTCGGCTTCTGCCCCTTGGATGCCCAGCCAGGGCGCAGGGGGAACGGCGTTGGCGGGCACGGTACGCAGAAAAGCTTTGACCGCTGACACGGGGACTCCGAATGGAACCATCGAACACGGCGCCTTGGCCACTGGCTCGCACGCACGAGCCACCACGGCCACGACGTCACCATTACCGTCCACGACGGGACTGCCGATATCAGTGCTGCGCATCCGACTCGCCAGCTCGAGGCCGTCTCGAAGCAGCTCACTGTCACCGCCAATGAGCGTGCGGCGACCCTTGACGATGGTGCGGGACGGGGCGAGCTGCTTCTTGCTGACCACGCTGAACGAGCTGAGTGAGGCTCCGGCCGCCTGGGCGCTGCGGCGCGACGCACGCAGCCCCCGGGTCCACCGCCCATTCTGCGGCACCAGGAGCGCGAGATCCCAGGCTCGGTCGGAGTGCCCAACTTGAACCCGCATCACACTGCCGTCGGCGAAGCGAGCATCGACATCGTTGCCGTGCCCGAGTGGCGACAGCGCCGTGAGGATGCGGCCGTCACCCTGAAGTACGGATCCCAGGCCTAGTGCTTTGCCCTTGCGCTCGAGCAACACGACTCCCTGGCGTGCGCGCTCCAAGGGATTCTCGGGGGGCCGCTCCGCAGCCTCGATTTCGCCGTCTGCATAGCTTTCGGCGGCCTCACCCAGAGCGTGTGCAGTCTGGCCAGCCTCCCGGGCCAAGTCGGGCCCGGCGGCAGTGCCGTTTTGGCCCTGGGCGGAGGTTTCGGTCGAGACGACCAGCATTGCCGCCAACATGGCGATGCCAGCCACTCCTGATGGCGGTCGACGGATAGTCACACCCCGAGTGTAGCTTGATTTCCTCGATCCGGCAGTTGCCACCTGTCTGAATGCCATTCCGTCCTCCTGATGGGGCGGCGCTGAGCGCCGAGGCTGATGCACTGCAAATCCCTTGCCGAAGGTCCACCCGCTCGAGGTGGCTCGTGCACACCGCGGATCGACGCGTGGATGCCCCCTCGAGTGTGACTGACCCGCGGTCAGTGGACCACTACCTCGGGGTCAGCTCCCGTATCCCGCTTTCGCCGGCGACAATCACTCGGTCGGCCCGGCCCACGAACAGACCCGTCTCCACCACCCCCGGAATGGCCACGAGCTGCCTGTCCAGATGTTCGGGATTTTCGATGGGGCCGACCTGCAAATCGTAGATGAGATGGCCCGAGTCGGTTCGATACGGGGCGTCTCGAGCCATCCGCAGACGAGGGCTGCCAAAGGCAGCGAGCTCGGCCGCGGTGCATCGGTGAGCGAAACCGAGCACCTCCACCGGTACCGCCCAGCGCTCGCCCAGTCGCTGGCTCAACTTGCTGTCATCAACGATGATCAGATTCGTCCGCGAGGCTTGGTTGACGACCTTCTCGCGCGCCATGCGACCACCGCCCCCTTTGATCAGATCCAGATCCGCGCTGACTTCGTCGGCTCCGTCGACGCACACGTCAACCTGCCACGGGCCTTCTTCTGGCAAGAGCTCGATGCCACAAGCGAGCGCAACGCGGCGGCTGGCCTCGCTGGTGGGAACGCCTTGAAGCTTTCGTCCCGCTTTGACCAGCTCCCCAACGCCCGTGATGAAGAGCTCAGCCGTCGACCCGGAGCCGAGGCCAATGACGCCGCGCTCAGGCAGATGCAAGAGCGCGGCCTTGGCTGCAAGCCGCTTGGCGGTGTCCTGGTCCATTGCGGAGCCACCCTTTGTGGGGAGCGGGGCGGATTGTCAATAGGCTACGCAGGATGGTGGTTGCTCGGCAGAGGCACCCGTCGGGTGCAAGGTGCTATGTAGGTTCTTGTGCGCCAATGTGTTCCGTGCCAGAGCTCAGCGAATTTCCGGTCTCGGTCACGGTCTGCTTCCCGGAGCAGAGGGTATCTTGTGGCCCCGCTGCAAGGGTTACCGGTTGCGGGTACCATGGCGGTGCACGCACCACTGAGAAGGTCGACGATGGGGTACGGGATGGTTGGCAGACGCGAGGTCGGGTTCCCCCTCGGGGAACGTTACGGATGGGTCGGGCGCCGCGCGTCACTCCTGCTGCTGATGCTGCTCGTGTGCACGGCATGTAGTGTCCCCACGCAGAGGACACACCGGGCGGTGGGGCCCGCCTCGAACGAGCCCGGATCACTTGCGCCCGCAACCCTGGTCGGGGCGTCGGTGGCTCACCGCCAGCTAGTTCCCAGCGCGAAACGGGCTCCGGACGACGTGCGCCCCTGCCGGGGCGAGGGCGCACGTCATCCTCCGAAGCTCTCGTTGTCGCCGACCAGCGTTGTCATTCCGGGGTCTTTGACCAAGACCCCGCCCCACCACGCGCGCGTGGCGGGGCCCCACCCCAAAACCGTTGCGTCAGCGATCACTGCATTTGGCGCCGCGAACCAGCTAGCGACCAAGATCCAGCAGGTGCAACGAGATGCTGGCGACGCCTTCGCGATTCGACGGGACTCACCGGGCGCGCCGCGACGAGCCCGGAATCACCGGCACGATCTCCAGGCGACGTTTGCGGACGATGCCGTAGAGCTGCGCTCGCTCGGTGCCCGCAGCGCGACTGGGTCGCGCTGGTCGACGGAGATCCGCCTGGTTGGCGTCCGCCGTGGCGTCGAATCGGTCCCGCTCGCGGAGCCTCAAGTCGTGGCGTCTGCAAACCGGGTGGAATATCGTCGAGGGTCCCTGCTGGAGTGGTACGTCAACGGCCCTTTGGGTCTCGAGCAGGGGTTCACGTTTGCCGAGCGGCCCGTCGGAGCAGGTCGCGAAGTGGCGGTTTCCCTGGCGTTTCGTGGCAACGTCCGGGCGCGTGCCGCCGACGGAGGCGACGCCCTCGCACTGGAGGTGGCCGGTCGTCCGAGCCTTCTGGCGCTGCGGGTCAGCCAGCTGCACGTGCTCGATGCGGCGGGACGTGCGCTCCCCGCCCGCATGTCGGTCCAGCCTGACGGTTTCGAGATCCGATTCGACGATTCACACGCCGCCTACCCGGTGGTCGTCGACCCCTTGTACGGACTGGAGCAGGAGCTCGTTGCTGGGGATGCAGTGCTGGGCGGGTATGGCACGGTCGTGGCGCTGCGCGATGGCCTCGCACTGGTCTCGGCACCGCGGCACGATCCGAACCAGACCGGCGCCGTCCTCCAATTCACCCTGGGCAGCGGTTTCTGGTCCCATTTGGAGACCCTGACGGCGAGTGATGCTGCCGAGCGCGACAACTTTGGTGCCGCCTTGGCACTCACGGACGACACCGCCTTGATCGGGTCCCCCAACGACAGCGACCTCGGCAGCCGGGCGGGTGCGGTCTACGTGTTCACACGGACCGATACCGAATTGACGGAGGTCCAGAAGCTGACGGCGGCGGATGCCATGTCCAGCGACCTGTTTGGGTCTGCTGTGGCCATCGACGGGACCACCGCGGTGATCGGCGCCAAGGGAGCCGATGGCATCAACGCTGCGGCCGGGGCGGCCTACGTGTTCGTCGAAGGAGCGACCTGGACCGAGCAGGCGAAGCTGACGGCCAGCGACGGGGCTACCAACGATCTGTTTGCGCGCTCCTTGAGCGTCAGTGGCGATACCGTCGTCATCGGGGCGGCTCAGGACGACGACGGGGGCATCGACTCTGGGAGTGCCTACGTGTTCACACGCGCTGGAACCACTTGGACCCAGGAGACCAAGTTGGCCGCGACCGATGCGGGGGCAGGGCAATGGTTTGGCTACTCGGTCGCCGCGGCCGGGGGAACCCTCGTGGTGGGTGCCCCCTACGCAACCTTTGCCTCCGCTCCCACGGCGGGTGCGGTCTACGTGTTCGTCGGTAGTGGTGCGACCTGGGTGGAGGAGGCCATCCTGCGCCCGGGCGATGGGGAAGTGGGCGACCATTTTGGCGCTTCGGTGGCGATTCTTGGCGATCTGGTGCTGGTGGGTGCCCCGGGTGACGATGACCGGGGAGCGGACTCCGGATCGGTCTATGCGTACGAGCGCACCGGCAGCAGTTGGACCCGAGTTGCCAAGTTGCCGACGGCGCCTGGCAACGAGGACGCTGCCTACGGGGTGGCTGTCGCCCTCGACGCCACGCACGCCGTCGTCGGCGCACCCGGCCAGGAACCGGGTGCGGCGTATGCCTACGAGCTCGTCTCGACCCTCGACGACGGGATCTCGTGCACCTACGCGGGGGAATGCAGCTCGGGCAGCTGTGTGCAGGGTGTGTGCTGTGACACCCCCTGCGACGGTGGATGCGTCGCCTGCACGGCCGAGTTGAAGGAGTCAGGCGCCGATGACGGCGTCTGTGGTCCGGTGGCCGCGGGCACCGACCCGTTGGACGATTGCACCGACGACGGTGCCTCTGCCTGTCTGTTGAACGGTCTGTGTGACGGCGTCGGTGCCTGTCAGACCTACCCGGAATCGATCGACTGCACGCCGCGGTCGTGCAGCGCGAACGCAGAGTGCACCAGTGGATTCTGCGTCGACGGAGTCTGCTGCGAAACCGCCTGCTTGGGCGAATGTGAAGCCTGCACCTCGGCGTTGAAGGGGTCTGGTCATGACGGTGTGTGTGGACCGATTGCCGCCGGTACCGACCCCGAGGAGGAGTGCCCTGCCGATGAGGACTATCCCGAGAACTGCGGGCGCGACGGCACCTGCAGCGGATCCGCCCAGTGTCGTCGCTACGCGGTGGAGGCGACCATTTGCGGATCCCCACAGTGCGGAGACGTCGGAGTCGAGGAGTTGCTCTGCAATGCCGTTGGACAGTGCGTGGCCACGCCCACCGCCGAATGTGGGGTGTACCCTTGCGTGGACGGAGCCTGCGCTAGCGCGTGCAGCGATGACACCGAATGCTCGATGGTGGCGTACTGCGCCGACCAACGGTGCGTCGCCGACCTCGACCCAGGCAGTGGCTGTGAACGTGACGAGCAGTGTCTGCACGGATTCTGCGTCGACGGATACTGCTGCGATCAAGCCTGTAACGGTCAATGCGAGGCGTGTGACGTCGAGGACTCAGAGGGGACCTGTTTGGCCGTGACCGGAGCGCCGCACGGCAGCCGGGGCGTCTGCGACGCCGGCGGTCCGGAATGCGCGGGCAGCTGTGACGGAGAGCAGCGCGCGAGCTGTCAGTATCCCGGCGAGGAGTTGAGTTGCGGCGTGGGGAGTTGCGCTTCCATGCAGACCACGCCGCGCGTCTGTGATGGCGCGGGAGCCTGCATCGACGGCCCTCTCATCGACTGTTCCCCCTATGCCTGTGCCGCCGATGGGCAGCAGTGTGCGGAGGCCTGCGAGAGCGACGCGGCTTGCGCGTCGGGGTTTCGCTGCAACGGCGACGGCGCGTGCGAAGCTTGGACTACCACCTGTGCCGACGCCGTCACTCTCGAGCACGTCGACGGGTCGCGGACGAGCTGCGAGCCGTACACCTGTGAGAACGACGCCTGTCGACAGCTGTGCGACCAATCCGCGCACTGCGCACCCGGTTATGAGTGCCAGGGATCGAGTTGCGTCGTCGAAATGGAGGTGGGCACTGGGGGCGGCGGCGGGGCCGCAGGCGGTCCGTCGGAGCCGCCGGAGGAGCCCGCGTCAGACGACGGCGGGTGTGGCTGTCGGCTGGCGCCGTCGGTACCCGCCCCACGCGACTGGAGCTCGCTGCTCCTGGCGCTCGCCCTGGTGGCGTTGGGGTGGCGTCGGCGCTGCTGAATCAGCGAGCCGTGTCCCACGGGCGTGTCGCTCTCGGTTGGAAGCCGACTCAGTTCTTGGCGGTCTTCTGCGGTTCGGTCTTCCGGGTCAAGTAGAAGAAATCTCGGTGTGACCGGCTGCGAATGTATTCGTCTTCGCTGAACTCGAACCCTTCGGCGAGGGCCACTGCCACCAACTGGCTGTCCTCCTCGCGGGGCTGGAACAGCACGAATTTGGGATAGGACCAGTTGACGTCCAGTTGCGCCACGTCAGCGGCACCGGCGTGCTTCATCCCCTGTGCGATGGCGCGAGCGGTCGTGTGATTGCTGATGCTCACGTAGAGAACGTCGCGTGCGCGGTTGAGTCCCACCGCCGAGCGGCGGATCACGGTTTCTCCATCCAGGGTGGCTCCCCAGGATCTCGCATTGGGGTCGAGCAAGCCTGGGTGCATTTTGCCGTCTTCGACCATGCAGCTGGGGGCCTGCCGGTACCAAATCATGTCCGCCTGTTGGGCCTGCAGCTGGGGCCACATCGCGATGCGCAATTGGCTGTTGCGGTAGAGTGCCAGGGTGCAGGCTCGCTCCCGCGGCTTGACCAGAGTCACGCCGTCGATCCGCATTCCGTAGTAGCCGTGCTCGGTCTTGAAGCTACCGTTGAAGGCCGCCAGCAGCCTCGAATGTGCGGACTCAGGGATGCGAGCGGGGCGCTCGTAGTCCTTGGCGTCCGGCTCGAAGGTCTTCGGCTCGTAGCGGCCCGCGACGAGATGCACGTCCACTCGCCGCAGGTCGACGGCCACGACGAACAGCTCCGCCCAGGAACGGTACTGGTCCGGGTGCAGCAGCGTTTTGCGCAGGTGTGGGTCTTCCTCCGGGTGGCGCGGGTCGTTGACCGCGACCCAGATTCCGTCGCCCGGGGCCGACCAGGACTCGTGTACTGGACCGACGTCTTTCGGTCTGAAGGGGGGAAGGGGCGGCGGGCCTTCTGCGCTTGCGGATGGCTTGGGTGTTGCGTCGGCTTCGCCCGACGGAACCTCCCAGTACGCTTTGGGCTTCTCGTCACTTCTGGCGAAGCGATTCCACCGGTCCTCGATGCCATAGACGAAGTCCTCGAGCTTCGTCACGGCGTCCACGCCGATGGCTGCCCGCAACGAGTCGGCCACCAGAGGACCGGCCCAGGGGAATCGATGCACCGCGATCCACCCCGAGATCGTCGCCGCCGCCAGGCCCAGCGCGAGCACCAGCAGAACCCGACGCAGGCGACGTCGGGGCGCGGATTTCTTGCGTTTCTGTCCGGACTTGCCCCGGGAGCGCATGGCGGTCGTGATGGTAGTCCGTGTGCTGCTTCCGCGCCCGTTTGTGGCACCTGGTGTATGAACGGCAGGCATGCACCTGGCTGTCACTCGCGTACTGGTGCTCGGGGCTTGTCTGTTTGCCCTGATGTCCGTGCCGATGCCCGCTATAGCGCAGCCTTCGAACGGAGGGCCGGACGTTCTGGCGCGGGAGATCCCCGAGCTGCGTGACACCCCCGAGCTGGGGCAACTCGCCGGCCAGCGTGTCGCACGAATCGAAGTCGTCGTGGACGGCGACCGCTGGAAACAACCGCACCCCCCGCTGCGGCGCGTCCGGGCGGGTGAGACACTCTCTTTCGAGCTGGCTCGGCGTGCGCTGCGAGAGCTGACGGACTCGGGGCGCTACGCTACGGCGCGCGCCGAGGCGGAGGCAACTGCAGAGGGGGTGGTGTTGCGGCTCATTGCGCTGCCGCGTCGGACGATCGCCAGCATCAGACTTTCGGGTGGGGCGCTACCCATCGAAGACACCTTGCGGGCCGCCGAGGTGAGCGAGGAAAGCGAGCTGACCCCCCCCGACCTGGCAGCCGTCGCCAGCCGCATCCGTGACTACTACGTTCGTCATGGCTTCACCCAGGCTTCGGTCGAGGTCGAAACCATGGACACGGACGTGCCCCTGCGCGTTTTGCTTCTCATCAACGTGGAGCCCGGGGAGCCTCAGCGAGTCGGCAGGCGCACGTTCGTCGTGCATCCGGATCCCGAGGTTCGCGGAATGGTCTCCGCGCTTGCGACCTACGGAGTCGAGGTCGGCGATCGCGTGGACTCGGACGACTTCATCGCGGCCAACCAACAACTCGAACGCGAGCTGCGTGTGCGCGGCTGGCACCGCGCGACGGTGAGTCACACGGTGCGACGGCTGGCCTCCGGCGGGGGATGGCTGCGGGTCGACGTACGGGCGGGACCACTGATGCGGTTGCGCTTCGAAGGGAATCGGAGATTCGACGCCGGAGACCTGGCGGAGGCACTGGACCTCGAGGAGACGGACGATCGCTCGGCCACGGCGCTGCGGGAGAGGCTTCGGCGCTTCTATCTTCGGCGCGGGCTGCTGGATGCGGAGGTCGAAATCAAGGAGCGCGGTGCACCGGGAGCTCCCATTCACGATCTGCTGGTTCGAATTCGCGAGCGTGAGCCAGTGCGCGTCGTGGGTCGCGAGTTCACCTGCCTGTCCGGGTCACGATCCCCGGCGGAAGTCGGCAGCGAGATTGACAGCTTCCTCTCCGAAGAACTGCCGGGCACCACGCTGTACGGCTCCGTCGACCCAGCGGTCATCGATTCGGCGCTCGGTCCGACCCACGTGACTGGCGCGCGAGTTGCGCCCTACCGCCTGCGCCCCTGGCAGACCTATGTTCCTGAAGTCTACGAGCGCGCGCTCAAGCACGTGCAGGACCTGTACCGGTCGGAGGGATACCTTTCGGCGACGGTCGGTCCGGTTCAGCTCGTTCGCCGCCGCTGCAGCCCGCGGTCGCCGCCGGGTCGATGCATTCCGCTGGGGGGAGACCGCCGCCCGGCGACGCAGTGCCGCTACGACGAAGTCGGGATGCCACTCGACGAGCCGCCACCAGATCCGACGCTCACCTGTGAGCCCGACCCGAGCAAGGGTGTGGCCTGTGAGCCCGACGTCGTGCTGCACGTGCCCGTCAAGCTCGGGCCCCGTACGTACCTCTACGACGTGCAATTCGAAGGCAATCGCGCCCAGACCGAGCAAGCGCTGCAGGAGGCGGCGGACCTCGAGGTCGGGGGGCCCGCATCGCAGGTCAAGTTGCAGGAGGCGCGTCGCCGCGTTCTCGACGCCTACGCTGAAGAGGGCTTTGCCTATGCTGAAGTGGAGACCCAGCTGGAGTTCTCCCCGGATCGGACGCGGGCTCGCGTACGGTACTTGATCAGCGAGAGCGAACAGGTGCGCGTGGCCGCGATTCTGGTCCGTGGTGCACGCATCACCAAAGAGTCGCTCATTCTCGGGCGCGTGGCGCTGGAAGTGGGTGAGCCGTATCGTCGAAGCGACATCCGCGCCACCGAAGAGCGTCTGGCCACGTTGGGGGTGTTTTCGAACATCACCGTGGGGTTGGAGAATCCGTACGTTCCCGCCCGTGAGAAGGCGGTGGTGATCACGGTGGTGGAGAGGATCCCGCAGTACACCGATGTGCGCGTGGGGTTCAGCACCGGTGAGGGGATCCGCCTCACCTTCGAGTACGGCCACCGCAACCTGTTCGGTGAGGCGATTCAGCTCACCCTGAGATCACAGCTGGGCTACTTGCCGGACTTTCTGATCTTGGAGCGCGATGTCCGCAGGAAGTTTCCCGACACGCTGGTCGACCGCCTGGAGCGTCGCAACACCGCCTCGCTGCAGTTTCCCGAGATTGGGCTGGGCCCCTTGTTTCGCCTGGGAGTGGACGGAGTGGACGTGCGGGACAACTCGCGGGACTTCGGGCTGACTCGAGACGCTGGCATCTTGACCCTGATCTTCCGTCCCAACCTGCTGTTCTCTGCTCAGATTGGCGGATCCATCGAGCTGAACGACGTTGCCATTTTTGGCGAGGACCAGAAAGGCGCCCTGCAGGACTACGTGCGCAACAACCCCAGCCGAGCCAACGCGTTCCGCGTGCCCGAAGGCAAGACGGTGGCTCTGGCGCAACGTCTCGGCACGACCTGGGACCGCCGCGACAACCCGCTGGGGGCGACTCGCGGGACTCTGGTGTCCGCGAGCATCGAGCACGTGCGCGCCGTTCCGGTGGGGGGTGCCGAGCGAGCGGATGCCACGGAAGACGTGTTTGCCGCCACGACCAGCGAGTTCCTGCGGATCTCGAACCAGCTGGGCGGGTACGTCCGTCTCTCGGACGACGGTCTGGCGTTGGCTGCCAGCTTCCGCTGGGGACTCAACTACCAGCTGATTCGCGGCTCACGAACGTATCCGGACCGGCTGTTCTTTCTCGGCGGAGTGGATTCCATCCGGGGTTTCCTGCAGGACTCGCTGGTGCCCCAGGACATCGCCGACCAACTGTTGGATCCCGACTCGGGCTTGACCATCAACGAGGTCGTCATCCGCGGAGGCGACGTCTTCATCAACCCCAGGATGGAGCTTCGCATTCCGCTGTCGGGATCGGTTCAGACGGCGGTCTTCGTGGATACGGGCAACGTCTGGACCGATCCGGACAAGGTCGATCCCTCGAAATTGCGCTACGCGGTAGGGTCGGGTTTGCGTGTGGCCACGCCGGTTGGGCCGCTGGTCTTCGACTATGGATTCAATCTCGAACGCGTGCTGGACGAGCTCGATCCGGGCCGACCGCGGAAACGCTTCTGGGAAGACCTCGGCGCATTCCATTTCTCGATTGGACTGTTTTGAGGGAAGGGAGGCCGGGACTCGTGCCAGATTGTACGAGGCCGGGCCCAACCGGTTGCCGTTCGGCGCTGCGGAGCGTATGGCAGCCGAGCGCGACCCTTGCCCAGGCGTCGCTGTGGCCCCACGCGCCTGTCCCCGAGCATGTTTGCATTGCGTCCTACGCCCGCGAGCCAGATCCCGGTCAGCCTGTGGGCCCAGTTTCTCCGACACTCGCCTCGCTACGGGTTCGGGCTGGTTGTTCTCGGCACGTATCACGCCGCCCAGTACTGGTTTGACCGCAGGTTGATGCATGGTGTGAACGTCGCTGTACGGGGGCAGCACGAGCTGGCCATGCACATCGGCGTCACGCTCGTGGCCGTGGCTGCGGGTGCCTTCGTGCTGCGGATACTGTCACGAGTCGCGATCTTCAACGGTGGCAGGATCGCGGAGTACGAACTGCGCAAAGCACTGCTGCATCGTTTGCATCAACTCGGTCCGGCCTTCTACCGACACATGAGCGCTGGCGAGATCATGAGTCGAGTGACCAACGACCTGCAGCAACTGCGGTTGCTCCTGGGATTCGGGGTGCTGAACGTCATCAGCACGCCGTTCGCTCTGGTGAGTGCCTTGGCGGTGATGATTCCCATCTCCGCGAAGTTGACGCTGGCGTCGATGGCCACCATGCCCGTGTTGTTGCTGGTGACGTGGCGCTTTTCTCGATTGATGTACCCACGCATGAGGGCCAACCAAGACGCGCTCGGTCGCATGAGTGAGCGCGTCCAGTCGAGCATCGCCGGAGTTCGCGTGGTGCGTGCGTTCGCGCTGGAAGACCACGAACTCGAATCCTTCGACCGGGTGAACGCGGACTACCTGGGCAAGAACCTTGCCCTGGCGCGGCTGCGCGGCTCGGTCGGGCCCATCATGCAGGCGGTGGTCGCTGCAGGCATGCTCATCGTGTTTTGGTACGGCGGCCACCTGCTGCTGGCCGGCGAGATTCAGCCGGGCGGCTTTCTGGCGTTCTACCGGGCGCTGACGCGTCTCACTTGGCCGCTGATGGCGCTCGGGTTCTTGGTCGCTCTCGTCCAGCGTGGCCGGGCTTCCTACGCACGTCTGGCAGAGATCTACCGTGCCCAGCCGGACATCACCGACGGGCCCATTCCTGCCCCCGCGGCGATAGCAGGCAGGCTGCGCGTGACCGGGCTGAGCTTCGACTACGACGACGGGCAGCAGGTGCTGCACGACGTGAGCTTCGAGCTGCCCCCGGGCGGTTCCCTCGCCATCGTCGGACGCACTGGCTCCGGCAAGAGCACGCTGGCGGTGCTGTTGCCGAGACTGCAGCCGACCCCGCCGGGCAGTGTGTACCTCGACGGGCAGGACGTGTGCGACCTGCCGCTGGCGGTGGTGCGGCAGTCGGTCGGGTACGCACAACAGGATGCGTTCTTGTTTTCGACCACCGTCGGACGCAACCTTGGCTATGCGTTGAATGAGGTCGAATCGCCTGCGGCTCTGACCACGGTGCGGGAGGCAGCTCGGGAGGCCCGGATCTTGGATGAGGTTTTGGCCTTACCCGACGGGTTCGACACGGTCGTGGGTGAGCGAGGCGTGCAGCTGTCCGGCGGCCAGCGTCAGCGCGTGGCGCTGGCGAGGGCATTCGTGCTCGAACCCAAGATACTCGTTCTGGACGACCCTCTGAGCGCGGTGGACTCGCGTACCGAGCAGGAGATCCTGGCTGCACTCGATCGCCAACGTGCCGAACGCGGCGTGATTCTGATCACCCACCGCGTGGGGGCCGCGGCCCGCTGCGACCAGATCCTGGTGCTCGACGCAGGGCGTGTGGTCGAGCGGGGAACCCACGACGAGCTCATGGCGAAGGGCGGGCTCTACGCCACCTTCGCCGAGGAGCAGCGGGTGCAGAGCGAGCTCGAGAGGCTGGCCAATGCCGCGTTGCCGCAAGCAGGAGCGCCGGCCCCATGCTGAAGTCCGGCCCCGCTGCGGCAGCGAGTCGCCCGCACGCGCCGGACGGCGCTTCGCTTTCCGGGTCGGAACCGACCCGAGCCGAGCGGGTCCTGCGGGAGTTTCACGAAGAGTACTCGTTGGGGCGTGCGTACGACGGCAGGCTGCTGCGTCGACTCTGGCGCTTCTTGAGCCCGCATCGCCGCCTGCTGCTTCTGGCGCTGGGCTTCGTCTGCCTCGCCGCAGCGGCCTCGCTGGTGCGACCCGTGATCATGCGGGACGCCATTGACGACGGCGTATTGCGGGGCGACGCGGACGCGCTGATGCGGGGTGGCCTCTGGCTGGCCGGCATCTTGGTGGTCGAGCAGGTGCTGCTGTTCGTTCAGATGTACGCCGTGCAGGTCGCAGGCGCGCATGCCATGGCGGACCTCAGGCGGCACGTCTTCGACTTCCTGCATCGACTGCGGCTCAGCTTCTTCGACCGCCAACCCGTGGGGAGGTTGGTCACACGCGTGACCAACGATGTCGACGCCATCCTGGAGCTGTTTGCCTCCGGCGTTCTGAACGCGGCGGGGGATCTGATCCGGCTGTTGGGCATCGTCGTGATGATGCTCGTCCTCGATCCCGATCTCGCACTGATCGCGTTTCTGACTGTGCCCGCCGTCGCCTTGTTGGTGTTCTTGGTGCGCCGCCGCCTGCGCGATGCGTTTCGCGACATTCGAGCCAGAACCGCCCGCATGAACGCAAACATGAGCGAACAGGTTGCTGGGATGAGCGTCGTGCAGGCCTACGGTCGTCAAGCAGCCGCGGCCGAGGAGTTCGACGAAATCAACTCCGCCTATCGACGCGCCACCTTGCGGGCGATCAAGTTCGATGCGATGCAGGACGCCACCATCGAAATGGTGGCGGCGGTAGCGCTGTCTTCGATTGTGGTCGCTCTGGGCTACCTGCCCGACGTCAGCTTCGGCACGGTCGTCGCGTTCAACGCATACCTGATTCAGTTCTTCGAGCCCATCGCGATGCTGGCTCAGCGGTACACGTTGCTGCAGAGTGCCATGGCCGGAGCCGAGCGAGTGTTCGGGCTCTTGGAGTCGGACCAGTTCGACGCTACTCCCGCGCCGTCGACGCCGCCCCAGGCCGGAGAGGGCGCTTTTGCTTTTCAGCACGTGGACTTCAGCTACCAGCCAGGCACCGAGGTGCTTCGGGACCTCGACTTCGCCGTGGCGCGCGGTGAGCGGATTGCCTTGGTTGGCCCCACCGGCTCGGGAAAGACGACCGTGGCCTCGCTCCTGTTGCGCCTATACGAGCCACAGCAAGGGGTGGTGCGAGTGCTGGGAGATGACGTTCGCAGTCTGCCCCGCGCGCAACTACGGCGGCGTTTCGCCGTCGTACCGCAGGACGTGTTCCTCTTCCCCGGCACGGTCGCCTCCAACGTCGCGGCGGGCATGGATCTGGATCTAGATCGAGCGCGCGACACGCTCCAGCGCATTGGCGCGCTGGACCTGTTCGCAGCGCGTCCCGGTGGGCTCGAGGCCAGAGTCGAGGAGGGCGGCACCAACTTCTCGGTGGGTGAACGACAGCTGATTGCCTTTGCGCGCGCGCTGTACCGTGATGCCGAGTTGCTGCTCCTCGACGAGGCCACGGCGAGTGTCGACAGCGACACCGAAGCTCGGGTCCAGCACGCACTGAGCGAGTTGATGCGCGACCGCACTGCGCTGGTGATTGCACACCGGCTGAGTACCATTCGTGAGGTCGACCGCATCCTCGTCTTGCACCGGGGGCGCTTGGTCGAATCGGGTACGCACGAGCAGTTGGTCGACGCCGGGGGCTTGTACTCCAAGCTCTACCGGCTACAGTTCGCGCGAGGCGCAGAGGGGTGAATCAGCCTGATCCGCCGGCTCCGGCCGCGCCGGCGACACCGCTGCCGCCGCCGGCTCCTCCGCTCGAATCGTTCGAGTCCGGATGGGAGACCGCCACCACGCGAACGTAGTATTCGGAACACGTGTCGTTGCGGATCTGGATCGTGTCGTCCTCGACCGCTTCGATGAGCGCGACGTTGCCCGCGCTCGGACTGATGTTGCCCGTGTCACCTTCCTGCAGGGGGTGCGGGTTGAAGCCGAGATAAATCAGGATCTCATCCGGCGGGTTGGGAAGGGAGTGATGGAGTCGGTAGCGCCGTCCGGCTGGGTAGTGAAGCCACGTGCCGTATAGCTCCGACGACTCATACCGAGTGCCCACCGTGCTGCCACCTGCGTACTCGACCGGATCGCCCCCTTCGCGGCCGCAGTCGCAACCGGTGAGGCTCAGGGCACCCAGCCACACGACTGCCAGGAGGGCAGGTCGCGTCAACCACGAGAAACTCATCGATCTGGACAGCTATCACGCCGCGCGGGCTGGGGCGAGAAGTGATCGAACGACGCCACTCTCAGCGCCTAGTGGCTCCACGCGAGGCAAGCCGTGGTCCCAGGTTGGACCCGGCCGGGGCGGGGACTACTCGAGCCAGCCCGCCACGACGATGCGTGCGCTCAGCGCCTCGACGACGTCCTCGACACGGGCCAACTCGCGGGCTCGGAACGGGCGCCCCGTCCGTCCGATCTCCAACATGCCGACCAATTCATCAAACAGCAGCACGGGCACCATGGCCAGCCCGCGCGGGCTGCTGATGCAGCGTCCAATTCGCCCGGCCAGATACCGCCCCAGTTCGCCCGGACGGGGCTCTGCCACGACCGTGCAGCCACTGTGGGCCGCCGCGAGCGTTGGGTCCGTGTCGAGCAACTTCTCTCCCAGGAGCAACTCGACATGGGGGCCGTGTCCAAACTCGGTAACGGCTCCGCCGAGCTCACGGTGTACCCGGTGCAGCAGACCGACGTCCGCGCCTGCTGCCGTCACGGACGTGGACAGCGCAAGCAGCAACGCTTCCTCCAGATTGGCTGCGCTGGAGAGCACACCCACGGGATCCACGGCCACGGGACGCAGGCCGTGGTACGAGGAACGCATTCCCGACGCGGACGGCTCGTCCTCGAGGGCGACCTCGTCCGGCGGCGGCGGTGGCACACTACTTGGGCCGCTGGCGCGCTCGTCGACGCTTGCACTCAGGTTGCCGAAGTGGACGACGACGCGCTCCCGTGCATCGTCACTCAGCGCACCGATGTCCTCGAACGGACGCCACACTTTCCAGGACTCGTGTCGAACGAGTGAGCCGTTCGGGATTCGGCCCCGAGCGACGCCGCGCGTCAGTAGTTCGAAATCCAGCGGACCAACGGCAACCACACCGTTGGTCACGTACCAGCGGTTCCCCGCTTGAGCTGTCTGGGGCAGCATGGCTGTCACCTGTGAGTGGATGTATCCAGGCACCGTACGATGTATGCGCGCACACACATCTGCGCACACCGTGCGTATTGTCCGCATATCTACCTTCATGTCAATACACTCTGACCATTTGGCCGGAGCAATGACAGACAAGAGAAGCGGCCTAAGTGCTTGTCCAAACTCCCTCTGCACCTCGAATTGAGCTGCCATATCGAGCATGTCCAAGAGCTGGGCGGTCAGGCGCGCTGCATGCTTCGGATCGAGTGACGTCCGGTGACAAAGGCGGCATATGTCAACTGTGCCTGTCTGCTCTCGGGAATCCGGTCCGCTGTTCGGGGCGTCCGTGTTGTTGCTCCGCCCCGCCCACCAGGCCCCGGCGACGGCTGACGCTGTCCGCGCGCGCGGTGCCGAGGCGATCGTCTTCCCCGTCATTCAGATCGACGACCCCCCAGATTCGGGTTTGGTCGACCGCGCCCTGCGCGAGCTTGGTGGCTACGACTGGGCTCTGTTCACCAGCGCCAATGGCGTCGAGCGCACCGCCCAGGCGCTAGAGCGGCTCGGACTCGGCGTGCCTGCGCTGAGCGTGCTCAAGATCGGCGTCATCGGGCCGCGCACGGCACGAGCTCTCCAGGCTCGTGGCCTCCAGGCTCACCTGGTGGCCGAGAAGTACATCGCCGAGGAATTGGGCCGCGCGCTACTCGACCAGGGGCCGTTGCGGCGCGTGTTGCTGCTGCGTGCGTTCGAGGCGCGCGAGGTGCTTCCGGACATGCTCGCGGACGCGGGTGTCGAGGTCGACGTGGTCCCCGTCTACCAGACTCGAATCGTGTCGGCGGAGCGGGGGTCGGAGCTGGCCCGCCTGTTGGAGCTGCGGCGCCCGGCTGCAGTGATATTCACGTCGAGTTCGATGGTGGCTGCGTTCCAGAAGTTGCTGGGTGAACGGACCCGTGAGCTGTTGAGCACGTCGTTGGTGGCCAGCATTGGACCGATCACCTCCGGCACTGCCCGTGAGCTGGGCATTTTCGTCGATGTCGAGGCACGCAGTTACACCGTGGAGGGGGTGCTCGACGAGCTGGAGAAGCGGCTGGGCGGTGTGGCGGGGGGGTGAGGTGGGGAAGCGAGCTGAACGCGTCTTGGCGGGTTGCTCGTGGAAACCTGCTGTGGCGCGGGTGGTTGTGAAGCAGCAGGTTGGGACGGCGTTTGGGTGAGGAGCGCCCGAGCAGGGCTCGGGCGTGGGTTGCTCGTGGAAACCTGCTGTGGCGCGGGTGGTTGGGAAGCAGCAGGTTGGGACGGCGTTTGGGATCATGCGCTCTAGGTAGCGGGGCTTGGGACCCGCTACCTAGAGCGCATGATCCCAAATTTGTTGTTGAGCTCTTTCGTGGTGATGAGTGCGAAGTCCTTCGGCTTGCCCAGTTCCCGCTTGAGGGTCTTCACGCGTGTGTGCTCCGTGGTGAAGTAGATGGTCTTGACTCCACTCTTGCGCTGCTCCTGAACCCAAGTCTTGAACTTGTCCCCGGACGAAACGAAGGCCGGAATGCGATTTCCCGTGTAGAAGTTCTCGCCCTTCCAGTTCATCTGGTAGGCGACCAGCGGTTCTTCCGGGCTGGCGCGGTCGAGATAGTACGCGGCGACGGTCTCACGCTGTCCCCAGTGGGGCGAAATCTGCACCAGGTAGACGTTCACTCCCCACACCATCCAGAGCACGGCGGTGCAGCAGAACAGGGACAGCAGCCAGGGTCGGGCGCGTCTGAGCAGGAACAGCAGCGAGAGTAGCGCGGCCACGCAGGTGAAGGCGCCGAGGACGGCGTCGAAGTTCAACGTTTCGGGCCACAGCCGGTCGTAGTTGTAGCTGAACAGCTGGACCAGCCGAGCCGGACCCGCGACGTTTCCCGGATGCGAAGTCAGCAGATCGCGTCCCATCAGCCCAATCAGCACTGCGGAAGCAATGCCGATCGCACCGAACAGAACGCTGGCCGTCTCGCGGCTCTCCCCGGAGGGCGAAGATGCGTCCGGGACGGGACTAGCGGACGCGTATTTCGCTGGCTCGTCCGGCGGGTCACCGTCCCTGTCCTCAACCGGTGACCGCAGAGTCTTGGCAGGTTCCCCCTCGTCATTGCCGCCGCGCAACAGCAGCCACCCACTGGCGATCGTGAGCGCCAACCCCAGCGTGATGCACACCGCTCCCGCCAGCAATGAGGGGGGCTGCATGGGTTGACCAGACAGCACGGTCCCGGTCCAGCTGCCTGGAAATAGTCGAGAGACTCCGTAGAGGCTCACCAACAGGCCCACCCCTCCGGCGCCGAAGACCGGGATCGAGCGCGAGAGGCGTCGCAGCTCGATGCGCTCCCAGACCTCGTCGAGCATGAGACCGGCGAGCATGGCGGCGGGCGGGACTGCGGGGAAGACGTAGTGATGGAACTTGGTCATCGAGATGGCGAACATGCAGAAGGCGAGCACGAACCACAGCACCAACAGGACGGCCGCGTCGTGGCGCTGGTCCTTCCGCTGCCAACGGACCCACCAAACCATGCCACCGGCACACAGGCCGGTCCACGGGAACAGCCCGTAACCGAGTTGCCACACATAGTAGGCGAAGCTGGTGTCGACGCCCTTGTTGGTATCGTGGACGTGTACGAATGCCCGCTTGTACATGTCGTGGAACAGGAGGCGGTCGGTGAAGGGCTGACCGTGACGCACGTACATCTGCACGTACCAAGGCAGCAGCAGGCAGACGAAGATCAGCGCGGCGCTGCCCAGCTCCAGGCGAGTCAGCTCCTTCCACTTGCCGGTGGCCCCGATGAAGACGATCGGCACGAGCAGCCCGAGCACGAGCCCCGGAGCGCCCTTGCCCATGGCTGCCAGAACGACGAAGAACCATGCCGCGATGTAGTACAGTCGCTGCGCCCGACGCTCACCGCGGTTGACCCACAGCAGCCAGCCCAGCCCCAAGGTCCAAACCAGAGCGCCGAGCGCGGGCTGAAAGAAGCGATAGAGGGGCAACTCGTCGTGGCAGGCCTGGTTGCCGGGGAGCCCGCAGTTGCCTCCGCCCGAACCCGAGAAGAATTCATCGAGGTGGGGCCGGAACCCGTACGGAGGCTCGGCCAGGTGCAGCGCAAGGTTGCGTGATGCCAGGTACAGGACCTGAGGCAGCACGCACACCATCAGGATCCCGAACAGCAGATGAAACGCCGATAGCCGAAAGCTGCGTCGGCCGACGGCGATCTCGTAGGCCCGGACGCGTCGCTCCGGATCCGAGTACACGCCCAGCAGAATCAGGCCCATGGCTGCAGTGAGGGGCCCGACGTAGAGCATGTCGGTCATCGACTGGTGCGCCAGGAAGTACCAGTAGGGCGTGCAGACGAGCACGATGCTCCCGAGCAGCGCCGCGCGTCGCCCGGCGGCTCTCGCCACGCCTTTGTAGAGAAGGTAGACGCCCAGGAGAGTGAACACGAAGACTGGCATCCGAAGTGCCCACTCCGGCTGCGGGAATCTCCCCTCGGCGACGTAGGCCAGCATCTGGTCGGGTTGGTAGCGGACGCCGAGCAACGAGAAGCACAGCCCCTCCACCCAGAACGTCAGCACTGGCTTGGACCAGAACCAGCCGTCTTGTGCCCACCAGAGCGAAATCCAATCGTCGCGGGCGAGCATTTCTCGTGCCACTTCCCCGTAGTGCGTCTCCCACGGGTCGCTGAGGGAGTAGCTGCCCAGCAGGGGTAGGTAGAGCAGCGTCGTCAGCGTGACGAGCCAGAACCCGTGGCGCCGCAGAAGTGACGGCCGCGCCACGCCGTTCGCACCCCAGACCCCCAGAGCTTCCGCCACCCGGAAGCTGGCGATCAGTAGCCACAGGAAGCTTCCCGTTACGAGCACCGCGGCGCCGGCGATCGCAGAAAACGGTCGTTCGTCCGGCGAAGTCACCGAGCCCACCAGGAGCGTCCCGGCCACGGAAAGGCGAAGCGAGACCACATGGACCACGAGGGCGGCTGCCAGCTCGACCAGTCGGGCGCGCAGAATGCCAGCATCGACGTGGACCACCTCAGCCTCGTCCGAATCGGCGAAGGCTCCGATGGCGTGGAAGACCCCTCCTGCGGCGACCAGACAGCCCAACAGACCGAGAGGTACGCTGAAGCTCCAGTGGACGTCCGTGGCCACGACCAGGAACGTCACCGCGGCACCCACCACGGCAACCGCGGCCCCCATCCCGATGCGGCGAGTGTCGGCAGGGTTGGGCGGAGACGCGGAGGTCTCGCTCGTCGCCGTTTCGGAGCCCTCGTCGAAGTCGGTGCGGGTTTCGGCCTCCTCGTGGGTCTCGGTGTCCGGCTCGAGGCGAGGCGGGGTCTCCGAGTCCTGGGCGGAATCGGGGGACCGAGAGCGATCGTCCGGCTTGTCGGGCATGGCGGATTCAGCAGCTGCCGCGAACGTGCGGCGCGGCTGATTCGTACCAATTTTGCAGCGTGCTGCCCAGAGCGGCGCGAGCGTGCAGGCTGGCTGCATCCCGAGCGGAGCTGGCACTGGCGGGTGCACGGTTGGGTGCTCTTCGGTCTGGAGTCGACGCCGGGTTGACCGTGGTTGCGTCAGAGCCAACAATGCGTAGTTGACTGTGAGACGTGCACTTCTGGGCTTCTGGCTGCTGGTGATCACGCTGTCGGGCTGTGAGCCGACCCGAACCAGTACGGCTCCCAAGCCGGAGCAGGCAACACCAACGCCGCCGCCCTCCGACCACATCATCATGGTGGAAGCGGGCGTGGCCGAGGCGTCGATGGGACGTTGGTTCATCCGCTACGTCATCGACAAGCAGACCCGGACCTGCTGGATGATGATCGGCAGCAGCATGAGCCAGCTCGACTGCTGCGTCCTCCGGCGCGCGACGCAGACTCGACACCGGGTGACGTGGGAGTCGGACCAGACCTGTGCTGCCCGCGGCGTCCTGGCTTGGCCGTCGCAGGCGCAGCGACCCGTTGGCGCCGTGGTTCCAGGGCGCGCGAGGTGGGTGCCGCCGCGACCCGCCGGGTATCCTGCTGCGCCCGGAGGTGCGCCGGCGCCCGGCGCAGCGACGCAGCCGGGCGCAACGCGCCCACCTCCCAGGGCTCCGGGCTATGGCCCCCCAGTCGCGCCGCCAGGTTCCGCCGTACCGGCGTCCAGCGCCGCCCCTGCGCAGCCGGCGTATCCGCGTCGTCCGCCGCCCACGGCTCCCAGCACTCGTTGAGCCACCGGGAAGCGTCCGCCGCTTCGTCACGCTTCGCGGCCCAACTCCAATGCGCACCAGTCGTGTAGCGTGTCGACGCGCCGCGCGAAGAGGTGGTGACGTGCCAGGGACGTCTCCACCTCTTCGGCGCGCTCTTGGAGCAGGCCGGAGACGACCAGACGGCCGCCGGAATCCGTTGCCTCCGCCAGGTGCCGGCTCTCGTCGAGTAGCGTCTGAGCGTCCAGATTGGCGACCACGAGGTCGAAGCGCTCCGCCAACTCAGTCAGCGGTTGGTTGGTCACTCGACACCGATTCTGCAAGTGATTGAGCTCCAGGTTGCGCTGTGCCGCCGCCAGGGCGACTGCGTCGAGGTCCGTTGCGGTCACCCAGGCAGCACCGCTGAGCAGAGCAACCATGGCGAGAACTCCCGTACCGGTCCCGACGTCGAGCACGCGAGCTCCGGGGCGCTCTCGGCACAGCCGTTCCACGCTACTGGCGCAGAGCCGGGTGGTGGGATGACTCCCCACGCCAAAGCACAGGCGTGGCTCGAAGGTGATGCGCTGTCGCCCGGATGGAGCGGCGGTGTCGTTGCCGTGCGGTTGGATGACGAATGAGCCGCCGAGCAGCTCGGGTTTCAGGTATCGGGTCCACTCGCGTTCCCAGGCAGACGGCTCCGTCGTGCGAACTTCGACCCGTGCCGGCCGAGTGTGACCGGGGCGCTCCGCTTCCAGCCTGGAGAGGGCATCCTGTGCGGCCGCCACCCACCGTGCGAGCGCTTCCTCGTCGGGGGGATACGCCAGCAACTCGACCCGGTCGCACTGGGTGCGCTCCTCGAGGCCACTTGCGCCGGCTTCGAAGAGCACTCCGCTGAGCAGATCGACCCATCCCGGGTCGACTTCGAGCACGAGCAGCAACGGTACCTGGACCATGGACTTCTGGACGGGCTCGCCCGAACACGGTTCGCTGTCAATCCCGAGCTCGCCACCAGGAGTCAGTCCCGCGCCTCCTTCTCCGCCGTTGGCGGGCAGCCCCATTCTCGAGGACCGCGCACGTGGAAGTGCTCGACAACTGCGCTCGAGCATCTACGCTGCGCCCGTGAGCTTCGACCCGCGTTCCCTCCTCCCACTCCTCGCGCTGCTGGGCATGGTGACTGCTGCCTGTGGCGCCGACCCCGCTTCGCGCCCCCAATCGCCGAGCCCGGCAGCGTCTGCGAGCGCTCCAACCGACGGTGCACCGACCGCGCGCGACCGACTGCTCGACGCGCTCCGAGAGTTTCGGCGTCCTGTGGACGTCACCGCAGCTCTCCCCCCGGAGCTGCGCGCGGACGTCGAGGCCGTGATGACCCGACTCGACCCCCAGCAGCGCGCTCAACTCCCCGGGTTGCAGGGCGCGGATGCCAGTGCGAACGCGTTGCTGCACGCAGCGGCCGGGGGCCAGTGCCCGGAGGCGTACTACGCCCTTGCCATCGGCTCGGCCGCCGACGACCTGTTTGCCCTGCGCGGCGCCTTGTTGAAGTCGGACGCCAGCCCCATTCTGGCGGGAGCGCCGCCGCTGGCTCAGGCGGCTGCGGAGCGCTGGCTCAGCGACCAGGTGATCGAGGTGGGCAGCCCGAGCCGCTTCACTCCCGAAGTCTGCGACCGAATCGACCGCGTGGCGCTCAGGATCGGTCGAGCCGATCTTGCGCTGTTGGCCCGGCAGGCTGCGGCGGATCTCGAGCCCAACCGCGAACGGTTGCTGGCGGTTGCCGAGATGGCGGCTCGCCAACTCGACGTGG
The DNA here is from genome assembly GCA_964610275.1 of uncultured Polyangiaceae bacterium. Lineage (GTDB taxonomy): Bacteria > Myxococcota_A > Polyangia > Polyangiales > Polyangiaceae > JAFGBI01. The sequence goes on along the minus strand of CAZSVU010000062.1, from coordinate 6,495 downwards.
ACGAGGCGCGGCGAGCGCTTCGCGCGGGCGAGACCGCGGCCACATCGCACGCGACCGAGGCCGGCCCGTCTGGCGCGCGCGAGCACGTGGCAGCCCTCGTGGCTGCAGCCGAGCGCGTGGCCCAGGCGCCGCAGCACGCAGCGGGCCCAGCTCTGCTGGCCCTGGCACGCGACCTGCTCGAGCTCCGTCGCTACGACCAGGCTCGAAAGCTCTTGAGCCCTGCGAGCGGCCAGGCGCGATCGCATCTCGGTTTGGCTAGCGCCCTGGCGCTGGCCAACCTGGACGGAGACACGTGCCCGGGCGTGCAGTCGGCCACCGGCAACATCCTGCTTTGTGCGGTCGCGTGGGAACGAAGCGACACCGCTCGGCGTTCCCTGGCGCTGGTCACCGAAGCATGGGCCGCGGGCCAGGGGCGCGACACTCGAGGCGTCGAGACGTATCTCGGTTTGGCGCACGTGGTGCCTTGGATCTACGGCATGGTGCGCCAGTCTGCGGGCAGCCCGCCGTCGCCTGACGGTTTTCAATCGCGCCTGCAAGCGCTGCAGCGTGCCGCCGGGGCTGCGGTGACGGTTTCGCCCGAGTTCGAGGGGCTGGCACTTTTCGTGGACACGCTCACGGCAGGATTCGATGCGGCGACGCAGCAGCAACCCGGGCAACGGGTACGCCTGCCGGTGAAAATCGCCGACGCGCTGATTGAGCGAGCCCGCGAGCTCGGGAGCAGGACACCCGACAATCGATTCACCCAGGCTGCCGTCCTCGAGTTGGCCTCATTCCTGATGCAGGAGCGCGACGTGCTGCCTCTGATTGGGCTGCTGCCGGACGAGCTTCCCGTGGAGCTCAGTCAGACCCGTGCGCTCCTGCGGATGTGGTGTGCCATCGCCCGCCAGCGCTCCGATCTGGCAGAGGCCGGGCGCGCGGAGCTCTTCCAGTCGTTGCCGGACGAAGCCGAGCACCCCTTGGAGCGCGCAGGGCTGATCCTGACGATGGCGGAAGCAGACGTGGCGATTGCCCGAGAACCGGGCGGCTACCAGGTGCTGGAGAAGATCGCCGAGAAGCTGACGTCGCCCGACGTCCCGCCCGGGCTTCGGCTCCGTGCCACCATCGACCAGGCCGGTGCGCTCGGAAGGATCAATCGGGAGCGCGCTGCACAGCTGCTCGAGCAGATCTTGGGAGACACGCCACCCGCCCCTCCCGGCTCTACCCAGGCTGACTTGGGGTTGGTCGCCAAGACCTATCTGTTCGTCATGCGCGCGCAGATGACTGCCGGTGAAGAGCGCGAGCAGTACGTGCAGAAGCTCACCGAGGTCGGCAAAGCAATGCACACGGGCAAGGCCACCGCCAGCTTGCTCTTATGGCACGAGCTCTGGCAGAAGGAGCTGGAGTACGAGAGCCGGGCCCGGCAGTGCGGTGGGCGCGCGGGTTGCCTGCACCGTGCCCAGCGCCAGCGCACCCTGGGCGCCGAGGAGATCGATCGTCGCATCGGAGCCGAATCCGGGCTCATTGCCCGCGCGGGCGTGCTGTCGGCGGGGACGGTGATGGCGACCTTCAACTTCTCGGGCGAATCCGGCCTTCGACCCCTGGTGGTGCTCGAGCCACGGTTGCTGGCCGTCGAGTTCCCGTCGGGCGAGTAGTGCGGATGCGCGCTCGGTTCAAGTGCGGTGCGCCGGTATCCCGCTGCGGCCTTGGAACACCGACCGAGGATCAGTCATCACTGTTTCAGGTCGCTTCGCGTTCGCTCTCGACGCGTTGCGCCTCGTGGATTCGCGAGAGGGAGTAGTCGCGGACGTCCGGCGGCCAGCCGGCAATGAGCTCGGCGAACCGTGCTGGGTCGCTTGCGTACAGCGCGCGCGAGGCCTCCTCGAAGTCCTTGAAGTTGCCGGCCACTGCCCACAGGATCTTGCCGAGTGCCTCTCGGATGATCCGGGCCTGCTCCTTGCCCGGCTCCCGCCGACGCGCTTCGTCGACCAATCGGCGAAGCGCTCCGGAAATTCCTCCGGGCTGCGCTTCGAGCCAACTCCAGTGGCGGGGCAGGAGCGAGACCTCACGACTCACGACCCCGAGCTTGGGACGGCCCGGACCGGTGCGTCGCGGGTTCGCTCCGGGTGCGGCTCCGAAGAGCGGATGCGTGTCGAGCCGAGCGATGGCTTCCTCTGCGGTGCCGCGCAGGTCAAAGTCGACTTGCGTGCCCGTGCTCTCCTCGAACACCAAGGTCGAGCTGTCGGCTCCGCCGCCTGGCGACCCCACCAGGCGGCGGATGACCCTTTCAATGTCCCCCCTCGCGAGGAGCTCAGACCCGGAAAACGCCGCAAAGCTGCGCATCTCAGTCATGTCGAGAATATTGCCCGGGTAAAACAGCCTGTCAATATCTGCCGGGTAATATTCGGAAGAGGGGCTACTGGAATCCCGCTGATTGGGCAGGGTCGCGTCACCGCTCTGCGTGACCGAGTTCGGCTTCTCCCTGCATGCCGCCACCCGGGCTGACGCCACCGACACCCGCGGCACATTGGGATTCCAGAGTGGAGCGCCACCCTGAAACGGGCGCGCCGTGCGACAGTTTGCGCTCTGTTGGCCACGGCCCACGACTCCCGCTCGTCGCTCGGCCGCGCCTGCGCCACGTTGAAGCGGCCGCGTCCCGGGAGTCGTGCCGGGTAGCCGCTCTTCGAACATCCGGGTCCTACCGTGGCGGTATGCACCGGGTGCCAGGTGGCGACGGCCACCGGCCGCCATGGCTCTCGCCACCTGCAATGCTCGGCGCATGTGCGCCACTGCGGCACACCTCGTCGACCGAGTGATCCCCGACGTTCCCCTGCGGCAGTGGGTTCTCAGCGTCCCGTTCGAGCTCCGGATGACTCTGGCCCGACGTGCCGATGCGCTGTCCGCCGTCGCCCGAATCTTCGTGGAGGAGATCTTGCGGTGGCAACGCGAGCGGGCCCGCGAGTTGGGCATCGGCCAGCCCCGCAGCGGCGCCGTGCAGTTCCCGCAGCGCTTTGGTGGAAGTCTAAATCCAACGTGCACTATCATGTTGTCGTCCCCGATGGGCTCTTCACCCGGTCAACGGCGGGCGAGCCGGCAGAGTTTCACCGGCTGAGGCGGCCAGATCCAACCGACTTGGCCTACATCGTTCTCAACACCAGCATGCGGGTGCAACGTTGGCTGCGACGCAAGGGGCTGCTGGCGGATCCCGATGAGGTGCAGTACAGCAACGAGACTCCGGAGCGTGCTGCGTTGGACGCGTGCCTGGAGGGGTCGATCGGGCTGGGCGAGCTCACCTGCCTACCCGAAGACACCGACGCGGAAGCTCACGCTGATGGCGACGAGCTACCTCGCCCGGAGCGGCGGGCTCGCCGCGGTGGCCACCATCGCGGTTTCGACGTGCACGCCGGAGTGGTCGTGGCTGCCAGCAATCGGGAGGGCAGGGAAAAGCTCTTCCGATACTGTGCGCGACCGCCTCTAAGCCTGGAGCGTCTCAGCATGACCCTCGAAGGAATGGTGGCCTACCAGCTGCGAAAGCCCTGGAATCCCGAACGGACGCATCGGGTCATGACCCCCCTGCAGTTCATGGCCAGGCTGGCCGCGCGGGTACCTCCCCCACGGCATCCGTTGATTCGGTTCCATGGGGTGTTGGCGCCACACTCGGCGTGGCGCTCGAGTGTCGTGCCGGTGTGTCCCAGTGACTCTCAGAGCGATCACGCAGCTAGCAGCAGTGCCGACCTTGACACACAGAGCGATGTTGACGCACAGCGCACTGACTCCCGTCGAGGCGACGGCAGTGCGGCGCTCAGACCACACGTCGAGAAGTCTTCGGATGACCCGCCACCGGCTAGCGCTGAGCCACTTCACGCGGCGCGGCGTGCGCTGGCTCCCCCGACTTCATGGACGACCTCCCACCCGACTGGTAGGAGCCCGCGACCCCCGCTCCGACCAGCCCCCACCCGCGCACCGCGAGCGCCGTGGCCGCGGTGCGCTTTGCATCACCTCAGCGGCCCTTGGCCCGCAGGTCAGCACAAAGTCGCACTTCGAATGTCATGTCAACCTCTCCGGCTGCCGCAGCGTTGAGGATTCTAACACCCTTTGAAGTTCCTAGCGGCACCGACGGCAATGGCCACGTCCAGGGCCGCGCCGCTCTTTCTGAGCTCCGCCGGCGCCAGGTTGATGGTGATGGCGTACTCGTCGAGCAGCACGCCGATGCGCGCCAGCGCGCTTGCGACCCGGACCCTGGCCTCGCGCACGGCTGCCTCGGCCAAGCCCACCATCTGAAAGAACGCCGGGCCGCGAGTGCAGCACACCTCTACCCGGATGGGATGCGCTTCGAGCCCGATGAGCGCGCTGCTCAGTGCGGTGGTCAGCCCCAGGGGCTTCCCACAGATCGAGCCATTGGTGGCGGCGGTGGCGACCACGGGGCAGGGGAGCGCACGGGGCGTGCCAGGACCGAGCAGGCGTGATTGTCACCAAAGTGGGCGCGAACCAGGGTGGCGAAGCGGTGGCGAGTCGGTGGCGGCGGACAGCGTTCCTCCACCCACGGGAGCCCACACCATCAGACCGAGTCGCCCGCTTCGCGATCGGACAGCACCCGCACTCGGGTCTCGCGCACGGTGGCTTCGGGCAGCCCCACCCTGGTGAAGAAGCCCGGGCCCCGCGCGCAGGTGACCTCGACTCGGATCCGGTGGGCTTCGAGCCCGACGAGGGCACTGCTCAGGGGGGTGCCGCCACCTCGCCATGGCGGCCCGCCAGACGCGTCATCGGTGCCGGTCTGCTCTGGCCGAGTCGAGTTCGTGCGTGAGATCGGCGCACAGGCCGCGCTCAGAGCATCGAGTCGACGATTGGGCGCAACTGGGTGCGCCGCACGGCCGACGGGGGAGGCGTAGAGGAGGGGGGACGCCATGACAGTGGGAACGTGGAGCTGCCAATGCGAGAACCGCCGACCGCCGGACTCGTTCTTGCCGAGGAGGCTCGTGCTCCGTTGACTCCTATCCTACCCGAGGTAGGATAACGCATGAGCAAGCCAGACCCGCATTCCATGCGCCGCGAGCGGAAGTCGAAGGCTCCTGCCCGACCCCAGCGGTCTCGCTTGCACGGCTCGCGAGCGAAGAAGGTCTCGGTGACCATCGACGAGCGTGTTTTGGGGGAGGCGAGGAAGGTGGCCCGCAGCAGCGGTCGCACGCTCAGCGCTCACGTGACTGAAGCGCTGGCGCGCGACTTGCGGCAGAGGAGGCTACGAGATCTGCTGGACGAGTACGAGGCGGCGCACGGCGTCATCACTGAGGAAGAGCTCGCCGCCGTTCGAAGCGAATGGCAGGTCTGACGCTCGACAGTGGCGCGCTCATCGCGGTTGAGCGCGCCGAGCGGCGGGTGATGGCTCACCTGAAGGAGGCTCGCCTTCGCGGCTTGGACCTGACCGTTCCGACGGTGGTGGTGGCCGAGGTGTGGCGGGGGGGCGCCCGGTCTGCTCGGGTTGCCGCATTGCTGCCGGCGTGCACGGTCGAGCCGCTTGAGGAACCGGTGGCGCGCAGAGCCGGGGAGGCGTTGGCCGTGACCAAGGGGGCCAGCGTGGTCGATGCGGTCGTCATGGCTTCTGCTGCAACACGCCACGACCGGGTGCTGACCTCCGACTGCGTGGACCTCGAACGCCTGCGAGTGCAGTTTCCCAGCGTGCGCCTGGTGAAGCTCTGACGGGCGCGGATGTTGTCGCAGAAGCAGGCCCTCGACTCATCCGGCTACTGCGAAGGCGTGGAGTGCGAGCCCGCCCCAACACGACGCGGTGGACGACTACAGCGCGCTTGGGCGCTGGTCCACGGGGGGATTCGTGGTTGGCGGGGTTGCAAGAACCGTCCAGCACGTTTCGGGTTGCTCACGCAGAACCCGGTTCTCGTCGATCAGGTATTCGATCACCTGCTGCTGGCCCCGGTTGACCCACCCGGCCACCGCGTAGAAGCAAAGCTGGAAGATGAGGGCATTCGGGTGGGCCAGCGCAGCGGCATCCCGACTCAAGGGCTCGGCGGACACGATCCATCGAAGAAGACCGCCACTTCCGTGCCGGCGGAATAGTGGTACAGGACGCGGTCCAATGATGGTTGCTCGCGACTTCGAAATCGACGGGCACAACCGCCATGTACGACTCGATCAGCCGGAGCCGGCGTTGACCTGGATCGAGATGCTCTCGATGGCGCTCGGATCGATGTCGCTGGTTGTCGAGAGGTCGAAGACGATGTCCTGCCAACCGCTGGTGGCGTCCGAGAGGTTCATCCAGGTGGCGCTCGCATACTCGTAGTTCGGGCTGCCTTGCTGCACGAACACCTGGATTCCTCCAGCCTCGACATACAACCGAGAGCGCGGGGGCCCGCGACCCCGGTTGACCGCTCGCGATGATTGCAACGCGTGCGCCGAGCGAGCCAGTCGGACGTCAGCCGCCGGGCAGCGAGAGCCGAGAGCGAGGGCACGGGTGTGCCTCCTGAATACGCCGTCCACCGCGAGATCATTGAGGTTGTACCCTGACGA